>DASQXV010000180.1:0-2591 GCA_035639595.1 Thermoplasmata archaeon | reverse complement strand
TGGTCGCCCCGGAACCCGAGGGACGCAGAGGTGTCGCCGACGTCGAGATGAACCTGGCGGGATCCGTACGCGATCATATGGACGACATCCGTTCCATTCCCCTCGAAGAGCGTCCCGGAGACGCCGTAGTTGCCCGCCTTGTTCACGTGGACGTCCGCGGTAAACTGCAGGACATCCGCAAGTCCGTCCGCGTCGACGTCCATCGCCCGATCCGAATGGGGGCCGGGGAAGTAGGCGGCCCGGAAGGGCGGGTCGAAGGCGCCCACGGAATAGGCCTGGGTCGTGTAGTTCCATTCGAGGACATCGCCGGGCGGCGGGATCGGCTCCGGCCTCTCCAGGCCAGGGTAGGGGAAGCCGCCCAGGGAGAGGAAGGCGTGGACCGCGTACGGTCCGTCGACGCCGGCCCGAGCGATATCGGCTCCCGCGAAGGCCATGCGGACCGTCTGCCCTCCGCCGGGGAAGAAGTATCGCTCAGAGACCCAGGCGATCGGACCGTATCCGCCGCTCGCGCGGACCATGGGCACCGGCAGAGGCTTGCCGTAGAAACCGCAGGCGTCCGAGGGAGGCGGCACCGGCGTCGAGAGGTCCGCATTGATGTCCCACGTGCCCGCCTTGGGGAGATTCACGTCCGCCTCGACGACGAGCCACTCGAACTTGCCGTTTCCGTCCGTGTCCAGGCCGTAATCCGACCCCGAGGCGGAGGCGGGAGAAAGGAACGTGTGCACGCCCCACGCCGCTCCGCCGGTCGCCAAGGCGATCGCGAGCAGGAGTCCCATCGCTCGGGTCGTCAGGATCATCGTCCCACCCTTTCTCCTCCGGCAGGCGCGCACGGGGATATAGGACCGCGGTGTTTGTTCGGCCCTCGTCTAACCGTGGCCCTTTCCCACCCATGCTTTTTTGAACGGGGAGGCGGCATGGGGTCCCGTGCCCGACCCCGGGGCCGCGGCCCCCTTCCAGACGGAGGGGAGCCTCCAGTGCTGGATGGTCGCCCTGATCATCGGCGCGCTTGTCCTGATCCTCCTGATCCTCATGGCGTACCAGCGGTACGTCGCCGGGAAGAAGCCGGTCCAGCACCTGTGCGACTACTGCGGCCACATGGTCGTCGCAGTCAGCGATTGCCACCACGCCCCGATCCGGGAGCGGTTCCTCCACGGCACCTGCCTTGAGTGCAAGAAGGACTGCCGCCTCGTGTGCGCCCGGTGCAAGAATCCGCTGTGAAAATGGGCGCCCGCATCATTAAGGCCCGGAGGCGAATGCCCGCGACCATGGCCGCCCCTCCCTCCAGCGCGCCGACCAAGAAGCTCGCGCCGGCGCCCCACCCCGTCGTCCTGGCAGACCTCAGGCTGACCGTGCGGGCGCCCATCCCGCTCGTCTTCGCGGCCCTCACGACCCCGGAGAAGGTGGGCCAATGGTGGGCCTCCGAGGTCCGGATCGAGCCCGAGTTCGGGGGCCGGTACGAGGGCACCCTGCCCGAAGGGCGCGTCGAGGGCACGATCACCGCGATCGACGGGCCGGGCAAGCTGTCCTTCATGTGGCCGATCCCGAGGGAGGGCGATCCGCTCGAGACGACCGTCGCGTACGAACTCGCCCCGAAGGGTCCGCAGACCTTCGTCCGCCTGATCCATCGGTCCCCCCTTCCCGTCCAAGGGGACTGGGACGGCATCTGGCAGCGGGCCCTCGACGCCTTGAAGGCCTTCCTCGAAGGCGGCACGCCCTCCTCCGGATGAGCCGGAGTCTCGTCGTCAGCCCCCGACCCATTCGACGATCGTCGCCTCGCCCTGCCCCACCCCGACGCAGAGGGTCGCGAGGCCGTAGTACGGGCGGGGCTCCCGGGGCGCCCGACGGCGCATCTCGTGGACCAAGGTGCACACGATGCGAGCTCCGGAGCACCCGAGCGGATGGCCGAGGGCGATCGCGCCTCCGTTGACGTTCGTGATCTCGTGCGGGAGGCCCAGGTCCCACATGACCGCGAGCGCCTGGATCGCGAAGGCCTCGTTCAATTCGACCAGGCGGAGGTCCTTCGCCTGGAGGCCGGCGCGGGCGAGGGCCTTCCGGGTCGCGGGGACCGGCCCGAGGCCCATCGTACGCGGTTCGACGCCCGCAGCCGCGGAGGACACGATCCGGACGAGCGGCGAGAGACCTAGCTCCCGGGCCTTCCCGTCGTTCATCATCAGGACCGCAGCCGCTCCATCCGTGATGCCGCTGGCATTCCCAGCGGTCACGGTCCCGCCCTCCCGGAAGACCGAGGGGAGCCTGGCCAGGGCCTCCAGGGAGGTGTCGGGTCGCGGGGGCTCATCCCGCGAGGCGAGGCTCGTCCCCCCTCCCTTCTGGGGGATCGGGACCGGGACGATCTCATCCGCGAACTTCCCCGATTCCATGGCGGCGATCGCGCGACGGTGGCTCTCGAGGGCGAACCGATCCTGATCCTCGCGGGTGATCTGCGGATATGCGGGCCGCAGGTTCTCCGCGGTCTCCCCCATGGAGTCGTTCCCGTATTGCGCCTTGAGTCTCGGGTTCGGAAAGCGCCATCCCAAGGTCGTGTCCCACGCGGTCACGTTGCCCATGCCGCCCTCCGGGTTCTTCGGGATCGC
>DASQXV010000179.1:0-3902 GCA_035639595.1 Thermoplasmata archaeon | reverse complement strand
ACTCCTCGGCGGGAGGGACATTTCCAACGGGTCAGAGTCCCTCGGCGGCGGAGGTGTCGGATTCCCCATGGGCGACGTCGCACCAGCTGGCTCTCGTTCCTTCTTGCGCATCCCCAGGAGCATCCATGTGAGGAGTCCCGCGAGGATGGCCAGGAGGCCGACGACCGCTCCGAGCACCTCGATGTAGGTGAGGAGCACGCTGGAGCGGACCGTCACGATGAAGGTACTCGAGGCCGTGTTCCCGGCCGCGTCGGTCACCGTCAGCTTGGCGGTGTAGCTCCCCGGCTTCGCGTAGACGTGGTTCGCCGTGGCGGTCGTCGCGGTGGCACCATCGCCGAAGTCCCAGAGGTAACTCGTGACCCCGACGTTGTCGCCCGAGGCGGAGCCGTCGAAGAACAGGGCCTGGCCCTCATCGACCGTGCGGTCGCCACCGCCGCGGGGCACGGGCGCGGCGGTATCTCGCACCGTGATTGCCCGGGTCGCCGTCGCCATGTTGCCGGAGTAGTCCCAGACGGTGAGAGTGGCCGTGTAGGTGCCCGCGTCGGCATAGCTGTGCGTCGCGGCCGACCCGGTCGCGGTCGAACCGTCCCCGAAGTCCCAGACGGATGAGGCGATTCCGAGGTTGTCCGAGGAACCGCTGCCGTCGAACGTCGCCGCGGCTCCTTGATCGACTGAGGTCGCCGGGCCGGCGTTTGCCGCGGGCGCGACGACATCCAGGGTGGACGCGAGGAGCGCCTGCTGCAAAATCGGGAAGGGGAACAGAGACACGACGCTCCAGCTGGCCCAGGCGACGAAAACATCACCCGCCGCATCGAGCCCGACCGACGGGTTGGCTTCGAAGTTCCTCCCCGTGTCGCCGTTGACACGCACGTTGGGTGACCACGAGAGGCCGTCGGCCGAGGAGGAGGTGTAGATCGCGTACGGATAGGCTCCCCCGGTCCGGTAGTCCGACCAGGCGATCTGGACCCTGTTCCCGACCAATGCAAGGCTGGGCTGGGCCTGCTGGACAGCGCCCGTGTCATCGTTCACCTTCACCGCGACAGGGAAGGATGCGCCTCCGTCCGTCGACACGGTCGCGCTGATGTCCGGGGCGGTGCTCGCGAACTGGCTATCGGTGAAGGCGACGAAGATGGCTCCCGTCGCGTTCACGGCGATGGCCGGCTCCTGTTGCGCCGCGTTTCCCCCGTCGCGGTTCACGATGACCCTCGTCCCCCAGCTGGCTCCGCGGGTGACCGATTTGAGCAAGTAGATGTCGGGTCCCTTACCGCTATTGCTCGGGTCCCTCCAGACGACATCGACCGACCGGTCGGGGGCCACCGCGATTGCGGGTGACCCCTGCTCCGCCGCACCAGGATCCGTGTTCAGTCTGACGCTCGGCGGGGTGAAGCTCTGGCCGCCGTTGGTGGAGTTGATATAGTAGATGTCGGGGCCCGTGGTGGCGGCATTCCGGTTGTCCGTCCACACCGCGTGGATGAGGTGGTTATCCACCGGATCCACTGCGATGGAAGGCTCCGTTTGTGCGTTCGTCGTGACATCGCTGTTCACGAGGACATTCGGGGCGAAGCTGGCTCCGCCCGTCGTGGACTTCGAGAAGTACACATCGTTGTTTCCACCGCGTCCATCCGTCCAGGCGATGTAGATGTTGTTCGATGAATCGAGCGTGAGGACGGGTTCCGTCTGGGCAGCCCCTCCGGTGTCATCGTTCACACGGACCGGGACGCTCCAGGTCCGGCCATTCGTCGACTTCGTGAAGAAGACATCCGTGCCCGTGGTCGGCCCGCCCCAGCCGGAATAGGCCAGGTACTGGACCCCGTCACTGCCGACGACGAGCGAAGGCTGACCACCTTGGTACCCGGGCCCCTGGTCCACTTGGACGTTCGGCCCGAAGTACGGAGCGGCGGGCGCCGCGGCGGCCGACGGCGCGAGGGCGCCCAGGACGGAGGCCGCAAGCAAGGTCGTCACGATGGAGAGCAAAATCGTTCGACGGACCAACGTGCGCGCGGCGGGCCTGGGATACATGCGCGGGCGCTCCTGAAGCTGCCGCGTGGCCCAATGGGTATTTAACGTCCGCGAGACGGTTTTCGAAATGGAGAATTAGGCCTCTGGCTCGTCGGCATTCGGACTCGGTCTCGTTCATTCGAGTCAACGGGCCTGCGGCTGTCCCACTCGGTCGAGGCTGGAAGGTTGATGGCCTCTGTGTCGCTGTCCCTGTGAGGATCATCATGGCCGGAGGCGAAGTCGTGATCGAAACGTTCGATTCGACCGTGCTCAAGGGAAACCCCCTCGGCGATCCGACCCGCCGGGACGTGGCAATCTACCTTCCTCCGAAGTACGATGCGAAGAAACGTTATCCCGCCGCGTACGGGATCGTGGGGTACACGGGCACCGGGAAGTCGCTCTTGGGAATCGATCCGCTCGGCGAGGACCTGAAGGCGCGGCTCGACCGCCTGATGCGCACCGGGAAGATGGGCCCGATGATCGTCCCCCTCGTCGATTGCTTCACGAAGGTCGGGGGCAATCAGTACATCAATTCGACCGCGACGGGCCCCTACGACGATTATCTACGGAAGGAAATTGTGCCCTTCGTCGAGTCGCGGTACCCGGTGTCCCGCCGTGGGATTTGGGGGAAGTCCTCGGGCGGCTACGGCTCCATCGTCCAAGGGATGCTCCATCCGGACACGTGGTCGGCCTTGGCGGACCACTCGGGGGACGCGCTCTTCGAATACTGCTACATCATGGATTTCCCGAAGGCCCTCGCGGCGTTCCGCGAGCACGGCGGGCCCGCGCGATGGCTCCAATGGTTCTGGCGGCAACCCAACCGGCGACGAGAGGAGCTCTATCCGGTCCTGAACACGATCGGCATGGCCGCCCATTACTCGCCGAGTCCGCGGTCGAAGGAGCTGGGGACCGACTTCCCGTTCGACCTCGACACGGGAGAGTGGCGGCCCGAGGTGTGGGCCCGATGGCGGCGATGGGATCCCGTGACCATGATTGACCGCTACGCCCCGCGGCTCCGACGGATGCGACTCGTGTACATCGACTGCGGGACGAAGGACCAGTACAATCTGATCTGGGGGTCGAGAGTCTTGCACGCGAAACTCAGCGAACGGCGAATCCGGCACGTCTACCAGGAGTTCGACGACACGCACTCGAACATCTCCTATCGGTACGATGTGAGCCTGCCGCTGATGTGGAAGGCCCTCGCGGCTTAGGCCGGACTCAGGGATCGCAGGGTCTGCGGGGGCGTCCGGCCAAGGCCCGAGAAGGCGTGATGGAGAATCTCGACGGACCGCCGAAGGTCTCGGATCTCTAGCGACTCCCGATTCGTGTGGTCGAGATGGGAGTCTCCGGGGCCGTACGCGGCGGAGGGACACCCCCATGCCGGCGCCGCCAAGTTGAGGTCCGAGGTCCCGAGTTTCCGGAGCAGCCGGGGCCTAGCGCCCTCCCGCCGGATCCCGGCGGTGAGCGCACGTACGACCGCGTTGTGGGGATCGACCTCCACCGCCTCGGATCGATCGATGACCCGATAGGAGGCTCCCTCCCGGTGATCGTCCAGGAAGGCCACGACCTCGTCCGTCGCCAGGCTCGGCGGAACCCGAACGTTCAGGCCAATCTCGACCTCCTCGCGGTCGCCGGTCCGACTCGTGTTGATCGTGTGGACCTTCATCGTCGGCGAGGCGAAGGCACTCTTCCCCTGCCGCTCCCGGCAGAAATCCTCGAGCAGGCGTGCGATCGACAGGCCCCGCTCGACGGTCGTCTTCTCCGGGGCGGACAGGTGGGACCGCTCTCCGTCGACTCGGAGGACGAGGCTGAGGCTCCCGCGGTAGCCGATCGTGACCGCGTCCCAGCCGCTCGGCTCTCCGACGATCAGGAAGTCGGGCCGATGGCGGCCGAGCAGGTAC
>DASQXV010000178.1:0-6143 GCA_035639595.1 Thermoplasmata archaeon | reverse complement strand
AGATGCCGTCGCCCCCGACCTTCGAGACGTAGTCCCCGAGGACCCCGACGGGCCGATAGCGGATCGTCAGCTTCGGCCTCAGGGACGCGTTCACCGCGTAGTCCGAAGAATAGAACGTCTTGTCGGAGTTTTGCCCGGGGTCCGGGGCTTCCAGGAGCAGGCCGTAGTTCGGCACTCGGTTCCGGTACCAGAGGTCCACAAGGACGGTCGCGTTCCAGTTCCGCCAACCGACCGAGTTATCGAGGGTGACTTGGTCGATGATCTTCCCGTTGTAGTCGCCTCCCGCGGTGCCCCACGGGATCCCCGTCTGTCGGTTGGTCCAGGTCGCCTGGGCTTCCACCCACGCGGCGGTCACGAGACGGAGCCTCGCGATCACGTTGTTGTTGATCCCCGCGTTTTCGTAGAGGCTGAGGGTCGCGTCATCGATCACGACATTCGAAGGGAGCGACGAAAGATCGAATCGGAGGATGGGCCGGGACTGCGGGTTCCGTCCGTCGACGATGAAGGTCGTGTCCGCGCCGTGGTTCGCAGCGGGGATCGCTTGGTCGAGCCATGCGTCCTCTCCCGCCGCTCCGGGCTGCAGCGTGAGGACCGTCGAGGGACCCGAGGTGGTCGATAGCCCCACGTCCCCGGGCCATGCCGTCCAGGTGATGTTCGTCGCGGCATCTGGGCCCGAGAAGTCCGCTTGCGTCGTGCTGTTCCACCACCCGGACTGCACGGCCAAGGAGGCGACGCCGCCTCCGATCCTCGCATTCGAGAGCGTGTAATTCCCCGGCGTGGAGAAATTCCAGAGAGCGGTGGACGTCCCATCCAGGTTGTCCGTCACACCGGGATCCGCGACCGCGGTGGACCCGAGGGCGAAGGGGAGGGAGCTAATCGCCAAGAGGAGGATGATCGCTGCGGCGCAGTCCCGACGCATGGCGGATGCCCTCCGGTGGAAGGGTTCTCTCCCCACCGAGAATCACGTGATTCCAGGCCTTCGCGTCGTATTTAAGGGCCGTCCGATGGTTATCTTGCATGATTACACAGGGAGGACCGTCAATCCGCGGGCACCCGGCCCGAGAGCCGCGCCTCCATCGCCTCGAGTTCCGCGGCGCGCCGGCGGAGTTTCTCCTCGCGGTCGAGCAATTCCAAGGCCTTCTGCTGGATGATCTTCACCCGGCGCTCGATGTCCTTTCGGGCCTCGTCCGCCTCGACCCGTCCCGCGACCGCCGGGGGCTTCGCCGTCGCGAGGACCGCGGTCTGCCGGGCGACGTCCTGCTCGCGCGCCGCCAGCTCTTCCGTCCGCCGGGCGAGTTCGTGTTCCCGCTCGTCCGTCTTGCTTTCCCGGTCCCGGACCCGTTCCTCGCGGTCGAGCAGCTCGATCGCGCGACGCTGGAGGAATTTCCTCTCTTGGACGAGTTCCGCCTTCTCCCCTTCGACCGCCTTGCGGATTTCGTCGGACCCTCCGGGCGGGCGGTGGGATGCCGCGAGGCGCTCCTTCGCCATTTCCGCGAAGCGCTGGGTGAGGTCCGCAACACGAGACTCGATCTCCCGTCGTGTTTTTTCCGCTTCCGCCATCTTCGACGCGGCTCCTTTACGCTCGTTCTCGAGGGCCGCGACCAAGTCCTTCGTCTCCTTCTCGAGGTTCGCGATCCTCGCGGTCGCGTCTCGGTACTGAGACTGGAGGCTCTCCTTCTCCTTGAGCAGCTCCTGGCGTTCCCGCTCGAGCGCCTGTCGCGCGTCGATCGATGCCTGGGATTCCCGAGGAGGCGCGGACTCCCGCATCCGGGCGGCCTGGTCCGCGAGGGCCGTGAGCTGCTCCTTCTGACGGTTCAGCTCCTCCTGCCGTCCCTGGAGGTTTGCAAGGTCCGCGCGGAGCTTGGCCTCTTGCTCCGCGAGCGCTTTCTCCTGCGCCGCGAGGCGGGCCTCCCGGTCCGCGAGCGCCCGCTCGACGTCCGGCTTCGCCTCGGGGCCCCTCGGTCCTCCGGGGAGCGTCCCGCCGCGGGCCAGGTGGGAGTCCGCTGCGGTCAGGATGAGCGCCGTCCAATCGATATCTTCCGCCGCGAGGTGTCCCCGGGACAGGAGGACGAACACGAACTTCCCGCTCTGGAACGCGGTGAACACGTACTCTCCGACGAACAGGGAGTCGCGGTCCCCGATTCCATCCGGAGGGAGGACCTTCAGGAAGTCGGAGTAGTCGATCGGACAGTCCGCATCGAGGACGTACTCCCCCGCCATCTCGCCGCGTTCGTCGAGGACGTAGATCTTCTTCAGCAACGCCCGTACGGTCTTCCGAGAAGGGGCGGCCATCAGGACGGTGGCCAGGGTCGGACCGAGGCCTCGCATCAGGATGCCCGACACCAGGGCTTCGATTGCCCCTTGCATACGCTGCCTACATCGATTGGCGAGAGCATTCTCTCGCGCCTCGTCGATGACGGAATCGAGCGGGTTGCACTCTATTTAAGGGACGGGCCTTGGTTATCGATTGTGAGAAGGGCCCGGCGGACGGCGCCAATTCAGGGAGGCGACGGGCCAGACGCGCGGGTGCTGGACGCGCTTTCCTTCGACGGGGCGGCGTCCGACGGAGAGGCCGAGCGCCGAAACGCCCGCTGCATCTGGATCGCATAGTCGCGGAGCGTCGCGAGTCGCATCTCCCGAGTCTGCACCTCGGTCTCCCATTCCTTCAACCTTCGCGCGGCGACCTTCAATTCCGCCTCGAGGCGCGCGACCCGCTCCTCGCGCCGGGTCAGGTCCGTCTCGCGCCCGTCCAACTCTCGGGCTCGCTCGCGGATCTGCAACTCATGCATCATATACGCGGTAGGCAGGCTCAAGGGCAGGTGCACCCGCATCGCGGCCAGGAGCGTCCCGATGGAGCCGCGCTCCTCGATCCGCGGGACCCCATGGGTCAGGATGACGAACCAGAGGTTCTCCACGCGGAAGGGAGTGAAGGCGTATTCCCCCTGGAAGAACGTCACGAGGTGCCGCAGCCCGGCCGCGGGAATCCCGCGCCTCAGGTCCTCGAACTCGAGCGGGCAATCGTCCCTCAGGACGTATTCGCCGATCAACGCGCCGGCATCGTCGAGGACGAAGATCCGTTCGTAGTCGATGCGGGGGACGGTACTCGAAGGGCTTGGCCGCGTGAAAAACGTGACTCCGGCGCCAAGCCCTTCTCTCGGGATCGCCTCCTCCACGGAACCCTCTTTCATCTCGCGCCCCCTCTCCCCGCGCGTACTGGTGGAAGATAGGAATGGAAGGGTTCTTGAGCGTTTCTGTTCACGGGGATGTTATCCGCCCTGACACCGAGATCGACCGCGTGCGGGGACCGGTTCAGACCAAGGACCGCGCCTTCTCGAGGTTGTCGACGCCGAGGGCGAGCTGGGCGTGCCCCGCGACGGTCCCGAGGTGGATCGCGCTCAGGATGTCGACGCCCGCGTCGCCGAGCTTCTGGGCGAGGTCCGCGAGCGCCCCGGGACGGTCCTCGAGGCGGACGACGAGCACGGTCCGCGTGGAGCATCCGTAGCCTCCCTTGACGAGGGCCTCGCGGGCTTGCACCGGTTCGTTCACGATCAGGCTCACGTAGGACCGGCCGCCGGCGGACTCCGCGCTGATCGCGTCGATGTTGATCCGCGCTCCGCCCAGGATCGCGGCGAGTTTCGCGAGCTCCCCTGGCCGATCCGGGACGTCGACATCGAGTTGGATCATCTCTCCCTCGCCGGCCCCGGATGGGCGTCCCAGGCTACAAGCGTTGTGTCCTCCACAGCCGATGGAACGAAGGGTCCAGGCCCGCGGTCCCGGCGCGTCAGGGCGACGCCGCGGTCCCGTCCTCGTTCCCGTTGGGGGCGAGGACGATTCGGGCATCGACGGCCCGATATCCTTGGCCCCGCGGAAGGGCGACCACGGGATTCAGGTCCAGTTCCACGATCGAAGGGTGGTCGGAGACGAGTTGGGCCAGCCGCAGGATTCCTTCCTGGAGCGCGTCGAGGTCTCGAGGCTCCTCGCCCCGGACGCCCCGCAAGACTGGGAATGTCCGGATCGACTCGATCATCCGCATCGCGTCGCGGTCCGTGAGCGGCGGGACGCCGAAGGCGACGTCCTTCAGGTACTCGACGTAGATCCCGCCGAGCCCGAAGGCGAGGAGGGGACCGTACACCTTGTCTCGGACCATGCCGAGGATGACCTCCTTGCCCCCTTCGACGAATTCTTGGACCAGGAACCCTTCGAGGGCGAGGCGGGCGTCCTGGAGCCGACGGGAGATCCGGGCCGCTCCTTCGACTAGGGCCCTCTCGTCCCGCACCCCGAGGAGCACCGCCTGTTGTTCCGTCTTGTGGACGATCTCGGGGCCCACGGCCTTCAGGACGACCGGATAGCGGATCGCAGCCGCGGCCTTCGGGAGCCCGTCGAGGCGGGGCACGAAGCGGGCGGCCGCGGTTCGGATCCCGTAGGCCTCGAGCAACGCATTCGCGTCGTCGGCGCGGAGGTGCCGGCGGCCCTCCTCCCGCGCCCGGGCCAAGATCCGTTCTCCCGCGGTCCGGTCGACGTCGAAGGCGCGGAGCTCGCCTTCGTCCCGCTTCCGGTATTCCGCATAGCGGTGCATCGCCGCGAGGGACCGGGCCGCGGCCTCCGGGAACAGGTAGGACGGGACCCCGTGGGCCACGAGCTCGACGAACCCCGGGCTGTCCACGGCCCGACCGAGGAAATTGCACAGGACCGGCTTCGGGTGCTCCTTCGCAGTCTCCCACACCGCCTGCGCGACGTCCAGCTCATCCGGCCGCACCGGGGGCACGTAGATCGCGATGACCGCGTCCACGGCGTCGTCCGCGAGGACGGCTTCGAGCGCGTGCCGATAGTCGTCGAGGCTGGCCTGCGGCGTGAGGTCGATCGGATTCCGCAGGGAGGCCTCCGGAGGGGCCCAGCGTTGCATCGACGCGCGGGTCGCGGGGGAGAGGTCCGCCAGGCGCATCCCTTGCGCCACGAGCTCGTCGACGCACATGATCGCCGGACCGCCGGCGTCCGAGACGATGGCGACCCGGTTTCCCTCCGGAAGGGGCTGGAGGGAGAAGGCCATCGCGAGGTCGAACAGCTCCTCCGTCGAGTTCGCCCGCAGTACCCCCGTCTGGGCGAAGACGGCCTCCGCCGCGAGGTCCGATCCGCCGAGGGAGCCCGTGTGGGAGGCCGCGGCCCGGCTCCCGGCCTCCGAGCGGCCGGACTTCACCGCGATGACGGGCTTCTCCTTCGTCGTCTTCCGCGCCACGCGGACGAAATTGCTCGGGTTCCCGAAGTTCTCGATGTACGCGAGGATCGTCTTCGTGTCCGCATCCGTCCGCCAGCTCTCGAGGAGGTCGTTCAGGCTGACCTGGGCCTTGTTCCCCAGGGAGCAGAACTTGGCGAAGCCGACCCCGAGGGACTTCGCGTGCTCCAGGATCGCGATCCCGAGGGCCCCGCTCTGCGTGACGAGCGAGATGCCCCCGCGGAGGGGCGGGGTGGGCGCGAAGGTCGCGTCCATGCGGACGGCCGGATGGGTGTTGATCACGCCCATGCAGTTCGGGCCGACCATCGTGAGGCCGTACCGCGCGCAGACGTCGAGGAGGCGGGCCTCCCGCTCCACGCCCGCCCCGCCGACTTCGCGGAAGCCCGCCGTGATCACGACGAGGCCCCGGACGCCCTTCCGACCGCACGCTTCCGCGGCTTCGACCGCGGATTCGGCAGGGACCGTGATCACCGCAAGGTCGACGGGATCCGGGATGTCCGCGACGGTGGGGTAGGCGCGGATCCCGTGGATGCTCGTCGCATTCGGGTTCACGGGATACAGGATCCCTTGGTACTCGTTCACGATCAGGTTGCGCAGGATCTCATAGCCGATCTTCCCGGGATGCCGCGAGGCGCCGATCACCGCGATGGATTGTGGGGCGAAGATTGCCTCGAGCCGGATGTCCGTCAACTCTGTGGCGTACCTTGCCCGTGATAATGAAGGTTGCCGGGTACCGTGGCCCTGCGTTATCACGCATGGTAACCGGGCCCTTCGTCTAATATATCGTGACGGGAACCCGGGGACAACAGCCCGCTGTCTGGCCAATCGGGGCCACGATCCACCATGGTGAACTCGCGTTTCGCGCCGCAACTGAGGCTGGGCGCATTGATCACGCTCGCCATCCTTCTCCTGG
>DASQXV010000177.1:0-7068 GCA_035639595.1 Thermoplasmata archaeon | reverse complement strand
CCTATTTGGAGTTGCCGACCCACCCGTCTGAATCGCCAATGGTCCGCGGCTAAGCATAAGCTATTTGCGCCGAACCTCTACTCGCCCGCCTGGGGCGATCCGTTGCGCAAGCGTCTCGAACTCCACGGCTTGAGGCTGGTCCTGGTTGCCCTTGTCCTCGGCCTCGTGGCAAGCGTGATGTATTTTCCCATCTGGACCTTCGATAGAGGGCTCACCATGCGAATCCTGTTGGCCTACATCACCGTTGAACCTCTTCAATTCCTCCTGGCACGCGTCCTGCCCGGAGCTGGGATCCTCGGGGTTCTCGCGATCCTCCTCCTCGAAGCCGGGCGTCGGCCATCCGGGACGCGGGTCGGCTCGCGGTGGAACCGCGAACGGGTTGCAATCCTCTTCGCGGTCTACGCCGAGGCGCTCTTCTTGGCGTTCCTAAGCACCTCAGGGTCGTACTCCTGGTCGGGTTCGGGGCTCGATCCGTGGACGCTTTTCCGGATTGTGTCCGGCTTTGTGGTGCTGACCGGTCTGAGCCTCTACCTCTATTGGACCGCGGAACGTTTCGATGGGACTGTGACCCGGTGGCTCGGTCGGTCGGCCCTTGCGCTCGCCTACGTCTCTGCGACCCTCAACACCCTTGCGTACGACCTCCTACGATCCCCAAGCTACATTGATCAAAGGATGGCCGTGCCCACCCTCTCGGTCGCGGCGGCGCTCATTGAAACGGGCTCGCTCGGCCTATGGATCGGCGTGTACGGAAGGATCATTTTTCGATACAAGAAGCCCGATGCCTCGAACGACCTCCCGGGTTCCAGCCCCCCCGTGGGTTCCCAAGACGAAAGCATCGGCTAGGTGAAGGAGTACAAGACGGAATTTGATGCGCGCCCCGTGGGCCGAAATCGGTCAACTCCGATCCGAGCGAAGGTCGCTAGCGGTCGGGCGAGCCTGACGCCATGTCCGTAGGCTATCGCGACGCCGTGACCGGGAGCCGCCGAGTTCTCTTCGCGAACTCGATCTACCATCTGACGAACGACGGAGCGATCACGGTCCTTGCGGGCCAGATCACGCTGCTTCAAGTCGCGTTCCGGTTCGGACCGTGGGAGACGGGCCTACTGAGCGGCGCGGCGCTCCTGACGACGGCGATCTTCCAGGTCGTCTTCGGCGCGATGTCGGACCGGCGAGACCCGACGAGGCTCCTCCCGGTCGGCATCGCGCTCCTCGGACTCGGTTCCGCCTCCGTCGCCTTGTCCTCGAACTTCTGGATGCTCCTGGCCCTCATCTCCCTCTCCCGGATCGGGGCGAGCTTCTACCATCCCGTCGGGATCGCGTGGATCGGCCGGGAGTTCCGGAGTCCGGACCTCGACCATTCGATGGGAATCCAGTCCGCGTTCGGGGACACCGGCGTGATCCTCGGGATGGCGACGACGTCGATTATCGCGATTGCGTTCGACTGGAGGGTCCCTTTCCTCCTGTGGGGGCTCATCAACCTGGCCGCCGTGGGCGTGAGCGTGTGGCTCGTCCGACGGCATCGGCCCGGGAGGCCTGACGCGCCGCCTCCAAGGCGGGGCTACGCCGCGATGCTCAAGGACATCCGCCTCTGGTTGTTCCCGCTCGCCCTGAGCGGTGCTGCCTTCAACATCTTGTCGACCTTCGGCCCCTTGCTGCTGAAGCACAAGTTCGGCTTCGGGGACACGCCATCGGAGGTGTCCATCGCAATCTGGATCCTCGCGGGAACCATCGTCGCGTTCTTCTTCGGCCGCGTGAGCCGTCGATTCGGACGGCTTCGGACCCTGACAGCCTGTTACGCCTTCATCGCCCTGGCGTCATTCGTGTCCGCCGCGACGGCCCAACCGGGCATCGCGCTGGCCTTCCTCTGGACCTTCGGCTCCGCGGTCTTCATCACCTACCCGGCCCTCTTCTCCTTCGTCTCGGAATCCAGCCACCGGAGGCTGCAAGGCGCCGCCTTCGGCGTCATCTTCGGGTTCCAACTGCTCGGGGGCTCCCTCGGCTCCTTCGCCGCGGGTACCCTGGCGGAAGCCCTTCGTTCCATGGCGGACCTGGAATCGACCGCGCCGTTCTACATCCTCGGCGTCCTGGCCCTGGTGGGATTCGTATACCTCCTGGCGATTCGAGGTCGCGTCCCAGACACGAGGTCTCCCGAAGTCGCGGCCGTCACGGCCGTATGATCGTGTCAAGGAGTGGCTTGGGGACCGCCCGGAACCGCGCGACCACGCCGATCGCGACGCCCAGGAGAGCGGGGAGGACACTTTCGAGGAAGGTGTACGCCTCTCGGTGCAGGTTGATCAGGAGGAGCAGGAGGAGGGAGAAGAACCCAGCTCCCGAGCCCACGAGGATGAACATCCGGCCCAGCCGGACGCGGTCCTTCCAGATCAGGTACGCCCCGAAGAGGACGGAGAACCCGCCGAGGGAGGCGATCCCGAGGAAGATGAAGGCGACGACGCGGAAAACCGGGTTCGCGCCGAAGAAACCGACGAGGACGTTGAACATCCGGTCGACGGAGCGCGTGCCCGTGTAGCCGCTGATCGCGAGGAGGGTCCCGGCGAGGCCCGCGAGGAGGGCCGCCTGGTCATTCCGGCGCACGGCCTCACCGGGCGAGGATCTTCTGGACCGCCCTCAGGTTCTCCGGATGGTCATCGAAGTACTTCCGGACGGGCAGGAGGGCCTCGTTGAGCCCCGCCGCGGCCCCGGCCTTCAGGTCCCTCGGGTGGAGCTCGCCCTCCGCGTACGCCTTCGCGAGCTCGTCGAAGCTTTCGTAGGCCACGTCCCCGCCGAACTTCGGGTCTCGCGGGACCCGGAGGACGCCGTGTTTCGGGAACAGGACGAGCCGGGCCGTCTCGAGGACCGGGTTGCCCTTCGTCTCCTTCGCGGGGCAGAACGCCTTGCCAATCTTCCGCTCGACCTCCGCGGGCGGGTCGTTCAGGAGGATGCTCCCGTCCGGCTTTGACTTGGACATCTTGCCCGCGATGAGGTCCATCCGCCCGCTCCCGTCCAGGGCCGGCAGGAGCGGCGTGTGGAGGGCCACGACCGGCTTCCAGCCGAGCTTCGGCGCGATGTCGCGGTACAGCATGTGGGCGTGCCGCTGGTCCATGCCGCCGAGGGCGAGGTCCAGGTCCATCCAGTGGATGTCCGCGACCTGCATCGCGGGATAGATGAGCTTCGACGCGTCGAGGTCGGCCTCCTCCTCCCTCCGGCCCATGATCGACAGGGCGCGTCGGATCCGCGCGACGGTCGCGGCCTTCGAGACCTGGATCACGTTCTGCCAGTACTCGGGATGGCGGACGAACTCGTTCGCGTAGAGGTACTCGACGGAGTCCGGCACGCCGACCGCCCGGAACCCGTCCTTGAAGTACTCCGCGCATGCCCGGAGGTTCGCCAGGTTCCCGCCGAGCTTGTCGTTGATGTACGCGTGCCAGTCCGCCAGGAAGATGATGACATGGAAGCCCGCCCGGACGAGGTCCGCCACTTTCGATCCGATCACGAAGGCGGTCCCGATGTGCATCAGGCCGGACGGCTCGAGGCCCACATAGGCCCGCGGGGACGAGGTCCGATCGAGGAGGGACCGCACTTCGTCCCGAGTCACGACCTCTTCGGTCCGTCGGAGCACGGTCTGGAGTCGGTCCTCAGGGGTCAACGAACCCCTGGGAACCTGCGGAGGCGGGATAAAGGTTTCAATCTGCGCCTTCGGAGCCCGCGGCATTCCGAGCATGGTCTTAAGATGACGTGCGGGCTTCCCCACCGCGGGGAAGCGACATGGGGGGATTCCTGGGCACCTTCGACTTGGGTACCGTGACCGCGTTTCAGGGTGTGGAGCTGGCGGGCATCGCCGTCGGCGCCTTCGTCTTCGTGATCATCGTCCTGATCTTCCTGTTCGCGAGCCTGAGGGTCGTCAAGGAATACGAGCGGATCGTGAACTTCCGACTAGGGAAGGCCCAGGCGGAGAAGGGCCCGGGGATCGTCGTCGTCATCCCGGGGATCGACCGGCCGGTGAAGGTCGACCTGCGGGAACGGTACCTCACGATCCCCCACCAGACCTGCATCACGAAGGACAACGCCCCGGTCGACGTCGACTTCATCGTGTACCTGAAGGTCGCGACCGCGGCCGACTCCGTGATCCGCGTGAACAACTTCGAAGGCGCCGCGATGGGGATCGCCACGACCACGTTGCGGGCCGTCGTGGGCGACATCATCCTGGACGAGGTCCTCTCGAAGCGCGAAGAGATCAACGCGACCCTGCGGACGAAGCTGGACGAGGTCACCACCCGCTGGGGGGTGAAGGTGACGAACGTCGAGATTCGGGAGATCCTGCCGCCGAAGAACGTCCAGGATGCGATGATCCTTCAGATGTCCGCGGAGCGGAGCCGGCGCGCCGTCGTGCTGGAGGCGGACGGCAAGAAGACCGCCACGGTCACGGTCGCGGAGGGCGACAAGCAGTCCGCGATCCTCCGGGCGGAAGGCGCGCGCCAATCCGCCATCCTGAGCGCCCAAGGGTACGCCCAGGCGCTGTCCACGATCTTCGAGGCCGCGAAGGGCATCGACCAGAAGACGCTCATGCTGCAGTACCTCGATGCGTTGAAGACCCTCGGGACGAGCCCCGCGACGAAATTCATCCTGCCCCTCGAGTTCACGGAACTGATCCGGCCGTTCCGGGCCGTCTTGTCTTCGGCGGAGGGAGGCAGCGCGAAGGCGGATGACCGGTAAGGCTCCCGACGAGCCCGTCTCCAGCGTCCTCGACCGGCTCTTCCTGTACGGCATCCGCTCCGTCCTCGTCGTCCTCGCCGTCGTCGTCTTCGGCATCTTCCTGATCGTCCACGGATGGATGGTGACCCGCTACGACTACATCGCCTCGGGCGCCGTGATCGTGTTGATCGGAATCGGCTTGGCGCTCGCGTTCCAGAAGACGACGACCCAGATCATCACGAAACGCTACTTCGTTGGCGAGACCCTCGTCGGGAAGACCGGACGAGCCTTGGTCGGGATGAAGGCGACCGGCAAGGGCGTCGTCCACGTCGAACACGAGACTTGGAGCGCCGTGGCCGAGGAGGACATTTCCCGCGGCGACCCGATCGTCGTGACGGCCGTGGACGCGGACCAGGTCACCCTGAAAGTCCGGAAGCCCCCGCTTTAGCGAAGGGGAGGGCTCATGGCGTCGACGGCGGCGCGGTCGAAGCATCGCCCGACTTCGAGGGCGCCGAATCCGACAGCCCGACGGGCGTGACCTGGACTTTCCCGTCCGCGTACCCGGTGACGCGGATCAGGGCGCCCTTCGGGATGAACTGGTCCGATTGGGCCGTGAAGTCCTCGGCGCCGACGTTCGCGACGCCGTCCTTGCCGGGCACCAAGTCCGTCGCGGCACGCCCCGTCATGTTCACGATCCGCCCGGGGTCGATGAGCTTCGGCTGGGCCATGAGGACGTGCCGGATCCGGGTGAGGTATAGGAAGCCGACCACGAGGAGGGCTCCCGTGCCGCCGAGGAGGATGTACTGCTCGACCCCGAAGGGAGCGGGCGAGTATTGCACGTTGTACGCGAGGAGGTAGGTCCCCGCGAGGCCGAGGGCGATGCCCGTGACCGCGAAGAGGCCGTGACCCGCCTTCACCTCGAGGATGACGAGGGCCGCGGCGATGATGAGGATGAGCAGCCCGACCACGGACGCGCCGATGATCTGCGCGCCCAGGAAGCCCAGCGCGATCATGATCGCCGCGACCACGGTCAGGAACACCGTCCGATGGAAGAGGTCGAGGACGAGGGCGATGACCCCCACGAGGATGAACAGGCCGTCGACGGTCGGATCGCTCAGGAAACTCAGGAACTGATCGTAGTACGATTCGTCAAAGGAGGTGGGCGAGGTTGCGCCGAGCCCGACCTTGGCCAGGAACGCCGGGAAGCTGTCCGCCATCCCCGATACGAGGCCGATCGCCGCGGCCTCCATGCCCGTGTATGCGGAGTTGTTCTGTGCCATGTTCACGGCCGCGGTGACGTTGTAGCCGTGGGCCTGGGCGAGGGATCGCATCAGCCCGGTCGCGAAGTTCTGGACGTGCTGCACCTGGGACGGGTCCCCGCCCAGGATGTAGGGCGTCGAAGGCCCGATGACGGAACCGCTGCCCATGTAGACGGCGTTCGAGGCCAGGGCAATGTAACTCCCGGCGGACGCCGCGAAGGCCGCGGGCGGGACGTACGTGTACACCGCGAGTCCGTGGTCCTGGACGTCCTGCACCGCGCCGATGATCTGGACCATGTTCGCGAGCAAGCCGCCGGGCGTGTTCATGACGAGGATCAGGTCCTGGTTCCCCGCGATCGCGGCCCGGGCCGCCCGTTGGACGTAGTCGGCGGACCCCGGATCGACCTGGACGTTGAACGTCACGACCAGCGCGCCGCTGGGAGCCGCGAAGCTCCGCGGTCCGCTCGCCGCAACCATCCCCGCGGAGATCGAGACTGCGGCCAGCACGGCCGCGAGAATCCTCCATTCGCTGACCCTATCGTCCCCTCGCACGGCCACGCTACGGCCGCGGGCGTAGATGACGGTTTCGATGGATTCCCCGGAAGCTTCGCGGGCCCTGCTCGTGCCGCCTGGAGCCTACGGAGTCAACTCGTCCTCAGTCACGACACGGTCGGTGCGGCACGAGCGACCGCACGATCGTCCATGGGCCTCGGGCCCACCCTGCCCGGGGAGCCGGGATCAATCTATCCGAACCTTCGGGTCGCCGCTTCCTTCAGATGCCGCGCCGCTTCCTGCGACTTCACCTTCACCTTCGTGACCGCGGGCGCGACGGCGCCGGCGGTCGACGTGGCGGCGTGGCGAATCGTCGTGGCGGTGCGCTGGGCCGCCGGACGGACCGCTTTGGCCACGTCATTCACGGCGCGAGCGGTCGTGTCGCTAATCGGCTTGAGGGCCTTGCCAACCTGTTGCGCCGCGGGCTGGACCGCGGCCGCGGCCCGCTCGACGACGGGTTGCAGTTCGTTCGTTGCTCGGTTCACCAGGTCGAGGCCGGTCGCGACGGCCCGCTCCGCGGTGTCTCGGATTCCCAAGATCAACCGCGCGAAGTCGCTTCTTCGGGCCC
>DASQXV010000176.1:0-15174 GCA_035639595.1 Thermoplasmata archaeon | reverse complement strand
GGCCGCAGCCGCCCGCCATGGGAGCCGCGCGGGCGTCCCGACGATGGTGAGCCTCCGGCCCATCCTCGGCCGCCGCGGCTCGTACATCCCAACCGTCCTCAACGTGTTTCAGCTCCTCGGTTGGACGGCGTTCGAGTTGCTCGTGATGGGCATCGCGGCGACAACGCTCCTGGGGAGCATCTTCGGCCCCGGGACGACCTTGATGTTCGTCTTGGTCTTCGGCCTCATCGTCGCCGCACTGGCCCTGGGCGGCCCGCTCACGGTCGTGCGCGGTTGGCTCGAGCGCTTCGCCGTCTGGTTCGTGTACGCGTCCACCGCGGCGATCGCGGTCGCCCTCGTGGTCCGTGGACCCGACGCGGGCTCTCGGTTCGCGCCCGCCCTCTTCGCGGGGACGCCATCTCTCCTGCTGGCCCTCGATTTCGTCATCGCGATGCCGGTCTCTTGGTGGCCGCTGATCTCGGATTACAACCGATTCGCCCGATCGTCCAAGGATTCATGGGTTGGGACCACCGCAGGCTACACGATCGCCAACGCGGTGTTCTACCTGCTCGGCGCAGGACTCATTGTGCTCGGCCTCTCGCAAGGGGAATCGAATTTTCTCGCGGTGATCGGGGTGCTTGGCCTGGGGGGCTTCCCCCTCCTCATCATCTTGGTGGACGAAACCGACAACGCGTTCGCGGACGTCTATTCCACTGCGGTCTCGGTCCAGAACCTCGACCCGAAGCGACGTCAGGCGGCTTCGATCGTCGCCGCCACCGCCATCGCGATGGCGGGAGCTGGCGTCCTCGCGGCGCTCGGAGAAGGGATCGGGGGAGGATACGAGACGTTCCTGTTCCTAATCGGCGGGCTCTTCGTGCCCCTCCTGGGGATCGTCATCGCGGACTCGTTCGTTGTTCGACGGGGGGCCTACCGTGCACCCGAGTTCTTCGAGGAGGCCCCGCGGTGGCGGTGGCCCGCCTTCGCGAGCTGGGTTCCGGGAGCCGCCCTGTACTGGGCGATCGTGTTGCTGAACATTCCCATCGGGGCGACCCTTCCGTCGTTCGCGCTCGCGGCGGGTCTCCATATCGGGCTGTCGCGAGTCCAGCAGACGTATGAGCGACCCGCGACCGCTGCGGCGACTGGAGATCGCTGATCTGCGACGTTACGGAACGGCGGGATCCGGTCCAGTCCTCTCGCACGAACGCTCATTAGGCACTCGATGGGCAGAAAACCAATTTCGTCAAGTTCGGGGCCTTTCGCCCGAGCGCCGGAAAGCCACCGCAGGGATTCGAACCCCGGACCTGCAGTTTACGAAACTGCCGCTCTAACCGGCTGAGCTACGGTGGCGCGAAGCCGAAGGAAAAGCTCCCACGCCATAAAGATTCCGAGACATCCCGACGTCCCCGCCAATGTTTATGGGGCTCGCGGCAATCGCTCTCGTGTGAATAGGGTTACGGGATCGTTCTATGACGGGCAACGATTCCGCGAGGGGACGGTCGGGTGGGAGGATGGCGTCATCGTCGAGGCCCGCGCCGGTCGTTCCCGGGACGCCCTCGCCCAGGGCCTGATCCTACCGGGGCTGTGGAACGCGCATACCCATCTGGGCGACGCGGTCGTGAGCCAGGAGCTCGTCGGGAGCCTCGAGGACCTCGTCGCGCCGCCGCATGGACTGAAGCATCGGGTCCTCGCGAAGGCGAAGGATGCCGCGGTCATCGCGGCGATGCGGCGTGCGGTGGCGACCATGGTCCGGAGCGGGACGACCGGCTGCACGGACTTCCGAGAGGGCGGCCTGCTCGGGCTCAAACTCTTCTACGCCGCGCTCGCGGCCCTGCCCCTCCAGGGCATCGCCCTCGGGAGGCCATTGGGGCTCGAGTACGACGCCCGCGAGGTAGACGCGATCCTTCGCAGTGCGGATGGGATCGCCCTCAGCTCCAACGAAGATTGGCCGCGCGATGCAATCGAGAAGCTCGCGGCCCATGTCCAACGGGAGCGGAAGGTGTTCGCGATCCACTGTTCCGAGCGGATCCGGGAGGACATCGACCGGGTCCTCGACCTCCGGCCCGCGTTCCTCGTCCACATGGTCCACGCGACGGACGCCGATCTCGCTCGGTGTTCGGACGCCGGCGTCCCCGTCGTCGTGTGTCCGCGATCGAATGCGTTCTTCGGCTTGACTCCGGACATCCCGCGCATGCTCGCCGCGGGCGGCGAACTCTTCCTCGGCACGGACAACGCGATGATCAACGTCCCGTCGATGTTGCGGGAGATCGAGTTCGCGTACCGAGTCGCGCGGATGAAGGGAGGTGTGCCCGCCCGCGAGGTCCTCCGGATGGCCCTCCTGGGCCGCCGGCTCGCCGATCCCAAGACGGCGGGAGGGATTCGCGTCGGGGAACGGGCCGACCTCGTCGTGCTCGACCTGCCCGGAGGAAACAGCGGGTTCGCGTCCTTGGTGCGGGCGTCCGCCGGCGACATCCGCCTCGTCATCGCGGGAGGACGACCCTGGTCCTCGGAACCATCGGTCCCCCCGACGGGGACGCCGCGACGCACGTCCTCGGGCCGCCGTGGATCCCGACGGCCAAGACGCCGCCGATGAAGGGGACGGAGACCACCCCATCCTTTATCCCCACGCCGTTTCTTCGGGCCGGCATGGCGTCGTACGAGGACCTGATGTCCTTGTCCGTCCGGCGCGGGTTCCTCTGGCCGGCGGTCGATCTGTACGGCGGCTTCGCGGGCTTCTACGACTACGGCCACAACGGCGTCCTCCTCCGGCGGAGATGGGAGGACCTCTGGATCGAGACGTTCCTCGGCCTGAACGACAACTACTATCTGATCGACACCACGACGATCCTCTCGGAGGCGGCCCTCCGGGCCTCGGGCCACGTCGAACACTTCACGGACCTCCTCGTCACGTGCACGCGCTGCGGCGAGTCGTACCGCGGGGACCACCTCCTGGAGGCCACGACCCATCAGGAGCAGGAGGGCCTCACGGCGGGGGAGATCGACGCCCGCATCCGGGACCTCAAGATCCGTTGCCCGAACTGCGGCGGCATCCTGGGCCCGGCGCGGCCCTTCAACATGATGTTCCCCGTCGGCGTCGGGGCCACGGGGAAGGACCGCGCGTACCTGAGGCCGGAGACCGCCCAGGGTGCGTTCCTGAACTTCAAGCGGGAGTTCGAGGCCCTCCGACGCCAGTTGCCCATGGGCCTCGCGATCGTGGGACGCGCGTACCGGAACGAGATCAGCCCGCGGCAGGGGGCCTATCGGATGCGCGAGTTCCTCCAGGCGGAGCTCCAGGTCTTCTTCGATCCCAGCACCTTCGACGACGTCGTGCCCCTGGACGGCCGGTCGTCGGTCCCGGTGCGGGTCGCCATGGCGGACGAGAAACAGGAGCCCACCGCCCGCGACGTTCCGCCGAAGGACCTCGTCGCCCGAGGGCTGCCCTCCTGGTACGTCTGGCACCTCGTCCGGGTGCAACGGTTCTATCTCGAGGACCTCCGCGTGCCGCGGGACGCCTTCCGCTTCGCCGAGCTGGACGAGAAGGAACGGGCCTTCTACAACCGGGTCCATTTCGACGTCCAGGTGCGCCAGGAGAGCTTGGGCGGTTTCAACGAGGTCGGCGGCGTGCACTACCGGACCGACCACGACCTGAAGGGCCACGAGGCCGGCTCCCACGTCAAGCAGTCCGTGACCTTCGGGACGAAGAAAATCGTCCCCCACGTCCTCGAACTTTCCTTTGGGGTCGACCGGAACGTGTGGGCCCTGTTGGACCTCGCGTACCAGAAAACGGATCGGATCGTGTTGCGCCTTCCGCCGCGGCTCGCGCCCGTCCCGACGGCGGTCTTCCCGCTCGTGAACAAGGACGGTATCCCGGAGAGGGCGGAGGCCGTGTACGCGGGCCTGAGGAAGCGGCTGTCCGCCTTCTACGACGACTCCGGATCGATCGGCCGGCGGTATGCGCGGATGGACGAGATCGGGACGCCGTACACGGTGACGGTGGACCACGAGACGCTCGAAGGGAAGGGAGTGACGGTGAGAGAGAGGGACTCGCAGAAACAGATCCGCGTTCCGGAGTCGGACCTTGCCGAACGGCTCGCGCGCCTTCTCTCCGGCGAGGCCTCGTTTGGCGCCTGACCCGCCGGGGACCGGACGGGACGTCGCAATGTTCGTCCGTCGGCTCGAGGAACGCGTGGCCGACCAGGTGGCAGGCCGACGGGTCGTCCTCGCCTACTCCGGAGGCCTGGCGAGCACGGTCGTCGCAGCGATCGCCCGGAAGCGCTGCGATCTCGAATGCGTCGTCGCGGGCGCCGTGGATTCCGACGATGTCCGTGCGGCGAACGAAGCAAAACGGTACCTGGACTACCGAATCACGACCGCGGTGATCGATGCCGCGGAGACGAAGCGGATCCTCCGACGAGCGAAGGAAGCTCTGCCCCGCCTTTCCCTGCGGGCCATCCTCCCGCTGCTCCCCGTCTTCGCGGTCGCGACGAGGTCCGCGGGCGACGTATGCCTCACGGGACTTGGGCTCCCACGATCGGACCCCCCGGTCCTGGATGCCCTCCGCCGTCTGCACATCCGATCTCCTGTCGCCGATGCGTTCGCGGGGACGCGCGGGTCCCGCGATCTCGTCCGGGCCGCGGCGACCTCCCTCGGCCTTCCGGTGAGGTGGGCCCGGGTCCGTCACCGAGGCCCGCTCGCGGGAGCCGGGATCGCGGCCTTCGTCGAATCCGTCGACGTTGAGGAGGCCTTGAAGGGCTCGTCGCCGGGCTCCTGAGGCGCGACTGTTCGCACCGCTGACATTGAGCCAGCAAGCGTTATAAGCGGGCGCCCTGCATGGAGCGGCCCGCGATGGTCGATGACCGCATCAAGCGAAAGATATTGCTCCTCGGCGATGGCGCCGTCGGGAAGACGAGCCTGATCCGACGGTTCGTCGTGGACAAGTTCTCCGACGACTACATCACGACGATCGGCACGAAGGTCACGAAGAAAGATCTCCGCCTCGAATCGCCGGGCAAGGCGACGGACCTGACGTTCATGATCTGGGACGTCCTCGGGCAGAAGGGGTACAAGGGGATCCAGGAGAGCTCGTTCCAGGGGGCCAAGGGCGCCCTCATCGTGTACGACGTCACGCGATCGGACACCGCGATGAGCCTTCAGAAGTATTGGATCCCCCACCTGATGAAGACCGCGGGACCGATTCCCCTCGTCCTCGTCGGGAACAAGATTGACCTCTCGAAGTCCCGCCGGGAGGCGGCCGAGGTGCTCGAGTACTTCACGGAGACGTTCGGCACGAAAGGGTTCCTGGGCTCCGCGAAGACCGGAGAGAACGTGGAGACGGCGTTCTCGACCCTCGCCAAGGCGATGATCTCGGACGCGGAGGCGAAGATCGCTTCCGTCGAGACGCCGGAGGACGTCGTCGCGAACGAGTTCATCGTCGTCGCGGACCAGATCGTGATGGACTTCTGCGAGGTGATGGGCGGCCAGGAGGCGGCGATGCCGATCGTGCGCCAACAGCTGTCCCGGGCCGGCGTCGACGTGAAGGCCCCGACGCGGGAGGGCCTGCGGCTCGCCGTCGAGTATCTCGCGGAGGCGGAGTCCGACTTCCGCAACGCGGCGGACGTCGAAGCCACGAAGAAGCGGCGCCTCGGCTGGATCAAGGAAGTCTCTTGATCACAGCGCCCGAACCATGTACGGCCGCTCGAGGAAATACCCGAGGCGGCGGTAGTAGTCGCGAACGCCGACCCCCGCCGTGACGCGCATCTCCCGGGCGCCGAACTCGCTCCGGGCGATCCGCTCCGCTTCGGCCATCAATCGACGGCCGAACCCTCGATGCTGCCACCGGTCAGCGGCCCGCTCGTGGATCGGCACCGTGCGGCCGAAGACCTTCAGCTCTCGGATCGTCGCGAGGCGTCCCTCGAGCCGGAGTCGGGCGTAGGCGACGAGGACCTCGCGCCCGGGATCCTCAATGCTCAGGAACGCCTCGGTGCCCCCGGAGGACTCGTACTCGGCCCGCAGGAGCGCCAAGGCCTCGGGACGCGGCGCAGCCCGATGGAAGCCGACCTCGCGGCATCGGACGCAGTGGCACGTACCGCCGAGGGATCGCAACCGCTCCTTCGCTAGGACCCGGAGGTCCCCCCTCTTCGCCCCGCCGGCGATCTCGGACGCGCCGATCTCCCGCTGGACCCGCTGGATCCGACACCACCGGGGGACGACCGCCTTCACGCGGGCGATGAGCTCGACGGCCTCGTCCGTGTCCATTGGAACGTACCGCCCGCTCTTCCAGAGGCCGTACAGCGCGGTCCCCGGGACGACCAGGGTCGGGTAGATCTTCAGGAAATCGGGGCGGTACGCGGGGTCCTCGAAGAGGAGCCGGAACGACTCGAAATCGCGGTCCGCGTCCGCGCCGGGCAGGCCGGGCATCATGTGGACCCCGACCTTGAGGCCCGCGGTCTTCGCACGCCCCATCGCCTCCCGGGTCTGGGCGTCCGTGTGACCGCGGTGGACCCTCTCGAGGATGTCGTCGTGGGTCGACTGCACGCCGATCTCGACGCGCGTGGTCCCGAGGGCGAGGGCGTCCGCGGCCTCGGGGCCGAGGAAGCAATCCGGCTTCGTCTCGATCGTCAGGCCAATGCACCGCGCGGGGGCGGACTCGTTCGCGTCCTGGGCGTCCTGGAGGGAGGGGGACTCGAATCCGTTGAGGCCGTCGAGACAGCCTTTCACGAACCGCTCCCGGTACGCGGGGTCGAGGGCCGTGAAGGTCCCCCCGAGGACGATCAGGTCGACCTTGTCCGTGTCGTGTCCGATCGACCGCAGGGCGCGGAGGCGGTCCGCGGCCTGCGTCCTCGGGTCGAATCCGTGGCGGGCCGCGCGCCGGGCGACCGGCTCGGACCCGACGTACGCCTGCGGGGTCCCGACCCGCGGCCCTCCCGGGCAGAAGGTGCACGTCCCATGGGGACACGCGTGGGGCGCCGTCATCACGGCCACCACCGCGACGCCGCTCGCCGTCCGGGCGGGCTTCACCCGGAGGAGATCGACCAGGTCCTCGCGCATCGGAACGGGAAGATGCTCCAGGATCGCGGAGTCCGCGGGAAGACCGGGAAGGCGATGGGCCCGGGCGACGTCGAGCTTCACCCGCTGGAGCTCGTCCTTCGACTCCGGTCGCCTCCGTTGGACGGCGTCCATGAAGGCCGCGAGGAAGGGGACGCCCTCGAGGTCCGCGACCGTCAGGCGGTCTCCTCCGGTTGGGGGGCGGCGGCGCGAGCCGCCTCCCGCTGCGCTCGCGCAGCCTCCCGCTGGGCCCGGCCGAACAGGTCGATCGAGCGCGACAACCCGATGCCCAGGGAGGCGAGGCCCGCGAAGACGAGCGCGGTCCCCGCGATCGCCCCCGCGTCGAGCGCGGACGTGCCCTGCAACGCGTCAAGGACGGCCACCGAGCGCCCGATCCATTGGAGGAACAGGGCGATCTCGACGAGGGAGAAGACGAGGACCCCCGCGGCCCCCAGGGCGAGCCCGCGGACGCTGAACGGGGAAAGTCCCGCGGCGCGGTTCGCCCTCCACAGGGCCGAGGTGAGGCCCGTGAAGAGGACGACTTGACCCAGGCCGGAGGTGATCGCGAGGGCTTGCAGGGCCTCAGGGGGCGTCAGGTCGAACGCGTTTGCGACGCCGCCCGGGAAGATCCGCAGGAGCTGGGAGACCAGGTACAACCAGATGCCCCCGAACGCGACGCCGAGCCATCCCTGCGGGGACCGGACTCCCGGGACGGGCGCCCGAGCGAGGCTCATGGGGACGACATCTCCCGCGAGGGGAAGAAGCTTTTCGGAGGGCCTCAACCGTACATCGTCCCGGGCTTCTCGACCTTGGGGCCATCGCCGGGGACGTGCTCCAGGACGTCGACCGCCAGGACGACGTGCAAGGGGATCAGGCGGAGTTTCCCCTTCATCTCCTGGTGGCTCTCGTCCAGCTCAATTACGATCGCGTCGTCCGTGCCGATCGTCGCGTATCCGCGGAACAGCCCCTTCGTGACCTTTGTGCGGTCCCGCGTCTCCATCGATTCGATCCGGTACCGCGACCCTTTCGTCAGCGAGACGATGTCCTCCGGCACGCATCACCTCCGTTGCTCCGCGAGCTTCGCGAGATGGTCCACGGTCTTGCGGTAATTTTCCATCGCGATCTCGACGTTCGACTCCACGAAATTCCACGCCTTGGACAGGTTCCCGTACCGGATCCGATACCCCTTGCGGATCGCGCCCCGTTCGTTCACGTTGACCTCGTCCAACAGGTCCATCTCCTTGAGCTTGTTGATGTGCCGGTAGATCGTCGCCTTCGTCGTCTTGAGCTTCGCCGCGAGCTGCTCGACGGTCCATCCCTTGTCCATCCGGCCCAGGAGGCAGTCGACGAACAGGCGGTAGGGGACGGAGTCCCGCACGCTAGAGGCGTCCGTCTTCGGGTCGTAGCCTTTCGGGATGTAGCCAATCTGGGTCAGGAACAGGAGGGCGACGTCGTCGATGTCCTTCAAGGGCGTCAGCGGCGTATTGCTCACGATGACGATCTCGAAGGGCACGAGGGAACCCGCGCCTCGGAAACGGGGAGATGTAGTTAAGCCTTGTGATTGAATTTTATCGCAGTCAATGATAATAATTGTGTCTAGACGTCGACGTCCACGATTCCGCTGTACGTGTCGACGCGAATTCCCCGCCCTCGCAGTTCGCGGACGAGCGCGTTGATCCCGATGCTGTCGGAGGCAAGATGACCCGTAACCACGAGGTTCTTGGAACCCTCGCGCCCGTAGGTCTCCCGCAGCTGCCGGAGGGCTCCCGCATCGATGTGGATGTAGAAAACCGTGTCGATTCCGTGGTCGAAGGCGGCGCGGGCGACCGGAAGCCCGCCGTTCGTCCCGGCCCCATGGTGGACGGCCCACTTTCCGAGCGGATTCTCGGGCTTCCCCATGCGTTGGACGATCCGCGTCTTCGCGGCTCGGAACTCCGGCAGGGACTCCAGGGCGTCGATCGCATCCCGGACCCGCGGATTCGGCGGGAGCCGGGCCCGCAAGGTCTCGTCCATGACCCTCCGGCCGATCTCGTCGCAGGGATTGTGGATGCACATCAGGCCGATTCCGACCAGGCGGGCGACGGACGGGAGGTGGTCATAGTTCTCCGCATGGGCGCGCGGCTCCCGCTCCTCCTGGAGTTCGCGGACCGCCTCGAGGGCCGCGGCCTTCGGCACGCCATGGCGGATCAGGATGTCCGCGTGCTTCGAGAGGACCTTCGGGAAGTCGAGGACCGCGCTCCCGCCGGTCGGATGGTGCGCGATGACCAGGTTGTACCCCTTTTCCTTGGCCATCAAGAGGTCCGCGGGATCGACATCGATCCCGAAGAGCGCCCGGCGCACGTTCGGTGCCGGGACGTTGATCGTGGTGTCGGCGGGAACCTCCGACTGCTTCGCCAGGACGAGGGCCAGGTTGAGGATCTCCGTGGTGTCCATCCGAGCGGGCAGCGCCGCCGGCCGAATAAGCCCTTCGCGTGATGCGAATTGTCTTTGGGGCTGGCCGCGGGCGGTCGGGCGGGGGAGAGCGGAGGCGGGACGCTCGCCGTGTCCCGCGAGATCGTCGCGGGCGTTCAGATGAGGAAGACGAGGACCAGCACGGCCCCGAGGAGTTGCGCGATCCTCCAGACCGTCGTCATCCAGGAGTCCCCGGAGGCCGTGTAGGCGCCGAGGAACAGCGCGAGCGCGATGAAGAACACGCCGATTCCGCTCAGCACGAGGGCGAGCATCGTCATCGCGGCCAAGGCGCCCCCGCCTCCGACGAAGGGCGTCATCGCCGAGGCGAGTCGCCCCGTGAGGAGCGACACGAGGCCCACGACGAGCAGAGACAGGTGGTCCCCGGGCGACCGGCCCATCTCCCAGAGTTTGTCGCCGAATCCGGGCATCGATCTCCCTCCGGGCTCACGGGACGCCGAAGATCGTCGTCGAGCCCGCGAGGATCAGCAGGACCGTGACGAAGGCCAGGACTAGGAGGAACAGCCGCGCGAAGACGTCCAGTTCCTCGAAGAAAACCGCGGCGCCGAGCAATCCGACGACGAAGAGGAACATTCCGAAGTGGGCGACTGCGGGGCCGGTGACCAGGCCGAGATTCTCTCGACCGATCGCGTCCGTCTGGGACTCCCCGGGATTAGGCAATGCGTGGCTGAGGTCCGTGAGGACTGCTCCGATTCCCAGGAGGAGGAGCCCCGCGAAAATCAGAAACGGCACAAGCCTTCTTCCCATCATCGGGCCACCCATCATCGAGGGTCCAGGTGATTGCATCCGATCCCTGCCTTGAGGGCGAAGTTATGTTCAGATTTATATATATTCCGCTGAATGGGTACCGGATAAATACGTTTCGCAAGGGACCCGGGACCCGATTTGAAGCTACCCGCGACGGGCTTTATAGGCCCAATTTCCCCGGGTTCAGGATGCGGCCGGGATCGAGGGCCCCCTTGATTCGCCGCGCGACATCCAGGCCGGGACCGAGTTCCTCGGCGAGGAGGTGGGCGAGCTTCACGCCCACGCCGTGGACGTATTCCATGGAGCCGCCGAGGGCCTGCGCCCGCCGGAGGAGTTCATCGATCGCGGCCGCGACGGCGTTCTGCGCCTGATCGGCTCGGCCGGCGGCGCGGCGAACGAGCTCGACGGAGACGAGCTCCGGTTGCGTCCATAGGCCGAATCCGACGGGTTGGACGGCGTGACGCCGCAGGATCGCAAGGGCGGAACGGCGGTACCCGAGGACCTTCGATCGCGGGAGCGCCACATGGGCGTAGTCGAAGATCACGTCCTTCAGGGCGAGGTCGGCCCGCGTCACTCCGGGGGACGCCTCGTCATGCATGTAGATGATGTCGTGCCGGGTGCGCCAATACTCCTGGGCCTCGCGGTCCGGGCGTGGAAGAGCGCGGGCGGCCCGAAGCCTACGCCTCGCGACCCGCCATGACCCCGTGACGACGTCGCGGGCTCCCGCGAAGCCGAGATACAGTTCGGGCGGGGCGGGATCGGATCGCCACGGGAGGCCGGCGGCCCCGAACGTCTCTTCGAAGTCCATCACGCTGGGCACCACGCCATCGTCATAGAGGCGGCACAGGGCGCCGAATCCCGCCGCGAAGTCCCGGAGACGGAACGCGTGAATCTCCTCCCGTTCGGGGATCCGGAAGACCCGGAGGGTGGCCGCCGTCACGAGGCCGAGGGTCCCTTCCGTCCCGATCAGGAGCCGTTTCAAGTCGAGCCCGGTCGTGGCCCGGGCGACCGCCCGCGTCCGGAGGACCGTGCCGTCTGCGAGGACCGCCTCGACCCCGAGGACCTGGTCGCCCATCGTCCCCCGCAGGTATCCGGCGTATCCGAGGCCGTTCGTCCCGATCGCCCCGCCCACCGTCGCGCGAGGGCGGGACCATGGATCGTGTCCCAGGGTGAACCCGCGTCGCCGGAGCCGTCGGTCGAGCGCCTCCAGGACGAGGCCCGATTCCGCGGTCACCGTCCCGGATTCGGTGTCGATCGAACGGATTCGACGCATGCGCTCGAAGTCGATGAGGATGGAATCCCCGCGGGGGCGGGCGCCTCCCATGAGCCCGGTCCCGCCGCCCCACGGGACGACCGAGAAGCCCGCGGTCGCCGCAAACCGGAGGACGGCGACCACGTCCTCGGTGGACCGTGGGAGGACGACCGCCGCGGGCAGTGCGGCGGATTCGGCCAACGGAGAACCGCGGTGGGCCCGGAACGCGTCGGATCGGTACCGCGGCGGGATGTCCGCACCAAGCCAGAGCCGATCGGGGCCGAGTCGGGCTTTGAGCGGCGCGAGATCTCCACTCACGCGGACGGCAAGGGCGCGGCTCTATTCAAAGGGAACGAAACACGCTCCCCTTGAGGCATCCGGACTTTCACCCGCGAGACATGCCTCCGGGCACCGTGGGTCGGAAACGAACGCGGGTCCGATTCCGGACGGAGCCCGGGCTCGTTCTCGCCCGTGATTATCGGATCCCCCTCCATGGAAAGGGCGTCGGCTCCCGGTGGGATCCACACGCTCTCCTGACGTGAGGCCCTCCGTCGTTTCCGAAAGTGATTTCGTCAGATTGCCTTGCGGCGCTCGCACCCTCCATAGGGCCCAGATACGCTATCTTACCATCATAATGCAGCTAACTTGGTCTTCGTGTCAGACAATCGTATGGAAAGGGAAACGCTTTTGAGACCCTATTGTATGGAGGGACGAGGTCAAACATGCCGTACACGTACCAGGGATGGACGCTGTACTCGCGAGATGTGAAACTGAAGAAGGGACCGAAAGTGACGATCTACTTCTTCAGCAAGCGGAAGCCGAAGAGTGGCAAGCCGATGGACGAAATGCCGAAGGGACGCAAGGTCGGCGTGAACAAGCGCACGGGCCTGCCGTTCCTGCGAAAGGCGTGAGTCCCCACCTCGCGACCCCTAGCCGAGGTGTCGGGGGAGGCCCTCGGCCCCTTTTCCTTCTTGAGCGACTTCTCGAACGTCATTCCATCCCTCAATCATGATAACCGGGCCCCAGGGCTTTTATGCCATCGAGCCCGAATCGGGCGCCCGTGACTTTCGTCGGACCGCCGAATGGCGACAGCCCTCCCTCTCGGCCGCGCCTCTTGGCGGAAGACCTCCTCCTCTACGACAAGGACGGACAGTCCCTCCTCGACGATCACGCGTTGCGAATCCTGATTGCCCTGCACCAGGAGAGCCTGACCGCGCAGGCGATCGCGGCCCGTTACCGGGTCCCCATCGCGGCCTGCTATCGAAGGGTCCGGCGGCTGCTGTCCCTCGGCCTGATCTCCGAGGCGGGCTTCGTCACGGAGGGCCGGCGCCGGCCGGCGCGCCTCTACAAGTCCGAAGTGGACCGATTCCAGATCACGTACGGGAGCGGCAGGATGCACCTCTCCCTAATCCTGCGCAACGGCACGGAGACGAAGACCGTCGTGGGAATTCCGGCCGACGTCGGGATCACCGGAACAGCGCCTCCACCCCCGCGCGAAATCGGGCCTTATCCGTCCGCATGATGTCCGGATTCGAATGCCGGACGAGGGCCGCGTAGTACGCGAGGAACTGCATCGGGACGATGGACACGATTGGCCGCAGGAAGGGATGGGCCCGAGGCATGCGGATCGACGCCCGAGGATCGGCGCCGAGGGTCGCGACGGTCGCGCCGGTCGCCGCGAGGGCCCGGCGGATCGCCGACGCGCGAGCCCTCCCTTCCTGGGGCATGAGCAGGACGACGGCGTCCTTCTTCTCGAGGGAGAGAAACGGGCCGTGGAGGAATTGCTCGGCGTGGTACCCGCTGGCCGTCACGCCGCAGGTCTCCCGGATCTTCAGGGCGGCCTCCAGCACCGTGACCTCGTCCAAGCCCGTCGCGAGGAACGTCACCCTCTCCTCGCGCGAGAGGCGAGCCGCGAGCCTTCGGATGGACGGCTCCGTCCGCAGCGCCTTCCGGACGAAGGCGGGTAGGGATTCGACCGCGCGGCGCGGCGGCCCTGTGTCTCGTCCTCCCAGGGAGGCGAGCGCCGCGAAGGCGCTCAACTGGGTCGTGTAGCTCATCGTGTTCGCCCAGGAGCGATCGTGCGTTGACCCGATGACGAGGATGTCGTCCACGATGCCCTCCATCCGCGAATCCGGGAGCCCGCACATTCCGATCGTTCGGAGGCCCGCCCGCTTCGCCCGAGCGAGGGCCCGATTCGTCGTCGGGGTCGAGCCGCTGTGGCTCACGCCGAGGATCGTGGCCTTCCGTGGCGCGGGACCGTAGGCAAGGTCGAACGCGGGAACCGCTTCGACGACTTCGCCGGGGCGGGCGGCCTGCAGTATCCTCGCCCCGTACATCGCCGAGTGGAACGAGGTGCCGCATCCGGTAACGATCAGGTGACCCGAGGGGGACCGTATCCGTTCTCGGTCCCCTGCCCGGACCCGGGCCAAGGTCTCTCGGATGAAATCCGGCTGCGCCCGGATCATCGAGTGCATGTGGAACGGATGTCGGTCCCGGGCATTTGGGAACGATACCATGGGATGGAATCAATCCGCCCGCTTTAATCTCCTGGAAGGCAAAGAAAGAAGCCTCCTACGGGAAAAATGGAACAAGAAGGGCCACCCTTAAACGAGAAAGTGGGCCGATGGGCGTCCTCGAGGTGAAACATGGACCCGCCCCCGAAGGATCCGAACCATCCTCCATCCTGTTAGACGTTGGAGCGATTCGCAGGAGCTCTGAGTTCCCGAAGAAGGGGCTCGATGACGGATAGGAGGGCGGCGTTGCCCAAGGTCCGAGCCAACTCGGCCGCTTCGCTGAGGTACCGTTGCGCCCCCGCCGTGTCTTCGTGCTCCAGATGAAAGCGCCCGATGTAGACCAGGGACCAAGCTAAGTCTCCTCGATCGGCGAACGCACGGAGACCCCGCAATCCCCGCTCCCAAAACTGGGTTGCACGGGTCCATCGGCCCAGTTGGAACTCTCGTTGTCCCTCATAGACATCGAGCAATGCCGAGGTATCCGGCTCCTCCAAAATCCGAACCAGTCGCTTCGCCTCTGCGAGTTCGGCGCCCACCTCGCCGGCGCGACCCATATCCAGCATGGACGCGCATCGGTTCATCATTGCGTAGGCCATGAGGCGCAGGTTTCCGACTAGGCGCGCAATTTGCAAGGCCCGATCGTAGTACTTCACGCTGTCCTCATAACGCCGCATTGCATGGAATGACGTGCCGACGGAAATGCAACCTCGCGCCGTTTCGGTGAGATTTCCGGCTCGCTCCGCGATTCGTAGACCCTCGCGCTTATATTCCAAACCGCGCTCGAATTCCCCCCGATCCGTCTCGATGCTCCCCAGAGCGGTCAAGCATCTCGACAACGCGGACGGGGCGGATCCTTCCGTCGAGAGGTCGACGGCTGCGTTCATGTGGGCGGCAGCCTCCGAGAGCCGTCCCTGGGTGCGTTCCAAGAGGGCCATCTCCCTCAGGATCTCCCCGGCTTCGGACGCGTCAGGATGATCCTTCAAGCGACCTTGCGCCTCGATGAGCTGCCCGAGCGCCTTCGCATGATTCGTGCGACAGCGCTCGACGGAAGCGATCTTACGCAGGAGGCGCGGCACGGGAGCGCTCCGACCGATCGCCTCGCAACAGCGGACGGCATGGCGGTACTCTTGGAGTGCGGGTTGCAGGTCGCCCACCGTCCGGAGGGCATCCCCC
>DASQXV010000175.1:0-4484 GCA_035639595.1 Thermoplasmata archaeon | reverse complement strand
GGACGCTCTCGAAGTTCGTGTACGACCAGATGGTCGCGGGGACATCGGCGCAGGCGGCGGCGAATCGCGGCCTGGCGCTGTTCCACCGGGACGTGCCGGTCGGCGTCATCGCGGTCGGTCCTCACGGCTGGGGCGCGGCCTCGAATCGGTCGATGGCCTCCTTCGCCTCGTCGTCCCGTCGAACGGTTTAAGAGCGCCCACGCGATGCCGTGCCATGTCACGCTGTGTAGGGGAGAGGTCCTGTGACCCGCCGTAGCGCGCTCACGAGCAAGATCGAGGCCGAGGTCAAGCTCCTGCAACGGCACGTCGCGATGCTCAAGGCGATCATGGAGAACCAGCCCATCGGGATCATCCGCCTCTCCGAATTGCTCAACTTTCCGCAGCATAAGGTGCGGTATTCCCTCCGCATCCTGGAGCAGGAGGGGCTGATCAAGCCGTCCCCCGAGGGCGCGGTCACGACGGACCGCCTGGAGGAGTTCCTCGACTACCTGAAAGGCGTCCTCGACTCGATGTCGGGGACGGTCCAGGAACTCCGCAAGGCCTTGGGCTGACCCAGCCCAGGGAGATCGAATTCGGCTTACGCGGACAGCAGGCCTAGGACACCGCTCGCCACCGCCAGCAGGGACGCGTTGCCGCCCACGCCGCCCGGGATGAGGAGGGTGACGATCCCGATGATGAGGTTGATGAACGCCCCCATGCGGGTCTTCGCCCAGCCTCCCAGTAGGCCGACCTTCCCGCGGTAGATGAGGTAGCTCCCGTACAGGACCCCGAGGGCCGCGACGATCTCGATCCAGTTAACGCGGGCCGCGGCCGCCGACGCGAGGATCAGGATTCCCGCGATCAGCCCGAGGCCCAGGGCGACCAACCCGAGGAGACGCTTCTCGCTTACTCGCCCCCAGCCAAGGATGCCGAGGAAAAGGGATGCGATCATGGCCCCGGCGAGCCGGGAGGGACACGTAAGGTTTGTGCCCCACCTGTGTGCGCCTTTTCAAGAGAGGAAGGGACGAAGGCGGTGGGGAATCCCTCGCTCCCTCAGGGAGGTAAGCGATCCCAGACCAGGCTGAGAAACTATTTGAGCCGCTCGTTTGTATGGCCGCGCGGGCCGTCGTAGCTCAGTCCGGTAGAGCCCCCGACTGTTAATCGGGTGGTCTGCGGTTCGAATCCGCACGACGGCGTACCTATCCTGTTTTCCCTAAGATCCGCCGATTTCTGTTCAGATCGAATTGGGGCCGGGCACCGCCCACGCTCCGTTTCCCGTCGCGTCGGACCTCGTCCATCGATCGACCGATTGAACGACTACCGCTCGACCACCGCGACGACAAAGACCGCCCTGCCGAATTCCGGCTCGTCGAAGACTTTGACGCGTGTCGCAACGAAACGGTAGAATCGCCATGTCGTGGCGATATCCCCTGGCCCGAGGCCTGCGCGCCACTTTGCATACGCCTTGAATCGGCGACCGTAGACTTCCTCCGCCCGGACCGCGCCTTCCCCTCGCATTTCTTTGCAGGTCCCCCACAGGGCGATTCCGCGATCGGAGCCGCCCCAACGTTGCGTGGAGTCGTACACGGAGATGGCCATCGTCGGGTTGGACCTTACCTGGCGACAGTGACCTGATTCGGGATCGGAAAGAAAGTACAGGTGCAACTCGGGGGAGGACGCGAAGTAGACGTGACTGGAGTGGGCCGTTCGGTCCCCTGCGACGGTGGCGAGCGAGCAAAGCGGGATGCGGTTCAAGACTCGGAAAAGGCTCCGGCGGACTTTCGATTCCGTAATTCCTTTGGGAGGGGGGATAATCGGTGATCCACCAGGGCCGACAGGGCTCAGGCCTGAGAGTCGCATCGGAGAGCGAGGCATGGGACGTCCAGGCGATTGTCGTCGGATGAATCATTGCCTCCCGTAACGCGACGGGGTCAGAGCCCTGAAACCGCCTGGATCGCCTGGTCGATTTCCTTGCGCAGCTTGTCTCGAGCCGCGGGCCGTTTCCACAGGTCGTCCAGATCCGGCCGCGTGGTTCGGCAAATGGACAGCATCTCATCGACCGTCGTCTTGCGCAAGGTCTCGATCACGATGTGCTTGTACGAGTGGAGTTCGTTCGCGTGCCGCTGGACGACGGAGGGGTAGAGCCACAGCTCGCACCCCATCCATCGCTCCACGTAGGATCGGGCGAGCGGTCGGACACGTTTCGCCACCTGGCTCCGGAAGGCGTCCTTCGCGAGATTGAGGAGGAGCGCCGTCTCCCCGGCTTCCTCGGCCACCGGGCGGGAGAGGGCTCGCGGACTCATAAACGCGAGGGCTCGCGGGCCCACGGCTTGCGGGACGGGCTCCCATGCCGCGCCGCCGGCATGTTCTTGTGCCGGCGGAGGACCTCGAGGTCCGCGGGGTACCGCGCGGGGCGCCGGCCGTCGAACAAGTCCTGCTGGGCCCGTCGCAGGGCCTCCGGGATTCGCGGCCACAACGTCCCCAACCGCCGCCGAAGGGTCCGCTCCGAATCCGTGGCGGTCCGTCCCAGGGCGGCCAGGTCAAAGCCGCGGACGGGCCCCGCCAGGCCGTACACATGGAGGTTCCCTCGGAAGAAGCAGCCGGAGTAGGGGATCGGGAGCAGGCCGCTCCGCTGCGCGTCCCGACAGAACCGGAGGACTCGCTCGCGGCCCAGCCGAATGGGCCGGACGACTTCCGTGAGGAGTTCGATAGTCGCGACGAAGCGGCCCTGGCTGCGGTGCGTGTCGAAGATGTACGGAAGGCCGTCGATGGTCCAGATCCCATACGACGTCTCCTGCGTCTCCGCATCGAACACCCGCAGGCCGGTCGCCGAGGGCATCAGAGATTCGAGGATGCGAACGTCCGCAGAAGGCGAGGCCACGACCCTGGCAAGGGCGGTCCGCATCTTATAGGGAGGGGACACACTCCTTAAGTAACGCCCGAGGGTTCGCGGACGAGGGCCCGTAGCTTAGTCCGGTGGAGCGTCTGGCTCATAACCAGATGGTCGTCGGTTCAAAAGGCCCCGCGGCCCCGCGGGGCCGGAAAGTCCGGCCGGGCCCATCGACGACCGAGGAGCAACTTTTAGTCCGGCGGGTCCTTCCGACGTCCCTCATGGATGCCCTCGGGCTCGATCCCCCGATCCTGGAGGCGGTCCGAGCCCTGGGGATCGAGGAGTTCACGGAGCCGCAGGCCCGGGCGATCCCGCGGATTCTCAAGGGGGCGAACGTCCTCCTGGTCGCCCCGACGGGGATCGGGAAGACGGAGGCGGCCCTGCTCCCGGTCCTCCAGCACATCCTGCGCGAGAAGCCGGAGCCGACGAGCTGCCTGTACATCACGCCCCTCCGCGCCCTGAACCGCGACATGTTGCGCCGGATGACGTTCTTCGCGGAGCGCCTCGGGGTCCGCGTCGCGGTCCGGCACGGGGACACCACGCCGCAGGAGCGGGCGGCGATCACGCGACACCCGCCGGACATCCTCATCACGACCCCGGAGACCTTCCAGATTCTCTTCACCGGCCGGAACCTGCGGGAGCATCTGCGGTCCGTCCGGTGGGTCGTGATCGACGAGATCCACGAGCTCGCCTCGGACGAGCGGGGGGCCCAGCTCGCGGTCGGCCTGGAGCGGCTGCGGGACCTGACGGGCCGGGAGTTCCAGCGGATCGGCCTATCCGCGACGGTCGGCACGCCGGAGGAGGTCGGCTCCTTCCTGGTCGGCGTGGACCGGCCGGTCGAGGTGATCCGCGTCCGGATTCCGAAGGGCCTGCGGATCCGGGTCGAGATGCCGACGCCGGACCAGGGGGATGGGGAGATGGCGGAGCGCCTCCGGGTGCAGCCGGGGCAGGCGACCGCCCTCCGCCGCTGCCACGAGCTCATCCACGAGCACGAGTCGACCCTGTTCTTCGTGAACACGCGAGACACCGCGGAATTCCTGTCGTCCCGCCTCGCGGCGTGGTACCAGGACCCGGGGATCGGCGTGCACCACGGGAGCCTTTCGCGGGAGGTCCGCATGCAGGCGGAGGACGCCTTCAAGGCGGGCAGCCTCCGGGCCCTCGTCTGCACGTCCTCCTTGGAACTCGGGATCGATGTCGGGCGGGCGGACTTCGTCCTCCAGTACAATTCCCCGCGGGAGGTGTCGCGGCTCGTCCAGCGGATCGGCCGGTCCGGCCACGGCGTCGGGGAGGTCTCCGACGGCGTCATCCTGGCGACCCACGAGGACGACGTGTCGGAGGCGGCCGCGATCGCACGGAGGGCCCTCGCAGAGGAGATCGAGGACCTCGTCGTGCGGCAGGACAACCGGTCCGTCCTCGCGAATCAGCTCGTCGCCATGGCGGTCTCGGAGCGGTTCGCGTCCCTGGACGAGGCCTATGCCACGGTCCGGCGAAGCTGGCCCTTCCGCGCCCTGAAGCGGGCGGACTTCGACGAGGTCGTCGAGCAGCTCGCGTCCCTCCGGATCCTGTGGTCCCGCGACGGTCGGCTCGGTCGCAGCTCGAACTCGCTGTCCTACTT
>DASQXV010000174.1:0-7676 GCA_035639595.1 Thermoplasmata archaeon | reverse complement strand
GGTCTGTTCTACGACCGAACCGTTACCGTCTGAGCTGTTCTCGCCCCCGGGCTCCTTGCCGGCTTGCAAACGAATCCATACTCTTTTACCGCCCCTCGCCCGTTGCCTTGGCATGTCCGGGTCGCCATCGCCTCAGGTGCTGTGGTTCGTCTTGGGGATATCGGTGCTCGCGATTGGTGCTGCCTTCATGATAGCGAGCTTTTTCCTATATGCCCTCGGGGCGTTTGGAGGCGGCAACTTCGCGGGGGCACTCGGTTTCTGGATGGCGGCAATCGGAGCCAGTACGGCCGTGGGTTCGCTCTTGACGTTTCGCCGGGACCCAGAAGCCAGTCCGGCAACCGAATTGCGCTCGCGTTGACCCGCTTCATCTGGTGCCACGGTTGACCCAGTTTATCGGGCGTCTCCTTTCCACCGCGGCGTCAGGAGGGGCAACGGAAGGCACCGTGCCGATTCGGTTAGCGCGATAGCGAGACGGTCGTTCCGTGAACCTCAGTACCACGTGTTTCTAGGACTCCGTCTCGCCGCGAATCTGAAAATTGTAAAGGGTGGGAAGTCTCGACAATCTCCCGCATGATGGGAACGAACGGCGGCGAAACGCGGCACTCCGAAACATATAGGCCCACTTCTGGAGGGGGAAGCTTTCATATACGACCACGATTTATGAACGCCAAACTCCTCGAGTGTTTCGCGCGATGACGACCGCTTATGACGTGCCCCCGGCCTTGCTGATCGAGCGGCTCAAAGATCGGCTTCAGAAGGACGGCAAGGTGAAACCCCCCGAGTGGGCCCCGTTCGCCCGGACGGGCGTGCACACGGAGAAGGCGCCGACCCAGGGGGACTGGTGGTACCGGCGCGTCGCCGCGGTGCTCCGCAAGGTATACCTGTACGGGCCCGTCGGAACGACGCGCCTCGCCTCGGAGTTCGGGGGCCGCCGCGACGACGGTTCCGCCCCCTACCATCCGCGTCGGGGGTCACGGTCGATCGCCCGCGAGGCGATGCAGCAGCTCGAGGCGATGGGCCTCCTCGCCAAGACCGAGAAGAGCGGCCGGACGATCAGTGCCCAGGGGCGCAAGCTCCTGGATTCCGTCTCCCACGAGATCCTCATGGAACTCGCCGCGGCGAATCCCGAGCTCGCAAAATACGCCGGAGGCAAGTGAATGGCGATGGACGACGACGAGCTCGATGCGATCCGGCGGAAGAAGCTCATGGAGCTCCAACAGGCCCAGGTCCAGGCCGCCCAGGAGCAGCAGTATCGAGAACAGGTCCAGGCCCAACGGCAGATGATCCTCCGGCAGATCCTGACACCCGAGGCCAGGGAACGGCTGGGCCGCATCGAGCTCGCGTATCCGGAACTGAAGGAGAACATCGAGAACCAGTTGATCCAGCTCGCCCAGAGCGGCCGCGTGCAGCGGCAGATCGACGACGCGACCTTGCGGCAGATCCTGGAGCGGGTCATCCCGCGCCGTCGCGAGATCAAGATCGAGAGGCGGTGAGGATGGCCCGGAACAAGCCCTTCGCGAAGAAGCTGCGCCTCCTGAAAAGGGTCCGGTCGAACCGGAGGGTGCCCGCCTGGGTCATCCAACGGACGAAGCGGCAATTCACCCGCCATCCGAAGAAGCGTTCCTGGCGCCGGAACAAGCTGAAGATGTGAGCGGATGGCGGAGCAGGAGGAGGAACGGATCTTCGTCGTCCCCCTGCGGGCGGCCTGGGCGGCGTCCCGGACCGACCGCACGCCCCGGGCGGTCAAGGCGATCCGCGAGCACGTCCAGCGGCACCTGAAGCCGGACCGCATCTTCATCGACGACGTCCTGAACGAGTTCCTGTGGAAGCGCGGGCGCGAGCACCCGCCTCGGCGCATCCGCATCAAGGCGATCAAGTTCGAGGACGGCTCCGCCGTCGTCTCCCTCCCGGAGGACTGAGGGACCCGATTGATCCGGCGGCTGGAGATCGCGGGCAACCCTTACGTGGGGGTGTTCTGCGCCGCGAACGACGACCTCGTCGTCGTCGCTCCGGACGTGCCCAAGTCGGCGGTCCGACACATCGAGGGGGCCCTCGAGACGCGGGCCGTCATCACGCGGGTCGGCCATTCGACGGTCGTCGGATCGCTCCTCGCGATGAACTCGAGAGGCATCCTCGCGTCGCCGTTCATCGAGGACGAGGAACTCGAGGCGATCGGCGACGCGGTCTATCCCCTTCCCCACCGGCTGAGCGCGGTCGGGAACAACGTCCTCTGCAACGACCGCGGCGCGGTCGTCCATCCCGGGTACGACGACGAATCCCTCGTCTTCATCAAAGAGGTCCTCGACGTCCCGGTCGTGCGCGGGACCGTCGCGGGCGTCCGGACGATCGGGGCCGCGGCCGTGGCCACGAACAAAGGGGTCGTCTGCCATCCTCATGCGCGCCCCGCGGAGATGGACCTCCTGAAGACCACCCTCCAGGTGCCCGTCATGATCACGACGGCGAACTATGGCGCGGCGCAGGTCGGCGCGTGCATCGTGGCGAACTCCCACGGGGCCGTCATCGGAGGCCGCACCACATCCATCGAGGTCGGTCGGATCGAGGAAGGCCTCGGACTGTACTGAGCGTCAGACACCAACGTCGTTCCACGGGCGTCAGCCAAGTTTGATATACGAACGGGCCTCATTGAGGAACGTTCATGAAAATTCTCGTCCTCTGTGTGGACCGAGACGATGACATCGGATCCAAGACCGGGATCCGGGGGCCGCTGATTGGCCGGGAGGACAACCTGGCGGCCGCGACGAAACTGGGCCTTGCGGACCCCGAGGATTCCGACGTGAACGCGCTCCTGGGCGCCATCCAGACCTATGATGGTCTCATCCGCGAGGCGCAGGATGCGGAGGTGGCGACGATCTGCGGCGACGTCCGCGTGGGCGCGACCTCGGACCTCGTGCTCGCGCGGCAGCTGGACCGGGTCCTCGAGGAGGTCCGGCCCGACCGCGTCTTCCTCATCTCCGACGGCGCGGAGGACGAGGCCTTCGCTCCCATCGTTGGGTCCCGCATCCGCGTGGACCACATTCGGCGCGTGTACGTGCGGCAAACGCCCACGGCGGAGTCCTTGTACTATACGATCGGACGGCAGCTCAAGAACCCGAAGGTGCGGCGCAAGATCATCGCGCCCCTCGGGCTCGTCCTCCTCCTCTTCGGCGCCATCTACCTCTCGATCCCTTCCGTCGCGCCCGCCGTCGTCTTGATCCTCGCCGGCCTCTACCTCGTCCTCATCTCCCTCCCGTTCCAGAGCCTGAGCGAGGTTTTCGCCTACGCCGGCCAGCTCTATGAGCGCGTCCGCGATTCCGTGGCCTCCGGAAACCTCTCCATCTTCTTCAACGTCTCCGCGCTGATCCTGATCCTCGTCGGCATCTTCTTCGGGGTCGACAGCACGCGGACCCAGGAGGGAGGGTACGTCGTGCAGTTCCTCACGTTCGCCCTGAACGCCGTCTGGTTCATCGTCCTCGGCACCCTGACCTTCGAAGGCGGGAAGGTCCTCAGCGCATACCTTCAGCACGGACGGGCCCCGCGCCACGCGCTCGCGGTCGCGGTCACGTTCATCGCCCTCGGCCTGATCGTCCTCGCCACGATCCAGATCCTCGGAGTCGCCCTCGCCTCGTACAATCCGAGCGCCGCCCTGCCCCTGATCTACCTGAGCATCGGCCTCGCGATGGCCCTCGTCGCCATGGCGGGCCTGTCCTACCGGGCGCGCGAGCCGCGCGTGGAGCCCATCGAGGACGGCTGGCGCCACTGAGGGGCGATGGACGCCGAGGCGTGGGAACGGTTTTACGTCGAGATCCTGGCGGACTTCCGCTTCTCCCGCACGGAGGACGAGGCCGTCGCGGAGGAGCTGGACGCTTGCCTGGGGGGACGCCGCGTCTCCGACGTCGAATTGGAATCCGTCCTCCGCGGCAAGGAGGTCACAGTCGCCGGCAATGGCCCGAACCTGGTCCAGGAACTCGACCGGATCCACGGGATCCTCGTCGCCGCGGACGAGGCGACCTCCGTGCTGGTCGGGCAGAGCCGGATGCCCGCGATCCTCGTGACGGACCTCGACGGGATCGTCTCGGATCAGGTGAAGGCGAACGATGCGGGGGCGATCGCGGTCGTCCACGGCCACGGCGACAACGGTCCCGCGGTCCGGAAGTGGGCCCCGCTGTTCACGGGCCGCACGGTCGCGACGACGCAATCCCGACCTGCGGGCGGCCTGCGGAACTTCGGCGGCTTCACGGACGGGGACCGGGCGGTCTTCCTCGCGGACCACTTCGGCGCGGCACGCATCCATCTGATCGGGTTCGACTTCGAGCATCCGAATCCGAAGGACGGCGATCCGCGGGCCAAGCAACGAAAGCTCGACTGGGCGTACTTCCTGCTGAGCGCCCTGGGCCGGGACGACCTGGCCCTATGAGCCGTCCGCCTTCCGCTTCGCCATCCGCCAACTCAGGAGGGGCTCGCGGGCCGCGCGGACCTCGTCGACCCGCCGGACCGACGTGTTGTGCGGGGATTCGTGGAGGACCGCGGGGTCCTCGTCCACGATCCTCGTGAGGGCTTCGATGAACCCGTCGAGGGTCTCCTTCGTCTCCGTCTCCGTCGGCTCGATCATGAGCGCCTCCTCGACGAGGTGCGGGAAGTACACGGTCGGCGGATGGTAGCCGAAGTCCATGAGCCGCTTCGCGACGTCGACGGTTCGGACGCCCTTCGCCGCGAGGCGCGACGCGCTCGCGACGAACTCGTGCTTCCGGACCCCGCCGAACGGCACGTCCAGGACGCCCTTGAGCCGGTGCATGATGTAATTCGCATTGAGCACGGCGCGGTCCGAGACCTCCCTCAGGCCGTCCCCGCCCATCCGCAGGATGTAGGCGTAGGCCCGCACGAGGAGGGCGAAGTTCCCGTACCAGGCCCGGACCTTCCCGATCGACTTCGGTCGGTCGTAGTCCAGGTGGTAGCCGCGGCCATCGAGCTGCACGGTGGGCACGGGGAGGAACGGCTCCAGGGGCTTCTTGACCCCGACGGGCCCCGCGCCGGGCCCGCCGCCTCCATGGGGCGTCGTGAAGGTCTTGTGGAGGTTGAAGTGGACGATGTCGAAGTTCATCTTCCCAGGGGACGTGCGGCCCAGGATCGCGTTGAAGTTCGCGCCGTCGTAGTACAGGAGGCCTCCGGCCGAATGGACGATGTCCGCGACCTCCAGGACGTGCTCCTCGAAGATGCCCAGCGTGTTCGGGTTCGTGAGCATAAAGGCCAGCGTCCTCTCTCCGGCCGCGGACCGGAGGGCCTTCAGGTCGACCCGTCCCTCCTTCGACGGGATCTCGAGGATGTCGAAGCCGAGCATCCCCGCGGACGCGAAGTTCGTCCCGTGGGCCGTGTCCGGCAGGATCACCTGGTCGCGGGCCTCGCCGCGGTCCCGGTGGTACGCCTGGGCGAGGAGGAGGCCCGTGTACTCGCCTTGGGCCCCCGCCGCGGGCTGGAGGGTGACCGCGTCCATCCCCGCGATCGTCGCGAGCGTGGCCTGGAGCTCGTACAGGAGGCGCAGGGCCCCTTGGACCGTGGACTCGTCCTGGTCCGGGTGGATCCGCCCGACGGTCGGGATGGCCGCGAGCTCCTCCGTGAACTTCGGATTGAACTTCATCGTGCACGAACCGAGCGGGTAGAATCCCGTGTCGATCCCGAAGTTCATCTGGGAAAGTCGGGTGAAGTGCCGCACGACATCGTGCTCGGGAAGGTTGGGGATGCCGAGTCGCTCCCGCCGGATGTTCGCGGGGACGAGGCCGCTCAGGTCGATCGGCTCGTCGGGGGCCGACCGTTTCTCGACGAGCAGCGGTTCGTCCCACCGCGCCTGTCGGAACGTCATCGGGCCTCCCGCAGGGCCTTCAGCAGCCGCTCGATCGCATCCGGTGTATGGCGGCCCGTGGTCGCGAAGAGGGCGGCGTCCCGCAACTCGGGGAGATGGCGCGCCAGGGACAGGCCGCCGTGCACGCCTTTCTCGAGGAGCGACTTGTGGACCGCGGGATACGGCTTCTGGGACCGGACAACGAACTCGTTGAAGTGGGCGCCGTTGAAGACCGGCGCAGTGAAGCCTTCGATCCGATCGATCGCGGCCGCGAGGTCCTTCGCCCGCCGGATGTTCTCCGCGGCAACCCGACGGAGGCCATTCGCTCCGAGCACGGAAAGGTAGGAGGCGGCCGCCACCGCCAGTAGGGCCTCGTTCGTGCAGATGTTCGACATCGCCTTCTCCCGGCGGATGTGCTGCTCCCTCGTCTGCAAGGTCATGCAGAAGGCGCGCCGGCCGTCCGCGTCCCGCGTCAGGCCGATGACCCGTCCCGGCATCTTCCGGATGTGCTCTTGGCGGCAGGCGAACATCCCGAGGAGGGGGCCTCCGAAGTTCAGATGGGTCCCGAGGGGCTGGCCTTCGCCGATCGTGATGTCCGCCCCGAGGTCTCCGGGCGGTCGGACGACCGCTTGGGCGATCGGATTCACGCCGACGACGAGCACGGCCTTCGTCATCCCGCGGATGTCCTCGAGTTGCTCCTCGAACCGTCCGAAGAAGTTCGGGTTCTCGACGTAGACGCCGCATACGTCGTCGGTCAGGGCCTCCCGCAACGTCCCGAGGTCCAGCATCCCGGACTCGCGGTCGTACTCCACCTCCTGGACTCGGACCCCCGTTCCCACGAGGTAGTTCGCGAGGACCGCGCGGCGATGATGCCGGAGGGCCCGCGGCACGAGGAACGTCCGGCCGCCGCGGATCCGATGGGCCATCCTCGCGGCCTCGCCGATGGCCGTGGACCCGTCGTACATCGAGGTGTTCGCGGCATCCATCCCCGTGAGCTCGCACACGAGGCTCTGGTATTCCCAGAGGGCCTGGAGCATGCCTTGGCTGAGTTCCGCCTGGTACGGGGTGTAGGAGGTGTAGAATTCCGACCGCGAGGTGATCGCCCGCACGCTCGCGGGGACGAAGTGGTCGTAGACGCCCCCTCCGAGGAAGGTCGGCATGTCGGCCACGGTGCGGTTCGCGGCGAGCATCGAGGTGATGCGCGCCACAACCGTGTCTTCGGGGAGGCCGTCCGGCAGGTCGAGCCTCGGGATGCGGACCGCGGCCGGGATATCCGTGAAGAGGTCGTCGATGCTCTGCAGGCCCATCGTCTGGAGCATCTCGTCCTCTTCCGAGGGCATGCAACCCCGCTCAGAGGACGACGGCTTTTAAGGATTTGGACCGAGGCGGTTGAGCGAACGCAGGTCTCGGGCGGCCCGCCGGCGACGTCAAGCCCCGCCGTACGAACGGAAGTCACGGACGAGTCGGAGCGCCGACGCGCTCTCGAGGAGGGCCGCATGCCCGGAGCCGATCGAGTCCTTGTACGCCTCCGTCGGCCTTTCCCCCTTCAGGCCTGCGGTCACCAAGGAGAAGAGGGTCCCGTGGCCCACGACGGCGGCCGTCGTGACGTTCGATTCACCCGCGATTTCCTCCAGACAGGTTCGTCCCCGCTTAGCGGCTCCCTGTAGGGACTCCCCGCTCGGTGGGACGAAGTCGAGGTCGCCCCAGCAGGTTCGCTCCAGCCTCTTATACGCATCCTGAGGGATGCCGGATTCGTCGGGGGACCATTCCTTGAGGCACCGCCGTTCTGCGATGGATCGATGGAATGCCTCGGCCAAGACCGCGGCGCTTTCCATGCTCCGAC
>DASQXV010000173.1:0-12002 GCA_035639595.1 Thermoplasmata archaeon | reverse complement strand
ACGACGAGGTCTTCTTCAATGTCTCCAGTGGCTCGAAGATGCTTTCGTGCGCGGGCCTCTCGAGCGCCTTCGTCCACGGCATCAAGGCCATCGGGGCGACGAAAGACAACATCTTCCACTTCCCCGTGCTGAAGTTCAGTTACACGGAACTCATCAGCGAGCCCAAGTTCGCGATCCTACGCGCATTGCGGGACGCGGGCGGCGCCGTGGAGTCCCTGACGGACCTCGAGACGAAGGTGGACGGGGACAAGAGCCTCCTGAGTTACCACATCCGAGGGGGCCGGGAGTCGAAGGGCCTGGAGGAGCTCGGCCTCGTATCGGTGGATCGGGGCGAGTACGGGAAGCTCTCCATCCATCTGACGGACCTCGGACGGCTCGTGCTCACCGGCCGGTGAGCGATGGCCCTCACGCGCGCGGTGAACCTGGACCGCTCCATGCAACTGTTACCGGGAGGCGCGCACCGCTGGCCATCCGTGTCGTGATCATGCGCCTTCCAAGAGGGCCCGTGTCCGTTCGCACGCCGGCGTTCAAACACGGTTTGAACCCATCAAGCCAATCTTTTAAGTCGACGGCCTTGGTGGCCCTGTCCATGGCTCTCTTCAAGAAGAAGTACACCTGTTCGACGTGTGGGATGAATTTCGGTTCCGAAGCGGATCTCGTGAACCACAGCAAGGCCCACATGTCCACCGCGCAGCCGTCGAATACGTTCACGTGCGCCGCCTGCGGAGCCACGTTCAGGGCTGCGGACGAACTCCGAGCCCACAACCGAAGCGCGCACAAGATGTGATGGGACGGCGGCCGGTCCCTGGATTGAGCCTGCGGAACCCTGTCGGGCGGTCCGCCACGACGATCCTTGGCTCCTCCCCGAGGCCGAGGGCCGTCTTAGCGGGTGGGAAATCCAACCGTTCCCTCCCCGCAGGGCATTTCTCCAACTCCGACCCAGGCAATCCGTCTTCGCCCAGCACTCGCTAGGGCAATGGATCAAGCACTCGGAACCGGGTTACAGCGGGAAACGACCAGCGGGGCGAGGCGATGTCGAAACCATATGACCTGATCATCATCGGTGGGGGAGCCGCTGCTTTCAGCGCGGCGATTCGAGCGGATCGGAACGGAGCGAAAGCCCTCATGATCGAGGCCGGCCCAATCGGCGGGACTTGCGTGAACGTGGGATGTGTTCCGAGCAAGCGCCTGCTCGCCGTGGGGGACCAGTTCTTCCGTTTGGCGAACCATCCGTTCGCAGGCCTTCGGCTCGAGGACGGCTGGTCCGCCGAATTTCGCGCCATCCTACGATCGAAGGACGGGATCGTCCGATCGCTCCGGAAGTCGAAGTATGAGGACGTGCTCGAGTCCCTCCATGGCCTGGACCATGTCCGCGGCCGAGCCGCCTTCGTCGGACCCCGCGAGGTGAAGGTCGGGAGCCGGCGATTTGCGGGAGTCAAGTTCTTGATCGGCACGGGTTCCTCACCGACGATCCCTCCGATCCCTGGAATCCAGGACGTCGGCTACCTCACGAACGCGGCGGCGCTCTCGCTCCAAGACCTTCCAGACTCGTTGATCGTCCTCGGCGGGCGGGCGTTAGGGTTGGAATTCGCCCAGATGTACCAGCATCTCGGGACGCGGGTGACGGTCCTTCAACGGAGCCCGCGAATCCTCCCCGAGGAAGAGCCGGAGATTTCCGAGTCCTTGGCCTCGTACCTGGGCGAGGAAGGAATCAAAGTTCACACAGGCGTGGAGATCCTGTCCGCCTCCCGGCGAAAAACCCGAAAGGTGGTCGTCGCCCGCATCGGGGGACGCAAGAAGCTGTTCGAGGCGGAGGCCCTCCTCCTAGCCACTGGGCGAACGCCGAACACGCAGCATCTGAACCTTCCCGCGGCGGGGGTCGAGCTCAAGGAGGATCAAGGCGTGAAGGTGGACGCGGAGATGCGCTCCACCGCGCCGCACATCTTTGCGGCGGGGGATGTCGTGGGCAAGCCCATGCTCGAGACGACGGCCGCGAAGGAAGGGTACATCGCGGCGGAGAACGCCCTCGCGAACCGCGGCCTGAAGATGGACTACCGCGCGGTGCCCCATGCCGTCTTCACGAATCCGGCCGTCGCTTCCGTGGGCCTCACGGAGACGCAGGCGGACGGAGGTCGGATCCACTGCGCCTGCAACACCGTCCGGTTGGAGCAGGTGCCGAAGCCCATCATCGTGGACGACACACACGGCCTGGTGAAGATCGTCGCGGAGGCCGAGAGCCACAAGATCCTCGGCGTGCATATCCTCGCCTCCCTGGCGCCGGACATGATCCACGAGGGTGTCCTTGCGGTAAAGCACGGTCTCACCCTCGAGGATGTCATCGACACGGTCCATGTGTTCCCGACCCACAGTGAGGCGATCAAGCTCGCGACCCTCTCCTTCTTCGAGGATGTCGACAAGCTGACATGCTGCGCCCTCTAGCCTTCGGGGGAGGGTGAATCGGGTCTGACCTTTCGCCGTCTCAGGGAAGCGTCACAAGAAGTCCTTCTGCCAGCCTACGGAAATTCAGATGGACGAACCCAAAGTTCGCCTCCGGATCGCAAAAGTGCGAGGGCACTGAAGCCGCCCCGAATCGCGATCACGACGAGCACGGCGTCCTCGCCTCCCATGAGGACGAAACGGGCATCGCGGTACCTGAAGTTCTGAAACACATCCTGAGCGGCGCGAACGCGAGGGTGGTCATCGCGCTGACGGTGGCAAGGTCAAATTGAGCGCACAAGGCCGCCACTATCGGCAATCAGTTCCGGTCTGCCATCACCGACCCTCGGACCCCGGGCGTCGCACGATTGAAGGACCCGAGCGTCGCGCAACTTCCGTCCGAGGTAAAAACATGCGACCGGGGAATGGAAGCCGGCTACACAGCTGGATTGAGGCAGTTCAACCCTCGGCTGGTTCGGAATGAAGCCGTGACGGGACCCTCGCTTGAACGAACAGGCAGGTATCACCGAGGGCTGGCCCACGGTGCGGACGGGGACGCGAGCCGGTGGATGACGATCCCGTTGGCCATCAGGAGCGCCGTCGCCGCGCCCAGGGCCGCGGTCATCCCGACGTAGAGGACGAGGTACCCGCCGACCATTGCGCCGACGAGCATCGCCACAACGGCGGCGACGCGGCGTTTCCAGCGAGGATTGGTCCCGCCGGCCCATCGGGATTCCGCCGCGAGCCCGGTGAGAGTCAAGGTCAGGACGGTCGTCGTCAGGTCGGGCACGCCGACCCTCCGAGCGGCCGCATTCTGCACCCCCATCGCTACCGCCAGCAACACGACAACGATATGTCGTTTGAGATGATCCAGGACGATTTCGCTTTCGACGGTTGCCAGAATCAAGGCCGCGGCCACGAGGACGACCTCCATGGCACTGGCAATCTCGAGCAGTCGTCCTCGGTGGGTCCCGTAGCGAATTCCGACGCGTCCGCCCAGGAGAGCGCCGGCGAGAAACGCAGCGAGCGCGAGGAGCGAAGTGGAGACGGACACGTCGCTCGCGCCCGCGACCGCGAAGCCCAGGAAGACGACGTTCCCCGTCATGTTCGCCACGAAAACGTGGCCCAATTGGAGGAAGCTGACCGCGTCGAGCAGGCCGGTACCCACCGTGATTACGAGGAGGAAGCGCGGCAGTGGGCCATCCCGATCCCCGCTAGTTGTGACCGTGGTCGGTGAGATTCCCGCAGCCGGTCCGTCATGGACCACGGAGAGCCCTCGCCCGCGGCCCGGAACCTCGTCCGCACGTATGAAAGGGACGGTCGCCCCGCTCCCTAAGACTGGATCCCCATGGCCGGTCTCTCTTGACGCGGCTGGGGTGGCGGCCGCGTCCAGGTAGACCCGTGTAACTCCGGGGAACTCGTCGGGCCCCTTCAAGGGGTTTATCCGAGGTGTCTTCATCAGGGGCCTATGACCTGGAGGGGCAAATGTCCTTGCAAGAAGTCACACCGTCACGTGCACGAGATGCGACGAGGCGCGTCGTCGATCCGACGCAACGGAGGGCAGAGATCGTTGTCGCGGCCCTTTTTCTGGCGACCGCCGCAGCGAGCATCCCCACGGCCTTCGTCTTGGACCCGACCCTGAACGCTCCGGACTACTTGGCGGCCATCTCCCTCAACCCGATCGCGGTCGCCCTCGGTTCGGTGCTGTGGTCCATCAACAACGTCGGGATCGTCTTCATCGCGGTGTTCCTGCTTCCGGTGTTGAAGAAACTCGACGAAACCATCGCGTTCGGATATCTGGCCACCCGCCTCATCGAGGGTACGATCATGATGATCGGCGTCGTCGCGACCTTGGCCCTGATCCCGTTGAGCCAGGATTTCGTTAGGGCCGGCGCCCCTCAAGGGTCTTCGTACCAGACCCTTGGCGATGTTCTCAAGCAGGTGAGATTCCTCTGCCTGAGCCAGACCACGTTGCCTCTGCTCGGCCTGGGTGGATTGCTCTTCGTGGGGCAGCTCTTCCGGTTCCACCTCGTGCCGCGATCCATCTCCGGGGTCGGGCTCATCGGCTACGCTTTGGTCTTCGGCGGCGGGCTCGCCAGCTGGTTCGGTGTCCTCGACGCGAGGCCCGGCGGGTCGGCAACGGCCCTCGCGCTCCCCGTCGCCGCGTTCGAGATTATTCTGCTGCCATTCTGGCTGTTCTTCAGAGGATTCAAGATGCCCGAAGCGACCCGCGTCTCAAGATAGAGAGCCCGCGCCCTATCCTGCACGGAGTCGAGTCGCCCATCGAGAATGGACTCGCAAAGGCGCAATTCGAAAGGCGCGCCGCGGCAACGGAGCCCACTTGTCCTACCCGATGGTCACCCGCGCGAACCGGAGGAGGTCCGGCAACGTGAACTCCCCGTCGCGGGGCGCGCCGAACTCGCCCGCCGTCGGGCGCCACGAGGGCTGGACCCGGAGGTACGAGAACGGATCCCCCTGGAGCAGGCCGATGAACACCTCCGCCACGATGCGCCCGGCCACGGGTCCCAGGCGACGGCCCTTGCTGAACACCTCCGCCTCCCTCAGGATGTAGAAGAACATCGGCGTCTGCTCGCCGAAGAGCTTCTGGAGGTCGCGCGGCAGGTCGGCCAGGTCCTTCTCATGGAGGATGCGCTCCTCGGGAATTCCCATCGCCCGGGCGACGTCTTGGCCCGACGGCAGGCCGAGGGCCCGCCCTCGCTTGAGGTCCCGCTCCGCCAGGTCGTGGATCCCCTTGGCGACGTCCGCCGGGAGGACGCTCAGCCCGAACGCGAGCTTCGTGTCGATCCTGCGGCTCGGCTGGGTCTCCAACGCGCTCCCGCGGAAGTTGAAGAAGCGCGCCCATTCGATCACGTGCCCGACCGGGAGCGCCCGGAAGCCGCGGAGGTCCTGCTCGGGTCCCTTCGCGAAGATGGGGATGTTCTGGACCTTCGGATTGAGCTCGTACTCCCCGCGGACCATGCTGTGCCCGAAGCGGTATGCGGCGACCGCGAACTCCACGGGCATGAATGGGCGATTCTTCCAGTGGAAGAACTTCCGGACGATCCGCGGGAACCGAATCGGATCGGCCGTCAGTCCTGCGGGGACCTTGAAGGAGTCCGACTGGAGGATGTCGTCCACGACGTCCTTCCCGACGAGCCGGATCAGGAAATCATGGACGACGGCCCACTGGTAGTGCCACCGGACGATCCGTCGGGCCTCCGGGAAGCGTCGGTCCTCCGGGAGGCCCGCGACGAACGGCGTGTCGACGACCTGGTTGTGGTACTTGAGGATCCCGAGGGTGAGCTGCGCGATGATCAGGTTCTCGTCGTTTCGGGGATCGCCGAGCAGGGCCCGCCCCTTCGTGTTGCGGGGCAAGTCGTCCTCGTTCGCGGCGTTCCGGCCCAGCAGGAAGTGGATCCCGTCGTGGTCGTAGAGGAACGGTTGGTCGTCGGGGCCGGAACCGTAGAGGGAATCCAGGTCGAAGGCGGGAGTCCGGAAATTCTGGATCGCGTTCGGATCGTTGTCCCGTTGGAGTTGGGAGGTCGGATCGAAGGTCAGGTCGTGGTCGACGAATTGGCCGAAATAGGTGAAGCCCGCGGGGATGTCGGGATTGTCCTTCGTCGGGTCGTCCTCTTGGCCCGGCGTGGGAGCGGGCTCGAACATCTGCCGGGCGAGGGCTTCGAGGGTCGCCGAAGGGGCCAGGAGGGGCGGCAGATTCCGGAACATCCGACCGAAGCGCCCGTCCGGAAACGGGGAGCGCGGCAGTTGCGTGAGCCCTCGGAGCTCGGTCCTTCCGTGAAACGGACGTTCGGCCAGGGTCCCATCCCTCGCCGCGAACGCCGCCGGGGCCGCTTAACGCTTTCGGCAGAAATGTCGAACCGCGATAGGGAGCCACCTTCCCGCGGGTGTCAACGCAAGTTCCGCGAGAGGACTTCCATGGCCCGGGTCATGTCCTTCCGGTCGAACAGGAAGATCGTGTCCGTGTAGCAGGACATTTCCTCCACGATGTTGATCCGGTGCGAGGCCAACGCGCCGGAGAGGAAGGCGAGGAGGCCCGGGGTCTTCTCGATCGTCTCGGGGCTCGTCACGGCGATTTCGACGAGTCCTCGCGTCACCCCGACGATCTGCTCCGACCGCAACTTCTTCGTGACGCGCGACACGCAGTCGTCGTCGAGGATGATCACGCTCCCTTGGGAGACCTGAATGAGCCGGATCTCCCGGTTCTCGTCGAGCAACTCCTCGACGACGTCGCCGAGGCGCTGCAAGACGTCCACGCCTTCCACGACGGTAATCGTCGCGACCTTCGTCCGCGTTTCGACCCGGCTCTTTTGGAGCATCCGGCGGACCGCGTCCTCGCTGTATCCCCGGACGGTTGCCAACGGGTACCTGCGGCAGGCGGCCAGGACGGCCTCCTCGTGCCGGATGTTGAGCTCCTTGCAGATCTTCCGCGCGAGGGCGGAGTAGTTCACGATGCCCATCTTCAGCGAATCCTGGATACTCGGATGGCCCGTGATGTAGTCCCGTACGATCGTCGCGATGAGGCCCATCGGCAAACTAGACAATATGTCCGATATTTGACAATTCTGTCTAGAGATGACGGCATGCCGTCAACACGTTCAAATAGGGATGAACGAATCGACAGCGCAAGAATTGGCTGGGGGCGCAGGCGCCCATGGGGAAAGGCAAGGTCGTTTTGGCATATTCCGGAGGCTTGGACACCTCCGTCGCGATCCGGTGGCTCCAGGATCGGGACCTCGACGTCATCGCGCTGACGATCGACGTCGGCCAGCCCGGTCACTTGAACGAGATCAAGGCAAAGGCCCAGAGGCTCGGGGCCAAGGCCTACGTGGTCGACGCGCGCCGCGAGTTCGCCGAGGGGTACGTCCTCCCGGCGCTGAAGGCGAACGCGATGTACGAGGGGCAGTACCCGCTCAGCACGGCGCTCGCCCGACCCCTCATCGGCAAGCACCTCGTCGAGGTCGCTCGGCAGGAGGGGGCCTCCTCCATCGCCCACGGGTGCACCGGGAAGGGGAACGACCAGGTACGGTTCGACCTTTGCACGACCGCGCTCGCCCCCGACCTGCAGGTCATCGCCCCCGCGCGGGAGTGGGGGATGACTCGGGAGCAGGAGATCGCGTACGCGAAGGAGCGCGGCATCCCGGTCCCGGTAGACAACGGATCCCCGTACAGCACGGACGAGAACCTGTGGGGCCGCTCGATCGAGTGCGGTGTGCTCGAAGACCCGCGGATCGAGCCTCCGGAGGAAGTCTTCGCATGGACGACGAGCCCGGCCGCGGCGCCGGACGATCCGGAGTACGTCACCATTCACTTCGAATCCGGCAAGCCGACCGGCCTGGGAGGGAGGCGGATCGAGTTCGTCGACCTCATCTCCACCTTGAACGAGGAGACGGGCCGCCACGGCATCGGGCGGATCGACCACGTCGAGTCGAGGGTCGTCGGGATCAAATCCCGCGAGGTGTACGAGTGCCCCGCGGCGACGGTCCTCGTCAAGGCCCACCAGGCCCTCGAGGCCCTCGTCCTCCCGAGGGACCTGCTCGAATTTCAGCGGACCGTCGCGGCGCGCTACTCCGGCCTCGTGTACGACGGACTCTGGTTCACGCCGCTGCGGGAGGCCCTCGATGCCTTCGTCGAATCGACACAGGAACGGGTGACCGGGGACGTCAGCGTGAAATTGTTCAAGGGGACCGCGACGGTCGTCGGCCGCGCGTCACCGCACTCCCTGTACGACCACGCCTTGGCGACGTACTCCCAGGGAGACCGGTTCCGGCAGTCGATGGCCGAGGGATTCATCTACGTCTGGGGGCTGCCCGCCCGCACGTGGGCCGCCGCGGGCGAGAAGGCCGCCCCGCCGAAGCTCGTGAAGGCCGGGAAGAGGGCGAAGTGAAGATGTCCACGGCCGTGCGTTCCAAAGAGGGCGGAGCCTCGCCCTCCTACGTCCAGAGCCCCGCGTGGCGGTTCCTCGCCTCCCTCCCGGTCGACCGGAGGCTCGCCCGTTACGACATCGGGGGCAGCCTGGCCCACGTCGACATGCTTCGGGCCGTCGGCCTCCTGACGACCGAAGAGGCGGGCGCCCTCTCCATAGGGCTCCGGCGAATCTATAGCGAAATCCTTTCCAACCGATTCCCGTGGAAAGAAGACCTCGAGGATGTGCATACGAACATCGAAGTCCGCCTGACCCAAGAGCTCGGCCCCCTCGGGGCGAAACTGCATACCGGGCGGAGCCGCAACGACCAGGTCGCCCTCGACGAACGACTCTACCTGCGGGAGGCGATCGTGACGGTCGAGCAAGGCCTCCTGAACCTCCAACTCGCGCTCCTGGACCTGGCGGAGGCCCATGCGGAGACGCCGATGCCGGGCTACACGCACCTGCAACGGGCGCAGCCCGTGACGGTCGGTCACCTCCTCCTGGCCCACTTCTGGGCCCTTGCGCGGGACCACCGACGGCTCGCGGATTGCTTCGATCGCGCGAACGTCTCGCCCCTCGGGGCGGCCGCGCTCGCGGGCAGCACCCTCCCCATCGATCCCATCCGAACCGCGAAGGCCCTCGGATTCGCGGCCCCCTTCGAGAATTCGATCGACGCCGTGAGCGATCGGGACTACTTCGCCGAGGCGCTGTTCGACCTCTCCCTCCTCGCGGTCCACCTCTCCTCGATCGGAGAAGAACTCGTCCTGTGGGCCTCCCAGGAATTCGGATTCGTCCGGCCCACGGAGGCCCTCGGATCGGGGAGCAGCGTCATGCCGCAGAAACGGAACCCGGACGTCGCGGAGCTGACCCGGGGAAAGACGGCGCGAATCCTGGGCGACCTCGTCTCCCTCCTCGCGACGCTCAAGTCCCTCCCGCTGGGATACCAACGGGACCTCCAGGAGGACAAGGGGCCCGTGTTCCACGCCTTTGACGACGTCTTCTCGACGCTGGACGCCCTGACGACCGCGGTCGCGGGGCTCGACTTCGACGAGGCCCGGCTCCTCGCGGCCGCCTCAGACCCGCGGCTCCTTGCGACGGACCTCGCGGAATACCTCGTCTCCCGAGGCGTGCCGTTCCGGGAGGCCCACGAGCTTTTGGCCCGATTCTTCGCGGGCACGACCGGACGGGTCGATGCGGCATCCCTCCGATCTTTCGACCCTCGGTTCGGCGAAGACGTCGCGGAGTTGTTCGACGTCCCGCAGGCCCTGCGCCGGCGCGCGACCCATGGGGGCCCTTCGCCGGACGCGGTCCGCGCTCAACTGGCCCAAGCCCACGATGCGATCGGGCTCGGGCGGTACGCGATCTCGAAGCACGCGGAATCCGTCGAACTCGTGGATCGCCTCCTCAAGGGGGATGCCGCATGACGGAATGCGTGGAGTGCGGCCGGGCGATCGAGCGGAAGGACCTCATCGAAGGGGAGATCTTCCCCTGCCCCGATTGCGGACTCGAACTCGAGGTCACCTCCCTCGAGCCGTTCCGCGTCGAAGCGGCTCCCCGCGAAGAAGAGGATTGGGGGGAGTGACGTGTTCACCCTCGGCCTCTTCTACACGATCATCCGACCGGAGGAGAAGTGGATCCTCGAGGCCGCCGCGAACCGCGGCCTGGCCGTCGAACGGCTCCACGACGAAGAGGTCACGTTCCCGCTCGTCCGAAACGGGTTCAAGGCGGACCTCGTGCTGAATCGGAGCGTGAGCCACAGCCGCTCCCTGTACGCCCTGCGGTTCTTCGAGCACTACGGCGTCCCCACGGTGAATCCGTACGACGTCGTGGCCCTGTGCGGCGACAAGGTGCTCGCGAGCCTGCGGCTCGCGGAGGCCGGCATCCCGACCCCGCGGACCGTCGTCGCCCTGACCCCGGAGGCCGCGCGGAAGGCCCTCGACGAGGTCGGCTATCCGGCGGTCCTCAAACCGCCCGTGGGCTCGTGGGGCCGCCTCATGGCGAAGGTCGACGATGCGGAGGAGGCGGATCAGATCATCGAGCACAAGGCCGCCCTCGGATCGCCGATGCACTCGATCTTCTACGTCCAGGAATACGTCGAGAAGCCGGAGCGGGACCTCCGGGCCTTCGTCGTCGGGGACGAGATCGTCGCGGCGATGTCCCGGCACTCGAAGGAATGGCGGACGAACGCTGCCCGCGGGGCGACCGCGGAGCCCCTCGACCCGACGGACGAGATGGAGGACCTGGCCCTCCGAGCCGCGAAGGCGGTCGGGGGCGGCGTGCTCGCCGTGGACCTCATGGAGTCCGCGGACGGGCTCGTGGTCCACGAAGTGAACCCGACGCCGGAATTCCGTGCCCTGACCGGCGCGACGGGCGTCGACGTCGCGGGTCGGATCCTCGATTACGTCGAAGGGGTCGCGAAACGATGAAGGTCTCGATCGTCGGCGGCTCCGGCTACACCGGAGGCGAACTCCTGCGCCTCCTCCTTCGGCATCCGAAGGTCGAGGTGTCCCAGGTCACTTCAGATTCGATGGCGGGCAAACCCCTGACCCGGGCCCATCCGAACCTCCGGCGGGTCACGGACCTGACCTTCACCCCGCACGCGGACCTCGACCCGTGCGACCTCCTGTTCCTCGCGATGCCGCACGGAGAGGCCGTCGCCCGCCTGCCCGAGTTCCTCGGCCGCGCAGGCAAGGTGATCGACCTGAGCGCGGACTTCCGGTTGAAGGACCCGGCTCGCTACCGCGAATACTACGGTTTCGAGCACCCGCGGCCGGATCTCCTGGCCAAGTCCGTCTACGGACTGCCGGAGCTCCACCGCGAGGCGATCCGGACGGCGACCCTCGTCTCGGGCCCCGGATGCATCGCCACGGCCTCGATCCTCGCCCTCCATCCCCTCGCGAAGGCCGGCCTGATCGACCCGCAGAAGGTCGTCGTGGACGCGAAGACGGGATCGTCGGCCGGCGGCGTCGACGGCGGGCCGGCCTCGGCCCACGCAGAGCGCTCCGGCGTCATGCGGCTGTACGCGGCCGCGGGCCATCGGCACACTGCGGAGATCGAGCAGGAGTGCGGCGTGACGGCCGCCCTTTCCTGCCACGCGGTCGAGGCGGTCCGCGGCATCCTCGCGACGTGCCACGCGTTCCTCCGGGAGCCCGTCGAGGCGAAGGACCTGTGGCGGGTGTACCGCGACGCGTACAAGGAGGAACCGTTCGTCCGGCTGGTGACGGAATCCGCGGGCCTGTACCGGCTCCCGGAACCGAAGATCCTCGCGGGGACGAACTTCTGCGACGTCGGTTTCGCGGTCGATGCCCACGCGGGCCGCATCGTCGCCGTGTCGGCCCTGGACAACCTGATGAAGGGGGCCGCGGGGACCGCGGTCCAGTGCATGAACCTCGTCGCCGGCTATCCGGAGACGATGGGGCTCGAATTCCTCGGGTTGCATCCCGTGTGAGGTGTGGTGCGATGTTCGTCGTGAAGGTAGGTGGCGCGGAAGGCAACGGGATCGACAACGTGCTGATCGATCTGGCGCCGCGGCGGGACTACGTCCTCGTCCACGGCGGATCGAACGAGGTGGACCGGCTCGCGGAAGCGCTCGACCGGCCGATCCGCTGGATCACGTCGCCGAGCGGCGTCGTGTCCCGGT
>DASQXV010000172.1:0-3587 GCA_035639595.1 Thermoplasmata archaeon | reverse complement strand
CAGGCGAGGCCTCAAGACGGCCCATGGCCTTGACCGGCGTTGCGATGAACTTCGAGACAATCCTCGTCCAGCCGCAGGACTCCGTCGCCCTCGTCACCCTGAACCGACCGGACAAGCTCAACGCGATGTCCATGATGTTGAAGGCGGAACTCATCCGGGCCCTCCGGGAGCTCGATGAGGACGAGAAGGCGCGGGCGATCGTGATCACGGGCGCGGGACCGAAGGCCTTCACCGCGGGCGCGGACATCCACGAGTTCCACGGCCGGACGCCGATGGATCAATGGAGGATGTACGAGCACGGGACCTTGTACGACGCCGTGGACCGCGTCTCGAAGCCGATCCTCGCGATGATCAACGGCTACTGCTTCGGCGGAGGCCTCGAACTCGCGATGGCGTGCGACGTCCGCATTGCCTCCGATCGCGCGACCCTGGGCCAGACGGAGGTCAACATCGGGATCATCCCCGGCGGCGGAGGGAGCCAGCGCCTCCCGCGGCTCGTCGGCCTGGGAAACGCCCTGCGGCTCACCCTGACCGGGGACCGCATCGAGGCACCCGAGGCCCTCCGGATCGGCCTCGTCGACGAAGTGGTGCCGCATGCGCACCTCGAGAGGCGCACCTTCGAGATCGCGACGAAGATCGCGGCCAACAGCGCGCTCGCGGTCCGGCTCGCGAAGGCCGCGGTCCGCGCCTCGGCCCGCCTTCCCCTCGATCAAGGCCTCCGATACGAGCAGAGCCTCTTCGCCCTCGCGATGGCCTCCGCGGACAAGGAGGAGGGCGTGAAGGCGTTCCTCGAGAAGCGGGAGCCGAAGTGGTCCGACCGGTGACCGGACGATTCTCAGTTTTGATTCCTCGTTGTCAGCGTCGATAACCAGGTGGGAGCCCTCTTAACGCGACGCCGGCCTCGTTCGACGGATCATGTCGGTCTGGTCCGCCCTCGCTGCCGCGGGCATCGGCATCGCCCTCGTCTTCATCGGCGCGGGCGCACCGCTCTGGGAGGTCCAATTCAACGGCTCTGGCGGGAGGGAGTCGTGGTCCTACCAGCTGTTCGTCGCACGCCACAAAGTGATCAATACGACCACATCCCAGACGGATCTGCTCCAAGATTACTCGTACGCGGAACTCGCATCGACGCAACCGAATATGGCCGCCGTCGTCCTGAAGTTCCAGCTCTATGTCACCCTCGGACTCGTCGCGGCAGTCCTCGGCATGGGCCTGTCCGCGGCCACCCGATGGAAGCGGCTCCCCGGAGTGTTCGCGGGCGTCGCGCTCGCAGGCGCCAGCGCCTCGATCATCTACGCGGCGTTCGAGATCCTGTTCGCGATCCCCGAGGCCGCGGCGTTGGACATCAATCCGAGCATCGTGCAACTCTCAGGCCGGATGAGCGACGGTTCCTTGGCCTGGGGTCCCGCGATGGGCATGTTCCTCCCGCTCGGGAGCGCTCTCGCCTTCGCCTGGGCGTCCTCGGACGTGTGGCACCTGCGCCCCGCGAAGAAGTCGCTGCCCATGCGAATCGAGGTCGTCTCGAAGCCGGCCCCTGCCGCGAACCAGGTCGACTTGCCGCCTCCGCCCGTCGAGCCGGCGCCCGTCGTCGTCCGGGAGCCCGTGATCGAGGAGGTCTTCGTGATCGGCTCCAACGGCCTCCTGATCAAGCACATGTCCCGGACCCTGATGACGGACAAGGACCGCGATGTCGTCGGCAGCATGATCTCCGCGATCTCGTCGTTCGTCCGCGAGGCCTTTTCGGAGCGGGACGGGGAGGTGCACGAGGTCAGCCTCGGAGACCATCGGTTCGTCATGTGCAACGAAAAGGGGCTCGTCGCCGCGATCCTAGTGACTGCCGGCGAGACGGAGGAGATCGTCCCGCGCCTGCGGCATCTGCTCGCCCTCCTCATCGACCGTTACGGGGATCGCCTCATGGGCTGGCAGGGAGAAGCCTTGGAAGGGATCGAGGACGAGCTGCGGGTCCTTTGGGAGCCGTTCCATCTCCCCCCGCCACCCGCGGAATGACATGGGTCCGCGGGATTCCGGGACATCTATTTATGGAGCGGAAGCCTCCGGCTTCCGGCCCGCGCGCGTAGCGCTGGCTAAGGCGACGTTCCATGGATCGGGCCATCGTCCTCCTCTCGGGCGGAGTCGATTCGGCCGTGACCCTCTGGTGGGCCACGCGGCAGGGCTGGAAGATCCGACCCTTAACCTTCGACTACTTCGGCCGGCCTCGCCGCGAGCGAGACGCCGTGAAGGACCTCACCTCCCGCGTGGGGTCCGATCCCGTTCGCCAGGTGGACCTTCCGTTCCTGAAGGAGATCGATGACCTGCGGACGGAGGGCTTCGACAACCGCAAGCTCGTCCAGGCGCCGGAGGGATACATCCCAGGCCGGAACCTGATCTTCTACGGGCTCGCGGGATACTACGCGGAACTGGACGGCGCGCGGTACATCCTCGGCGGGCACAACGGGATCGACCCCGAGTCCTTCCCGGACTCGAGTCCGAAGTTCTTCAACTTCCTGAACAGCATGTTCCACCTCAGCCTCTGGTCGTATGACGCCTCGCCCGTGCAGATCCTCGTGCCGCTGAGCGGCAAGTCGAAGGAGGAGGTCGTCCGACTTGGCCTCGAGATGAAGGTGCCCTTCGACGTCACCTGGTCCTGCTACTGGGACCGGGAGGTCCATTGCGGGACTTGCGTGTCGTGCCGGGAGCGCCGCGAAGCCTTCGAAAAGGTCGGCGTCGAGGATCCCGTCCCCTACGAGGCGTGACAGGGCATTGCGAAAATTCTAAGCGAAAGGGTGGGTTTCCCTCGCCGCTCGCATGTACACGACCACCGTCCGGTCGGTCGGGGCGATTCGGTTCTTGGAGGAAGGCAGCCGCAACGTGAAGATGAAGCAGCTCATCCGCCGGGAGGACGGGGCGCGGAAGACCTCCCTGCACGAGCTCATCATCGGGAAGGGAGGCTACTCGGCGTTGCACCGCCACGAGTGGGACCATCAGCTCGTCGTGACGGAAGGCCGCGGGACTTTGCTCCTGGACGGCAAGAAGGTCCCGCTGCGCCCAGGGTCCGTGGTGCTCGTCCAGGCGAACGAGGAGCACCAGTTCCTCCAGCGGGGAGACGAGCCGCTCCGCTTCCTGACCGTGACGCCCATCTGAAGGGAGCACACGCCAACCTTTATGGCCGCCCGGACCTTGGTCCGCGGCGATGAAGGTCGGGGTGACGGAGTACATCGACTGTGCGCACCATCTCCCGGGCCACGAACGGTGCGGGTCGATGCACGGCCACACGTACCAGGTCGACGCCTTCATCGAGGGAGACCACAAGGGCGGCATGGTCCTCGACTTCGCGGAGCTCAAGAAGGCCCTGCGGACGATCCTCGCGGAGTACGACCACAAGGATTGGAACGCGTTCCTCGAGTACCCGACGGTCGAGAACATCGCCGAGCTGATCTCGAAACGGCTCCGGGACAAGGTCCGGTTCCCGGCCCACATCCGCGTGTGGGAAGGCCACGGCAAGTGGGCCGAGATCTGACCCGAGGGGTTATATAACCCGAATTACATAATCCATAACCTGAGTTATATGGCACTCGTCACGGCCAAGA
>DASQXV010000171.1:0-3740 GCA_035639595.1 Thermoplasmata archaeon | reverse complement strand
TGTCCTCGGGGAGGACTTCCTCCCATCGCGTGTAGCAGATGGGACAGACGTGGATGATGGACCCTGCCGCGTTGCATGGCTGGGCGCCGTCGTTCGGGCAGTGGTGCTGCTTCGCCATGTCAATCCTCCGAAGAGCCGGGTCCACTTATGCCTTTCGGGGGCGATTTGATCCCGTAGAGTCGGTCGCGGTTCGCCTCGAGCTGGTCGACCTTCTGACCCGCGAACTCGGCCGCGGTGAGGACCGAGACGTCGTGCTCCTCGCCCGCGCGGAAGATTGGGGCCATTCGGGCGCGCCAGTCGCGGTCCCGCAGGATGTGGTGGTCGAGGATCAAGGTCCGGACCTCCGTCGTCCGGAGGATCCGTTGGAGGTGGGACAAGGATCGCTTCGTGTGCTCCTCCGGATAGTTCTCGGGCATGTGGGTCATCGGCCCGTCCACGTAGAGGACCGTGGGGCGCGCGTCGACGAGGAAGGCGAGGTGCTCCTTGAGAGGCGGACCGAGGACGTCCGCGGTGTGAACGAAGACCTCCTCTCCGTGCGCGATCCGCGTCATGACGACGTACCCGAGCTGGTTATCGTAACCATGGGGCAGCGCCGGGGAGAACAGGAGCTCCGTCCCGCCGAAATCCATCTGGTTCCCGTCCGCGACCTGGACTTCCTTCGGATACCCTTTGAGCTTCCGGACGAAGGCGCCCGCCCGCTCCCTCTGGCTTCGGTTGATGTGGAACTTCCCGTCCTTCAGGAACGCGAGCTTCCCGCGGTACACGGACGGCGCGGCCGGATTGTGATGGTCGTAGTGGTAGTGGGATACGGTCAGGACGTGAGCCGACTTCGCGGCCTGCCGGATCTCTTGCCACAGCTCCTTTTGCCTCGCCCGCTCCGACTCATGCGGCGGCAACGTGTACCGGTACGGAGCGAGGCGGACGCTGGGGTCGATCAGAATCGTGACATCGGGCGTCTCGACGAGGGTCGCCATTGACCGCGCGCCGAGGCTGTCCGCGGCGAGGGGCGTGATCTTCATCGGAACACGACGTCCCCCCAGACCTGCCGCTTCACGCGCCGGAAGCCGAGGGTCGGGAAAAGGGCGAGCGAGGCGACGTTGTCGACGAAAGCATGGAGGGCCGGTCGCTTGCCGAGGCGCTCGAGTTCCCGGGCGACGGCGGCCACAACCGCGCGAGCGAGCCCTTTCCTTCGGTACGCATCGACCACGTGGACCATCCCGATGATGCCCACGCGGTCCGTGACCGTGTGGGTCAGGGCCCAGGCGATCGGTTCGTCGCCCGTGTAGATCGCCGCGGTGGGGCCGTCCTCAATCCTGCGAACCACGTACCCCTCCGCGGGCCACTCCGGCTGCCAAAGCTTCGCCACCCGCGCAGCGGCCGAAGGGTCCAGGGGGCGCACCCGAGGGTCGGGTTGGTCGATGAGTTCTCCGGGCCGCAGTTCGAATAGCCAGGCGGGTTGAGGATGGAATTCGATCGCGTGCCGCTCGACGAGGGGAAGGGGGAATTCCTCCGTCAGATGGATGATCGTGAAGCCCGTCGGCACCGACTCCAGCAGGACACCCGCAGCGTCCGAGCTCTCTGCGGCGAGGGCGATGAAGTTCGCCCCTTGAGGTCGCTCGGTCCGATGGACGGCCATGACCGCTCGCGGGGGCAGCCGGTCGGCGAGGACCTCGTACCCGCCTTGCTGGAACGCCCGGTCCCAGACGATGGCGTTCCCGACCGGGTCGGCCTCGAGGAACTCGCGGACGTTCTCGCGGTCGGACACTTCGATCGGGGCCGTGGGGCGGCGATGACGAGCGCCCGGGAAAAGCCTTACCGCGAGGGGATGGAACGAATCTCCTTCGCGATCTCCTGCGCGGCCCGGCCTGGATCCTTGGCCTCATAGATGGCGCGTCCCACGATGACGGCATCCGCTCCCGCAGCAATGGCGTCCGAGGCCTTCCCGCCTTGCGCCCCGACCCCCGGGGCCAGGATGAGCCGGGGCCCGACGATTGACCGGAGGGCCTTGACCCGCTCGGGTCGGGTCGCGGGGGCGATGATCCCCGCGGCCCCCGCACGGACCGCGAGTCGCGCGAAGTCCTCCGCGAACTTCGCGGTGTACTCCAGGCCTCCGGGATGGCTGAGCTCCGTGACGACGAAGAGGTCGGCAGACCCCGCGGCCTCGACGGAGGCCTTGACCGAGTCCTCTCCCGCGAAGCCATGGACGATGATACCGGAGGCGCCCGCCCGCACGGCCTCCTGGACGATCAGGCGGCTCGTGTTCGGGATGTCCGCGATCTTGAAATCCGCGAGGACGTACCCGTGGGCGGAGAAGTCCCGCACGATGCCGATCCCTCCCGCCAGGACGAGCGGCCAGTTCACCTTGACCGCGTCGACGGACCCGCGGATCGCGGCCTCGATCGAGCGGGCGCGCTCGACCTCGACGACATCGAGGGCGACGACGAGCCGGTTCCGGAGCCGCATCGCGGTACCGCAGGAGGCGGGCGGGGAAAAAGGCTCCGACGGACTTTCAGGAGCGACGGTTTAAGTAAGCCGTTGGGAATCGATGGGCCCCTCCCATGCCCGAACCGCAGCGCATCAAAACGAAGATCTGCCTCGTCGGAGAGGCCGCGGTCGGGAAGACGTCCCTGATCCGCCGCTTCGTCCAGGACGAGTTCGACGACCGGTACATCACGACCCTGGGCGCGAAGGTGTCGAAGCGTCAGGTCCACTACGACCTGCCGGGCAAGAAGTCGATGCAGATGGACATCACGATCTGGGACATCATGGGGGAGAAGGGGTTTCGCGACCTCCTGAGGGAGGCCTTCTTCCACGGGGCCAAGGGCGTCCTCGCGGTCGCGGACCTGACCCGCTACTCGACCCTGAAGGAGCTGGACGACTGGGTCCAGGGCGTCTTCAAGGTCGTCGGGGAGGTGCCCGTGGTGTACGCGATCAACAAGGTGGACCTGAAGGACGAGATCATGATCCTGTACGGGGACAAGGAGATCTCCGAGGCGGCCCGCGCCTTCCACGCCCCCTACTTCTACACGTCCGCGAAGACGGGGGAGAACGTTGACGCGATCTTCCGCCGCCTCGGGGTGATGGTCCTCGAGCGGGAAGGCGTGTCGGTCCCCGCTTGAGCCCGCGTCCTGACTTCACAGGAAGGATTAAGGTGCGTCCTTCGCGGTTTGCATCCCATCCCGGGGGAGCCAGCGTGTGACGACCAAGCAGCTGAAGTCGAAGGTCTGCCTCGTCGGGGCGAAGGCGGTCGGGAAGACCTCCCTCGTGCGTCGCTACGTGACGAACATGTTCGACGAGCGCTACGTCACGACGATCGGGACGCGGGTCTCGAAGAAGGAGGTCCGGGTCGAGTTCCCGGAGCGGGACCTGATCGCCCTCGTCGACCTGACGATCTGGGACATCATGGGGGAGATGGGCTTCCGGGAACTACTCCAGGACGCCTACTTCTACGGGGCGAACGGCATCCTCGCGGTGGCGGACCTCACCCGCCGGGGGACCCTCGACGACCTCGACGACTGGATCGACGGCGTGATCAAGGTCGTGGGCACGGTTCCGATCTTGGTCGCGGTGAACAAGTCGGACCTCACCGGGACCGCCCAGGTCCGCGAGCGGGACGTGGTCGCGTTCACGAAGGCGTACGGGGCGGAATACGTGCTGACGTCCGCGAAGACGGGGGACCGAGTCGAAGCCGCGTTCGACCGGCTCGCCACGATGGCCGCGGCCCGACAGCTCCAGGTCTC
>DASQXV010000170.1:0-20495 GCA_035639595.1 Thermoplasmata archaeon | reverse complement strand
CGCGCTGAACGTCACCAGCGGCTTCGACGCCCCCGGCCCCACGATGAGGCCGGACACCATGACGTACAGCACCGCGGCGAGTACCACCGTGATCGCGACCATCAAGATCGTCGCGATGACGGGAGACACCGCGCGTTCATCCTTGCGGATGAAGCTTCGCATAGTCTTGTCCTTCCTGGCGGCTTGCGCCGCCATCTCTTGCAGGGGGGGTCTTTTCCATTTAAACGTGTCGTGCTCAATGTTCAACTCTGAGAACGACCTTTTAAAGGAGCCACCTTCGACGTTCGGCGGCCTCCAAATGGACGCGCCCCTTCCGGCCCTCTCCGGGCGGCTCGGTAGCCGGCCTACGGCCCCCCGTGTCCGAACTCCACCGACTCGTCGGAAACGAGGACGAGCATGTTCCGGATCTCTTCCGTCTCGTACTCGCGCATCGAGAAGATCACCGTGTACGCGCCCCGGGAGCGGAGGTTGTTCACGAGGATGTGGAGGAACTCGCTCAGGATCTTCGTGTTGTTGTGGATCGCGAGGCTGTTGATCGAATCGAGGACGATGAGCGCGTTCCGATCGGGATGCTTCCGGAGGAGGAATTCGACCTTGAGCATGATGTTCTCGAGCATCGTCGGGCTCTCGACGATGATCGTGTGGGCATGGCGCTTCTCCTTCGACATCATGATTTGACTGATGCAGTCGACGAACCAGATGTGGTCCATCGAGACCTCGAGGGCCTCGAGCGCGTTGATGATGCTCTGGCTCGGGATCGTCGAGGTCACGTAGACGACCTCGAGGTCCTTCTTCGTCGCGAATCGGTCGAGCATGCCCTGGATCGCGTCGAAGTACTGGTCCGTGCGCAGGCGCATCGCGATCGCCGAGGATTCGGGGAGGGACCCCAGTTTGTCCGCGACTTCCGTGGTCATCGTCGCCTCAGCCACCGCCCGTCACGCTCCCGCCCTTCAACAGGGGCACCAACAGCACGCCCGACGTGGTCAGGTCCAGGACGTACTTCGCGCGGCTGTGGGTCGTGCCGCGCATCTTGACGATCTGGAGGGTGCGGAGGAGGTCCCCTCGACGTTCCAGGTTCCCCGTCACGATCACGCCGTCGGCAATGGCCTCCTCGACGCCCCAGCGGGAGTAGCCCTCCTCGGAGGACATGATCTCGGACACGAGGAGGCTCGTGCACCCCTTCGAGCTGAGCTCCGTGCCCAGCCGCAGGAGGAAGTCCCGGATCCTCTCTTGGTCCTTGATCCGATAGCAGACGGAGGTGACGGAGTCCAGCACGAGCCGCTGGACCTTCTGGTCCTCGACCGTTTGCGCGATCGTATCCGCCAGGAGCCTCGTCTGGTCGAAGTCCAGGTCGTCCTTGTCGATCCCGAGCTTCTCGTACATCTTCGGGAGGTCGATGAATTGGAGCTTCCCTTGCTTCATGAGCCGGTCCTCGAAGAAGTCGAACGGGATGACGTTCAGGAGGAGCTTGTCCGTGGGCTCCGTGACGCTCAGGTACAAGGAATTCTCGCCGTTCAGCGCCCCACGCACGAGGAATTCGATGCAGATTGATGTCTTCCCGGTCCCGACGGAGCCCGAGATGAGGACCGTGTTGCCTCGCGGGATGCCTCCGTTCAAGATGTGATCGATCGCATCGATGCCGGTGAGGCATCGCTCGCGCTCGTCGTCGCGCTCCTTCGAGGGCATCGACTCGGCGTTCGAACCTGGGCCTCGCTATATGAGGTGCGCGCGCTGAGTATCAATCCTGAAAGCAGGCGGGGCCTGCGGCCGGAGGGTGGACGACTCTATCTTCGGTCAGGATAACCTCAACCGTGGACGACCTTGAACGCATGGTCCCATCGACCGAGCTTCGTCCCGACGAGGACCCAGAGGGGGACGATGGCCTCGAGCCAACGGGAACCTTCGATCCCGCCGATGTCGATCGCGCCGGGCCAGCCGAATTCCTTGAGGAGGCCGACGACCGTCTTCTTCGCCGCGGCATCGTTCCCGGCGATGAGCATCTCGGGGACACCGCCCGCGAATTTCGGGTCCACCATCTGGGTGTTCGGGACCGTGTTGAACACCTTGACCACCCGCGCATCCGGAAGGCTCCGTTGCACTCGTTCTCCGAGGGAATCGGTCATCCCGACCCAGGGCACCAGGTCTTCTTCGCCGAGCGGGTTCGTCACGTCGATCACGACCTTGCCTTTCAACGAGGAAGGCCCCGCGAGGCGGAGGACCTCTTCGACCGCGGTGCCAAGCGTGGCTAGGACGACGACCTCGCCGTGCGTCGCGGCCTCTTCGAAGCTCCCCGTCGACGCCTTCCCTTTCACCTGCTTGAGCCACTTCGTGAGTTCGTCGCTCTTCGGGCGGCGGGAGCCGATCATGACGTCATGGCCGCGGACCGCGAAACCACGGCCCAAGGCTCTCCCGACGTCCCCACTGCCCAGGATGCCGACCTGCATGGCGGGGGTAGGGCGGCGGCTCGTATTTCCGGCTTCGGGGCGCTCCAGCGGTCGAATCCGCTCGAGGTCCCGCCTGGGTCGTTACGTATTTAACGTGCGCACGAGGTAAACGAGGTCCATGGAGCCCGTGCTGCAGGTCGCCCTCGACCACATGCACCTCAAGCGGGCCCTCCTCGCCGCGAAGGAGGCCGTGGAGGGCGGCGCGGACTGGATCGAGGCAGGGACGCCCCTGGTCAAGTCGGAGGGGATGGAGGCCGTGCGCGCGTTCCGCAAGGCGTTCCCCGGGAGGACGATCGTCGCGGACCTGAAGACGATGGACACGGGCGCCTTCGAGGTCGAGATCGCCGCGAAAGCCGGGGCCGACGTCATCACCGTGATGGGCGTGACGGACGACGCGACGATCCTGGAGGCCGTCAAAGCGGCCCGACGGTACGGCTCGAAGATCATGGTCGACCTCATGCGCATCCCGGACAAGCCCGCGCGGGCGAAGGAGCTCGAGGCCCTCGGCGTGGACTACCTCAACATGCACGTCTCGATCGACGAGCAGATGATCGCCCACACCCCCCTCCAGGAGCTGAAAGCCGTGGCCGCGGCGACGAGGCTCCCGGTCGCGGTCGCGGGAGGGCTGAACTCGGAGACCGTGGCCCAGGCCGTGGCCGCCGGCGCCTCCATCGTGATCGTGGGCGGCGCGATCATCAAGGCGGAGAAGATCGGAGACGCGACCCGGACGATCAAGAAGGCGATCGCCTCGCGGGAAGCCACCCCGACGGGCCTGTACAAGAAGTACGGGGATGCGGACCTGCTCGAGGCCTTCGGGAAAGTGTCGACGCCGAACCTCGCGGACGCGATGCAGAAGCGGGGCGTGATGACGGGCCTCGTGCCGCGGATCAAGCACGGGACGAAACTCGTCGGCCGGGCCTTGACCGTGAAGACCGCGGACGGGGATTGGGCGAAGCCCGTCGAGGCGATCGACCGCGCGCGCCGGGGGGACGTGATCGTCGTGGACGTCGGCGGAGGGCCCACCGCGGTGTGGGGAGAACTCGCGAGCCACTCGTGTCTCGTGAAGGGCGTGGCCGGCGTCGTCATCGACGGGGCCGTCCGGGACCTCGACACGATCCTCGAGATCGGTTTTCCGTGCTTCAGCCGCCACGTGGCCCCGCACGCCGGGGAGCCGAAGGGACTCGGCGAGATCGGGAGCGAGATCGAGTGCGGAGGCCAGAAGGTCCACTCCGGGGACTGGATCATCGGAGACGAGTCCGGGCTCATCGTCGTGCCTCAGGAGCAGGCCGTCGAGATGGCGAACCGCGCGCTCGACGTGCTCGAGCGGGAGAACCGGATCCGCGAGGAGATCAAACGAGGCGGCACCCTCAGCTCCGTCCTCGAGCTCGAGAAGTGGGAACAGATTCGGTGAGGCCGTGGACCGCGAACGCATCGAGTCGCTCCTCCGCGACCTGAAGGCCGGGAAGCTGACGGTCGGCGAGGCGATGCGCGCTTTGCGCGACCTCCCCTACGAAGACCTGGGATTCGCGAAGTTGGACTCCCATCGGGACCTCCGCCGCGGGTTCCCGGAGGTCATCCTGTGCCTCGGCAAGACCCCAGATCGAATAGTCGAAATTGCCCGCCGGATGAGCGAGTCCCACGGCCTCGTCCTCGCGACGCGCGCCTCCGCGGACGTGTTCGATCGGCTCCGCAAGGAGCTGACCGGCAAACGCGTGACCTACCACGACAAGGGATCCATCGTCTCGATCGGTACGCCGCCGAAGGCCACCCGCGGCTCCGTGCTCGTCGTCACCGCAGGCACCTCGGACATACCGGTCGCGGAGGAGGCCGGCGTGACCGCGGAGCTGATGGGCTGCAAGGTCACCCGCGCCTACGATGTCGGCGTGGCGGGGGTGCACCGCGTCCTCGACCAACGCCGACTCCTTGAGAAGGCGAAGGTGATCATCGTCGTTGCGGGGATGGAGGGCGCACTTCCAAGCGTGGTCGCGGGCCTGGTCTCCGTCCCCGTAATCGCGGTGCCGACATCCGTCGGCTACGGCGCGAGCTTCGACGGGATGGCAGCCCTCCTCGGGATGATGAACTCCTGCGCCCCGGGCGTTGCGGTCGTGAACATCGACAACGGATTCGGCGCCGGTTACCTGGCCAGCCTCGTGAACCACTGAGCTCAGAGGATTCCGAGGAAGGTCACTGCGACGAGGCCCACGGCGATGATCATGAGACCTCCATACACGGGCTTGTTCCACGCGAGGACCTTCGCCCCGTCTAAGGGCATGATCGGCAACAGGTTGAACGCCGCGAGGAACGCGTTCACCTGGGCAGCCCCGAATAAGTAAATGGTCTGCAGCAGCCCCCCGAACGACGACCCCTTCGGAAGGGCGAGCAAGGTGAGGATAAGCCCAAGGGCGATCGCGATGTTCGTCACCGGGCCCGCGGCGCTGATTCGACCGTTTTGCTCACGGGTCACAGCGCCTGAGATCCACGTGGCGCCGGGCGCTCCGTAGAGGAGCCCGATGGCGGCCGCGAAGATGAACGCCATCAACAGGCCCCGGGGATCGTATCGGAATTCCGCCCAGTGGCCGTACCGCTGCGCGACGACCTTGTGCATGACCTCGTGAAGGCCGACTCCGGTCCCGACCGCGAGGAGAGAGGCCGAAAAGGCGAGGGCCAGAAGGCCGGGATTCCGGACGTATGCGACCGGACTTTGGCGGACGTAGAGGATCGTGAACGAGGCGCTGAGGGCGAGGATCGCGATCAGGAGCTGGATGAGTTCGGACCGGCTGAATCGAATCCCGGGCTTCGGCGACGACGGGTAGACGTAGATGGGAGGCGCCGCGTACTCGGAGTAGGGACCTCGCACGACGTCCAGGCAGGTCCCGACTGTATTTAGGGTTGCGCTTGCGGTCACGCGAACCGGGCGCCACAGTTGCCGCACTCCTCGGACGTGCTGTCCAGGCGCATCTCGCAGAGCGGGCAGCGATACGTTCCGGATGTCGCCCTCTTCATCAGCTGGGCCCGGATCAAGCCGGTGCTGCGCTCTCGAAACCGATCGAGGTCGTCTTCGAGGAGTTGTTCGACCGCAGAGACGTCGAAGCCTTTCCGACGCCACGCATCGATTTGGTGTCCGCACTCCTCTCGCAGAAGGCCCTCCGGGCTCTCGCCAGCGAAGGCCTGCAAGAACTCGTTCCGGATCTCCGCGGGCATCTCCTGGAAATCCGCGTCCATGTGGAGGTCCGCGACCTCACCCGTGATTTCTTGGAGCTTCTGTTCCACGACGTCCCGATCCATCTCGTGGTCCAGCGCCGAGCCGCAGGCCGCGCAACGCGTCCCGCCGGCGAGCCCCGCGGCCCCGCACATCGGACATCGCCCGTCACTCCCGGTTCGCTCCCGCCGCCCGACGAGGGACACCATCAGGGTCCTGCGCGCGATTGTGTGGTGGAGTCCGAGCCGGACCGCGCTCTCCGGAAGGGCGAGCCGGACGATGTCGGAGAAGTCTCGGAAGCCCTGGGCGACGAGCTGCTTGGCCCGTTCCTCCGTGATGCCGGGAATCGAGGCAAGGTCCCTGAGTGCCTCGCGGTCGTACCAGCCCTCGGGTGCGATCGAGGCACCGCAGGCGTCACAGGCCGCGATCCGTCCATCGAAGGGCCGTCCGCACGTGCCGCAGGTCGCCCGGTCCGGGCCGAGGATCGTCTTGCATCGCGGGCACACATCCGCGAGGGATTCGAACCCGCAGACGAAGCACCGGAAGTCCACGGTGGTGGAGCCGTCGGCGGGACCATAATCGCTCCCTCCCAATTATCTCCCGGCGAGAGCCAGGGCCCGGTTAACATGTTATGCCGGAAGAGTAGAAGAGTAGTTTCACCCCTCTCCCGGCAGAATCCATCCATACCCCACCCCTCCCCTGCGCCGTTTCGAGGTCCCATGGAGGCGGTGGAGGTTCGACGGCCGGTCCCCCATCCTGCCGTCTCGGTGCCCTGGCCCTTCGACCGCGTCCGGGAGGGCCAGGCGGACTTCCTCGCGGATGCGAGGATCGCGGTCGAGCGAGGGAGGCACCTCCTCGCCCACGCCCCCACGGGGATCGGCAAGACCGCGGTCGCCCTGGTCGCGGCCCTCGACGTCGCCCTGCGGACCGGGAAGCTCGTCCTCTTCCTCACGTCCCGGCAGAGCCAGCATCGGATCGCGGTCGAGACCGTGCGACGCATCGAGGCGAAGGGGCCGCGGATCCCGACGGTCGACCTGATCGCGAAGCATTCCATGTGCCTCCAAGAGGCCGCCCCGTCCCACGGCCGCGCGTTCCAGGAGTACTGCGACTTCATGGTGAAGTCGAGGAGCTGCGGCTTCTTCACCCGCGACAACTCGGCCGTCGTCGCCGCGGTCCTCCAGCGGACCCTCCACGTCCAGGAACTCGTGCAGGCGAGCGGCGCGTGCCGCGTGTGCCCCCACAAGGTCGCGATGGACGCCGCCTCGAGGGCGAGCCTCGTCGTGTGCGACTACAACTACGTGTTCAGCGAGATCCGGGAGCGCTTCCTGCCGCGCCTCGGCCGCTCCCTGGACGACCTCATCCTGATCGTGGACGAGGCGCACAACCTGCCGGACCGAATCCGCACCCACCTGGGCGGGGACTTGTCCGTCCTGGACCTCTTGAAGGCCGCGAAGGAGGCCCGATCGATCGATGGCGAGGTGTCCCACGAGCTCGCGGCGATCGCGAAGGCCCTCGAGCGGTTCCTCGCCGCCCTCCCGTCGGAGCGCGTGGCGCGGAAGGACGAGTTCCTGGACGTCGTCGAAGGCACCCTCGCGCGACGCGGGGATGGCTCAGGGACGTACGCCTCCTTCCTCGAGCGCCTGGCCTTCGCAGGCGAGGACGCCACCCGCCGCGGAGCCCCGTCCCGGCTCCCGGAGGTCGCGGAATTCTTCCGCCGATGGAAGGACCAGGACGAAGGGATCCTGCGCCTCGTCGTGCCTGGATCCGAGGGCAAGTTTTCCTTCCGGCTCCTCGACCCGAGCGTCCTGAGCCGGTCCATCTTCGACCGCGTGCACGCGAGCATCCTGATGTCCGGAACCCTGTTTCCCGAGGAGATGTACGCGGACCTCCTGGGCATCGCGCCGGCCCGACGGATGCTTCGCACCTACACCTCTCCGTTTCCCCCGGAGAACCGACTCCTCCTCGCGCATCCGCACGTCACGACCCTCTACGCGCGGCGAGGAACCGGAATGCACGACGCGATCGCGCGGGAGATTGCGGCAATCGCCTCCGCCGTCCGAGGGAACGTCGCCGCGTTCTTCCCCTCGTACGAGTTGCTCGGAGAGGCCCACCGCCGCCTGCGGCCCGCGAAGGTGCCGAAGACGATCCTCGTCGAGAAGCCGGGCTGGACGAAGTCCCAACGCGACGGGGCCCTCGAGGCCCTCCGAATCGCCCGGGGGGACGGGGGTGCGCTGCTCCTCGGGGTCCAGGGCGGATCCCTCAGCGAAGGGGTGGACTACCACGACAACCTGCTCGCGGCGGTCCTCGTCGTCGGGCTTCCGCTGAGCCCGCCGAACCTGGAAGGGGAGGCGCTCCGGGACTATTACGGCCGCAAATTCGGGCCCGCGAAGGGGCACGACTATGCCGTCGTCTACCCGGCGATCAACAAGCTACTGCAGGCCGCGGGCCGGCCGATCCGCAGCGAGCGGGACCGGGCCGCGATTATCGTGCTCGAAGGCCGCATCCTCGAACCTCGATACGCGCGGTGCCTTCCGCCGGACTTCGCGCCGGCGCGGAGCGAGTCCCCTGCGGCCGATGCGGCCCGGTTCTTCGACGGACCGCCCGCGGCGACCGTCCCGTGACGGGCTTGGGGTCGGCGGCCCTCCGCCGCGGCCGCGGGGAAAGGGTTTTGCCGCTCAGTTGGCATCGCGCGTCCGTGCTGATCAAGCGCGGGGCCGAGGCGGAGCTGCGCCGGACGGAGTTCCTGGGCCGTCCCGCGGTCGCGAAGACGCGGCTGCCGAAAGCCTACCGACGGCCGGACCTCGATGAAGGCTTGCGGCGTTCGCGCATCCGGACCGAAGCGCGGCTCATGGCCGACGCCCGGGCGGCCGGCGTCCCCGTCCCCATCCTGTACGACGTCGACCTTGCGGGGGCGACGATCATCATGGAGTTCCTCGACGGGCCGACCGCGAAGGAAGTCCTGGACCGAGGCGGCCCGACGGCGATGGAGGCCGCCCGGCAGATCGGGCGCGCGGTCGGTCGGCTGCATCGGGCGGGCATCGTCCACGGCGACCTGACGACGTCGAACATGATCCTCCGCGACGGGCGGATCGTGATGATCGACTTCAGCCTTGGAGGGAAGGACGCTGGGCGCGAGGCCCGCGGGGTGGACCTGCATCTCTTGCGGGAGGGGCTCGTGAGCGCCCACGAGCGGGCGACGACGTACCATCGGGAGGTGGTCCGAGGATACCGCGAGATCCTCGGTCGGGAGGCCGACGCGGTCCTCGCCACCGCGAAGGAGATCGAGAGCCGCGGGCGCTACACATGATTGCGTTCGTCACGACGAACCAAGAGAAGTTCCGGGAAGTGTCCGCGGTCCTTGGGGAGGCGGGCGTGAAACTGGTCCACGCGGATCGCTCGTATCCGGAGATCCAGGCGGACCGCCTGGAGAAGGTCGTCCGGTTCGCGGCAACGGTCCTTGACGACCAGATTCGCGGGGACTACCTGATCGACGACTCCGGATTCTTCGTCGACCACCTCGGCGGTTTCCCTGGCGTCTACTCCTCGTACGTCTACAAGAGGATCGGATGCGCCGGAATCCTGAAGCTGTTGGACGGCGTGCGGGCCCGCGGCGCCGCGTTCGAGACCGTCTTCCTCCTCCGACGCGGCGAGGCCCATGAGGTGTTCCACGGGGAGTGCCGCGGCACCGTGGCGGAGGGGGAACGGGGGAAAGGCGGCTTTGGGTTCGACCCGATCTTCGTCCCGGAGAGGGCGAGCAAGACCTTCGGCGAGATGACCCTCGCCGAGAAGAACGCGGTCTCGCATCGCGCCCGGGCCGCGGCCGCACTCCTCGCCCACGTCCGGGCCGAATCCGAACCTTGAATACCACGTCGCGGATGGTCGCGAACGCATGGCTCAACCGAAAGTCGTGGTCACGGGGGGCGCGGGGTTCATCGGCAGCCACATGGTGGACGCCCTGATCGAGGAGGCCGATGTCCTCGCGATCGACAACCTGACCGCGGGGAGGGAGGAGAACCTGAGGGCCGCGCGGGAGGCCGGGGCCACCTTCCGGAAGGAGGACCTCCTTCACGCCGACCTGGGCCCCATCGTGCGGGGCGCGGAAGCCGTGTACCACTTCGCCGCGAATCCGGACGTCCGGCTGGGCCCGGAGGGCACGATGCCTTTGGTGGACCAGAACATCTTGGCCACGTACCGGGTCCTCGAGGCCTGCCGGGCCGCGAAGGTCCCCAAGATCGTCTTCACCTCCACCTCGACGATCTACGGGGAGGCGACCACGGTCCCGACGCCGGAGGACTACGCGCCCCTCGAGCCCATCTCCGTGTACGGTGCATCGAAGCTCGCGGACGAGGCCCTCCTGTCCGCCTACGCCCACACGTTCGGCATCCAGGCGGTCATCTTCCGCCTCGCGAATGTCGTCGGCGGCCGGAGCGGTCACGGGGTCGTCGTGGACTTCGTGCGGAAGTTGGCCCGCGACCCGCGGCGGCTGGAGATCCTCGGGTCCGACCCGGGGACCGCGAAGTCGTACGTGTATATCGACGATACGGTCGCGGGGATTGCCGCAGGGGTCCGGGCCGCGAAGGCCCCGGTGACCGTCTACAACCTGGGGAGCGAGGATACGATCACGGTCCGCGCCCTCGCGGACGCGGTCTGCCATGCGCTCGGGCGGACCGGCGTGGAGTACCGATGGACGGGAGGGGCGGGCAGCGGCCGCGGATGGGCCGGGGATGTGCGGGTCATGCAGCTCGCGGTCGATCGCCTCCGATCCACGGGATGGAGGCCTCGCCTCTCGAGCGAGGCCGCGATCCGGGCCGCGGCGAAGGACGCGTCGACGTCCGTTCGGTCGACCAAGGCCAAAGCCTGAGCCAAGATTTTTATCGCGTGAGCCGGTTGCGCGCGCAGTTGGGGCTGTGGGGTAGCTTGGTCTATCCTTCGGGCTTTGGGACCCCGTGTAAGGGGCAGAAGAGCCTGCGACGGCAGTTCAAATCTGCCCAGCCCCATTCGTCGCGGGGGACAGTAACACAAGAGGTCGAGCTTGCTGCTCCTGCCCAAGTGAAGGGTCCTGCATTGCCGGCGATTTTTGAGGCAATGGAGGAAGCCGCTGACTCAGGTCTGTGACGGCACAATCGTCTCGAGGACCCTTCGGAGGAAGGGCTCGAGGCGGGCCGGCTTATATGGCCCGGACTGTTCCTGGACCGTTGTCTAAGACCTGCGGCCGTTGCCTGGTCGACTTCCCGGGGCTCGATGGCGCCCTGTTAGCGTTCTGCAAACAGGACCGGTTCTTCGTCTGCGCGCGGTGCGTGAAGGAGTGCCGGCGGATCCACGGGACGTCGCCCAAGCTGATGGGCTTTCCAGCCGTGGTCCCGGGGCTAAGTATCCTGTTCCTTTTCGCGTGCGTCGCCCCGAGCGCCTTGCCTCTTGCCTACGAGTACACGACGCTGAACGCCTGGTACGCCATGGCCGTCACGCCCCTCCAGGCCGCCTCGCCCAGCCAGACGATCAAGATCGCCGGCACGATTTCCTCCGAGTCCGGCTACGTGTATCCTGTAGCTTTGAGCGGTCGCGAACTGATCGGGCGGGGCTGCACCCGGTCCTGGGACGAGGGCGCTCAGTTCACTGTGAGCGACGGGACTGGGGTCATCCTCGTGACGGTTAGCCGCTACTGGGAGATCGCGGACGCGCCCCATCCAAATCCTTACCGGACGTGCAACATCCCGGAGTCGGAGTACTTCGTGGGCGACGCCGTCGCGATCATGGGTACGGTCCAGTCGTCACCGTCCCAACCTCGGTTCCTCCAGGCGTTCATCGTGAGCCCTGACTCCTCCCATCCGCTGCCAAATCTCCTAGGCTGGCTCGTCGTGACGCCCTTCCTCGTCCTCTGCATAGGCCTCTGGGTCCGCACCGCAATCGTCGGCCGGAGGCGCCTCGCTCTCCACCGTGCCTCGCTCGAGGGGAAGGCGTCGATGCCGCTCCCCGCGTCGCCGGACATGAAGGACCCGGGCCTCCCCTGGCAGCCGACGTACAAGGGCAGCGTGCTCTTGGACGAAGCACGCTACGTGGCCGTGTTCGCCGCCGTGCCGATGACCTTGCCACTCGCATACTGGGTGCTCGCAAACGCCCACAGCCAGAACGGGTACTACATCGCAGCACTGTTCGGGACGGCGGGCGCGTTCTTCTCCGTGACCGTCCTGTTCATGGCGACCGCGAGCCGCGTGAAACCGAGTGCCATCGCGGTGACCCAGGCCGGGATCCACTTCTGGTACGAGCGACCCGCGGACCGCTACGAGCTCGACGATTTCCTCCCCTGGTCCGATGTGACGGGCGTGCGGGTGGGCGCCGTCGGCAGGACCCAGGCACTTTTCCTGGATCTGTCGTCGGGCGACAAGCGGTCCTTTCCGGGGTTGGACAGAGGGGTCCAAGACGCAATCCTGAACGGCTGGAGGGATCGCTCGGGGCTCCCGGACGCTCCGGGGTTCCGGTAGATTCGCTCCGCCACGGCCTCACGGACCGTGCAGCTGGGCGGCAAGCTGAACCCCTTCTGTTACTATCCCCCATTCGTCGGGTTGACGGAGGCGGGGACCGTCGTGGGATCGAGGGCGGAATCGGAGTGGCACCGCAAGACGGCGGCGCGCCTCTTCAACCGGACCTGGGACCTGATCTTGAAGAAGGGCCGCACGAAGGAGGATGTCGTTGCGATGATCCACATGGCCCATGCCTCCCGCTACCATTGGAGCGTCGTCGGGGGCCCGAAGGAAGCCGCGATCGGGGAATGGCAGATCTCCCGCGTGTACGCGGTTCTGGGCCGACCTGAGCCCTCCCTCTTCCACGCGCAGCGGGCCCTCGAGATCTGCGAGGCCCGCCACGTCGACGGGTTCCCCCTCGCTTACGCGTACGAGGCCTTGGCGCGGGCGTTCGCGATCGCGGGCAAAGCGCGCCTCCGGGAGGCGTGCATGAAGCTGGCGAAGGCGGCAGGCGAGAAGATTCCGGAGGCGGAGGACCGGACGCAGTTCTTCAAGGACCTCCGGACCGTGCCTCGGGCACGGCGCCGCTGACGCCGATCCCCTCCTTCGGCACGAGGCGCGCCTCGAGGACCTGCCACACGCCCGCCTGGCCTGACCATCGCGGCTCCGCTCGCAGGACCTCGAGCCTCCGCTGGAACAGCGGCCCATCGAGGACGAGCGTCTCGAACTCGCCGCCCTCTCCACACGGATGGACCCCGCGGGTCTCCTGCAGGCGGAGGAGGTCCTCGACCGTCCGGTCGTCCCAACGACGGCCGAGCCAGGTCGCGTCGAGGCCCTCGGCGGCAACGGCGGAGAAGACGATCTCGAATCCCGCGGCGAGGTAGTCCCGCACGAGACGCTTCGGATCGTGACGCCACAACGGGGCGAAGACCCGGAGCCCCGATTCCTCCGCGAGGCGATTCACCCGTTCGTGCTGGTAGTCCGACGCGATCGCGCCGACGACGATCCCGTCCATCTCGACGCGCCGGAAGATGCGGCGCAGCGCGTCGAGTTCTCCCGCCTCGCCCGGCTTCGCCTCCTCCGTCACCAGGGGAAGCCCCATCGCCTCCGTGAGGAGCGGGGTCACGTGCAGGTTCGGCACGTGGAAGAGCATCGACTCGCGGTCCTCGGGGACGATCGAGAGGAGATGGGTGAGGTCCCACCCCTGCTGGACCGCGACGTAGGCGGCGTAGGTAGAGTCCTTTCCTCCGGAGAATAGGGCCGCGACCCGCATGGATGGACAAAGCCATCGGGGCGAAAAGGATGTCCGGTCCGATTGCAACCTTGTTTAAGGTTAACAGGTCCTCGATCCGCCGCGAACGGTTTATGGTCCTCCCGCAGATTCCCGCGCGTGAAGCTCGCGGAGATGACCTCGGAGGAGTTCGCGGCTCTCGCCCGGAAGGATCCCGTGGTCGTCCTCCCGGTCGGCGCCCTCGAGGAGCACGGCCGGCATCTGCCCCTCGGCGCGGACCTCATCCAGCCCCTCCATGTCCTCGAGGAGGTCGCGCGGAGGACCGGCGCGTTCCTCGCCCCTCCGATCCCCTACGGGGTCTGCACGACGACCCGGCCGTATCCGGGCACGGTCAGCGTTTCCGTCGACTCCCTGAAGGCCTTCGTGCGGGACGTGCTCGACGACTTCGTCCGGAACGGCGTGCGACGGATCCTGGTCGTGAGCGGGCATGCGGGGCGGGAGCACATGATGGCCCTCCGGGCCGCGGCCCAGGAGGTCGTGGACCGCGGGACCGGGTTGAAGGCGAGCGTCCTCTCCGACTACGACATCATCTACGCCACGGAAGGCGTCCTCCCGGAGGGGGACGGCCACGCCGGCGCGGGGGAGACGTCCCGCATCCTGACCGCGAATCCCGATCTCGTGAAGGGGCGCAGCCCCGCGGGGACGAACGAGATCCCGCGGTACGCGGTCGTCGACGATCCGAGGAAATACTGGAGCGGCGTCACGGGGGATCCGTCAAAGGCGTCGAAGGCCCTCGGCCAGAAACTCGACGACCTCGTCGTCGAAGAGCTGTGCGGCCTTGTCGAAGAGCTTCGTCGGAGGGCTTGAGCTGACCTCGCCGGACGAGCTGAAGCGCGAGGCCGCGGAGGCCGCCCTCGCCTACGTGAAGCCCGGCATGGCCTTGGGCCTCGGGACCGGGTCGACCGCGCGGCACTTCCTCGAGGGGGTCGCGCGCCTCGTTGCGGGGGGCATGGACCTGAAGGGCGTCCCGACCTCGTTCGCGACCGCGGAGGCCGCGAAGGAGCTGGGGGTCCCGCTCACCTCCCTCGAGGACCGCCCTCGCCTGGACCTCTGCGTCGACGGCGCGGATGAGGTGGACCCGAAGCTCGACCTGATCAAGGGACTCGGGGGCGCCTTGTTCCGAGAGAGGATCGTCGCCGCGGCCTCGGACACCTTCCTCGTGATCGTGGACGAGTCCAAGCTCGTGCCCCGCCTGGGGACGAAGGCGCCCGTCCCGGTCGAGGTCCATCCGTTCGGCTGGCGGAACGCGGCGGCGGCGATCGAGGGCCTCGGGGCGACGGTCGAGCTCCGCCGCGTGGGCGGGGGGATGTTCCAGACGGACAACGGCAACCATATCGTGGACGCCCGGTTCGCGTCCCTGCGATCGCCCGCGGCCTTGGCCGCCCAGCTCATGGCGATCCCGGGCGTCGTGGGCCATGGCCTCTTCCTCGGCATGGCCGACCTCGCGATTGTCGCGTCGGAGAAGGGCGTTCGCACCCTGCGGCGGCCGCGCGAGGTCGCGCCTAGACGGTCGGCTAAGCGAAGGTCTTGAGCTTCTTGCGGTTCGCCTCGATCCGGTCGATCTTCGCCTGCTCCTCGCGGTCAATGTGGGCGAGGATCTCGGACCAAGGCACGCTGAGGCGGTACGAGTGCACGGGCCGGCCCTTCCCCTCCTTCTTGATGTCCCGTTTGTCGACCCACTTTCGCCGCCGGAGGTCCTGCATCGCGATGCTCACCTCCGGTTGGCGTAAGCCCGTGGCCTTCTCGATCTCCACGGAGGTCGTCTCGTCCCGCTTCGACAGGAATACGAGGGTCTTCGCGATGTTCCGGGAGAGGCCCGTCTCGATGAGCAGGTCCACCAGGGTTTCGTCGCGGCGACTCAGACGGACTTCCCTGCTCATCGGACCCCTCATCATTTATTAATCTAGCAATATATATTTCTTCCCATATGAACCCGCGAATCGAGAACGAAGGGGATCGCGCCGGGTCGCGTCCGCGCGGGGATTCGCGAAGTCCCTCGGTCCGCGACGGGTCGGTCGCGTCGGTCGCGACGAGCCAGCAACCCTTTAATAGCAGGGGCCCACTCTTACGACGCCCGGTCGACGTCATCCATGAAGATGCCCCAGAGGATTCGCGGTTACTGCCCGTTCTGCCGGACCCATCGGGAGCTCGAAGTCGAGCGCGTGAAGAACCGGCCCCGGTCCGAGCTCCGCGCGGGCCAGAGGCGGTTCCGTCGCGTGACCGCCGGATACGGAGGGTTCCCGCGGCCGAAGCCCGAGGGCCGCGAGAAGCCGACGAAGAAGATCCACCTGCGGTTCCGATGCCGCGAGTGCAAGAAGGCGTTCCAGAGGACCGGGTTCCGCGCGAAGAAGTTCGAGCTCGTGGAGGTGCACAAGTGATCCCGAAGCCCACGAGCCGGTTCCTCAAGGTGAAGTGCGAGGACTGCGGGAACGAGCAGGTCGTCTTCGACCGCGCCGCGAGCGTGGTCCTATGTGCGGTGTGCGGCGCGACGGTCGCGAAGCCGACGGGCGGGAAGGCCGCGATCCGGGGCGAGGTCGTGGGGGTCCTCGAGTAATGGCGGAGGCGAAGGCGGCCCCGCGGAGCCGGGGCTACGAATGGCCCGACGAGGGCGACCTCGTCGTGTCGACGGTCTCGAACGTGAAGAACTTCGGGGCGTTCGTCACCCTGGACGAGTACGAGAACAAGGAGGGGTTCATCCACATCGCCGAGGTGTCGTCCGGGTGGATCAAGTACATCCGGGACTACATCCGAGAGGGCCAGAAGGTCGTCTGCAAGGTCCTGAAGGTCGATCGGGAGAAGGGGCACATCGACCTCTCGCTCAAGGCGGTCAACGAGCACCAGCGGCGGGAGAAGATCCAGGAATGGAAGAACGAGCAGAAGGCAGAGAACCTCCTCTCGATCGTCGCCCAGCGTCTCGGCAAGACGGTCGAGGTGTGCTGGGAGGAGTTCGGCTACGACCTCCTCGATTCCTTCGGCACCTTGTACCGGGCCTTCGAGGAGAGCGTGATGGACGAGCGCGCCTTGGAGGACGAGGGGTTCAAGGGGCCTTGGGTGAAGGCCTTCGTCGAGGTCGCGCGGGAGAACATCGTCCCGCCCCACGTCTCGATCGACGGCTACGTCGAAGCGATGGACTTCTCGCCCGACGGCGCGGTGCATCTCAAGGACGCCTTGCAGAAGGCCGCCCAGGAGACCGATGGCATGTCGGTGAAGGTCCAGTACATCGGGGCCCCTCGGTACCGGATCGTCGTCCGCGCGCCCGACTACAAGACCGCGGAGGAGGAGCTCCAGAAGGCCGCGGGCCGGGTCATCAAGGTCGTGACCGCGAAGGGCGGCGAGGCGAAGTTCCACCGGAAGGACTGAGGGATGCGCTCCACGATGAAGAAGTGCCGGGCGTGCGGCGCCTACACCCTGAAGGACGTCTGCCCTTCCTGCGGCAAGCCGACCGGGAGTCCGTTGCCGCCCCGCTATTCTCCGGAGGACCGGTACGGCGCCTACAGGCGCAAACTTAAGCGGGCCCATCGGTTGGAGAGCTGAGCGCCCATGGAAAACATCACGATCCGATACCTCGACCATCCGAAGCTGGACGATCCGATCTTCATCGAAGGCTTGCCGGGGATCGGGAACGTCGGGAAGCTCGCCGCGGAACACCTGAAGGACGAGCTGAAGGCGATGAAGTTCGCGGAGATCTTCTCGAAGTACTTCCCGCCCCAGGTGCTCGTCCAGGACGACGGCCAGGTCAAGCTCGTGAACAACGAGATGCACTACGTGAAGCGGGGGGCGGGCCGGGACCTCGTCCTCCTGACGGGGGACTACCAGGGCCTCACGCCCGAGGGCCAGTACGAGTTGAGCGACTTCATCCTGCGGGAGCTGAAGAAGCTCGGGGTGCGGCGGATCTTCACCCTCGGCGGGTACGGCATGGGGCGCATGGTGACGAAGCCGCGGGTCCTCGGCGCCGCGACCGGCGCGGACCTCGTCAAGGAGATGGAGAAGTATGGCGTCGTGTTCTCCCGCGGGGAGCCGGGCGCGGGGATCGTCGGGGCGAGCGGCCTCCTCCTGGGGCTCGGTCGGCTCTATGACATGCACGCGGTCTGCCTGATGGGCGAGACCTCGGGCTACTTCGTGGACCCGAAGAGCGCCCAGGCCGTCCTGGACGTCCTCACGAAGTACTTGGACATCGAGATCTCCTTCAACGAGCTCGAGAACAAGGCGAAGCAGATCGACCAGATCACGTCGAAGCTCAAGGACATCGAGGCCGCGCCGGAGACCCCGGACAAGCGCGAGGACCTGGGGTACATCGGATAAGGGCTGCGCGAAACCTCTATACCCCGGCGGGGGCCTTATCCGGCGCACAGGGATGGGCGACGACGAGAAGCGAAGGTCCTTTCTGAAGGGCTATGAGGAAGGCCTCCGGGCCGCGTGGCGGGAGATCGGAGCCCTCACGACCCGCGGCTACTCCTCCACGGAACTCGGCGTCCTGGCGAAGTCGAAGTTCGCGGTCCTGTACCGCGACGTCGAGGCGATGGAGGCCCGACTCCGCGAAGAGGAAGGCATCCCGGTCGTCGGCGGGGGCGAGATGACGCCAGATCGGGAGCCTGGCCGTCGAGGGGCCTACCTCGTCCGCGAGCCCAAGGCGGAGCGGGTGTTCCGTCTGTTCTCCGACCTCCTTCGCACGAACGCCCGGGGGCTGTGCATCACGCGCATCCATCCGGACGACCTGCGGTCCCGGTATCGGATCGAGGAGGCGGGCTTCATCTGGCTCTCGAAGTCCGCGGGCACGAAAGGGCGCGGCATGGCGATCGCGGAACCGAGCGCGCTCGTCGACATCGCCTCCGCCATCGCGGATTTCACGGAGGGGGGCGGAAACGCCGCGGTCCTCCTGGAGGGCCTGGAGTACATGATCTCCCAGAACGGATTTGGCTCGATCCTACGGTTCCTGCAGAAGGTGAATGAGAAGATCGTCCTGAGCGACTCGGTCCTCCTAATCTCCGCGAACCCGGCCGCGATGAAGGAGCAAGAATATCGGTTGCTCGCCAAGGAAGTCGCCGGGGAAATCTGAACGTCACGGCTCCCCGGAGGCCGCGGGCCGCGGCAGCGGGAGTGGTTCGGGACGATCAGCCCGCGCCAAGCCAATCAAGAAGATGATCGTCAGGACTTCCACGAGCTTCGATAGGATGCCCAGGGGATCGACGGCCTCCACCACCCCAATCGGCCAGACCGCCATCGTCCGCGTGAGGGCATAGGCGGCGATGAAGAAGGCCGTCAGGCCAGTCCACACGGGGTAGAACCTCCGTCCCAGGTAGGGCATCTCCACGCCGACAACGATTTGGATCGGCGCGAAGGCGGCGAAGAATCCGGCGGCCCAGAAGGAGTCGGACAGGTGTTCGTTGAAGGCCAGCAGGTGAAGCGCCCCGTCCGCGATGAACAAGAAGCCAATGACGTATCGCGTCGCGAAGACGCCGTCCGTCAGGAGTCGCTGGTAGTTCTCGTAGGCGATGCCGACGGTGGCAAAGGCGAGCCCGTTGAACATGAGCATGAGCCAGAGGTAGAGGTCGGAGGCGGCGGAGTGGCCGGAGACGTCCGCCGGCGCCTCGAGCGTCGCCAGGAGGTTCGCCCCCCAGGTCATGAGGATGATCAGGATGCCGCCCAGGAGGAACCCGCGCTCGGTCCAACTCCGGAAGGGACGGGACATCCGCGTGTGCGAACGCGGGAATCGACTAAAACTTTGGGTCCGAGCCGCGGTCGTAGGAGCGCGACAAAGGATTTATCCGACTCGCGGCTAACCCGCCGCCCGCTCCCGTAGTCTAGTTCGGTCAAGGATCGGGGCCTTTCGAGCCTCAGACGCGGGTTCGAATCCCGCCGGGAGCATTCGACCCACGCACGAGGCGCTCCCCGACGAGGAGTGTCCACAGCCAGCCCCTTGGGTGCTCCCTGCAACGTCCCGAAAACCTGTCGACCTAATCGAGCCAACGATAGCCTCGTCCTCGGCGAAAGATTTCCGTCACCTTGACGCCCCTCCCCTCGACCACGTAGACGGCGCGGAAGTCCCCCACGCGCAGACGGTAGAAGATCACGCCGTGGTGCCGACCACAGTTCTTGATGTCCGCTCTCGGACGCGGGCGGAACGGATCCGTCTCGAGTTCCAGAAGATGGGTCAAGATTCGATCGCGTTGACGAACCTCGAGGGCCCGCAAGAAGGAGAGTGCTTCGTCGGAGAGGAGAAGCTCAAACTTCGCTGGCGGGATGGAAGCGGGACTCCCTCAGGATTCGCACTTGGCGCTCATAGAACGCGCTCTCCTCCGCGACCTCCATGAGCCGGTGCAGGATTTCGTCGTAGCTTTCGCCCTTCCTTCCGAACGCCTTCAGCCGGTCTCGGGTGGCTTTGCGGACGGGAAGCGTCGTCCGGTCTTGCATCGTCTCTCATAACCGAGCACAATTACTTATACATTCCCAGATGGGAAGTGAACGGGGCCTGGTACAATCGGCCTGGGAGGCCGCCCTTCGCGGGGGATCCGTATCCCCCTTTGTGCGCCGCTCGCCTGGCGCACCTCGGTCCGGGAGTGAACCCGGGTGCATTCGTATCGCGCCGGGAGCACACCTCACATCTTCGCCGAGTCTCGTCCCATCTCCCGCCTCATTCCTCTTCCGTGCCCCGAGGTCTCAGGCTCTCGATCACTTCCTTCAGTGCCACGGCTTGGTTGTGCTTTTCGTCCTTAGCGCTGAAGACGAGGGTCACATTCTCCCGCTTCGCACGCTCCGCGATCGCCATGAGGTCGCTCCACTTGCTTTCCTTCTGCAGTTGCCTGCGGTAGCGCTCACGGAACTCCTCCCACTTCTTCGGATCATGGCCGAACCACTTTCGGAGGGAGTCGCTGGGCGCGAGATCTTTCCGCCACTCGTCCACGCAAGCCTTCTCCTTCGTGAACCCGCGGGGCCAGACGCGGTCGACCAAGATTCGGTGACCGTCCTCCTTCGACGGAGGTTCGTAGATTCGCTTGATCCGCAGCATCTTGCACCTCTGAGGTAGGCACGGTCATGCGAAGAGTCCCACGGTACGAAATATCCACGCCCGCGGGACCGAAAGGTTGTCTGGAACCTCGTTTCGA
>DASQXV010000169.1:0-12931 GCA_035639595.1 Thermoplasmata archaeon | reverse complement strand
AATCGAGACGCTCCATGCGGACGATGTCACGGGACGACGCGTGACCTCCGGACTTTGCGTCGAGGTGGCCACGGGATCCACGCTGCCTCCCGGCGCGGATGCCGTCGTCCGCGTCGAGGATACGGATCGTCGGGGCGAGTCGGTGAGGATGTTCGCCTCGGCGGACCGCGGGCAAAATGTCGTGCGACGCGGAGTGGACGTCCGCCGCGGCTCGGGGGTCGTGCGCGCCGGGGAGGAGATGACTCCCGCGAAGGTCGGGGCCCTTGCGGCGATCGGACGGCCTCGTGTGTCCGTTTTTGCGAAACCGCGCATTTCCATCCTGACGTCGGGCGACGAGCTCGTGTGCCCGGGCACGCAGATCCGGCCGGGACAGGTGTACGACATCAACTCGTACACGATGGCCGACGTCACGCGGGAGAATGGCGGGGAACCGATCGTCCTGGGGCGGGTCTCCGACCGGGCCGCGGCGGTCCGGAGCGCGCTCCGTCGCGGACTCCGGAGTGACATGGTCGTCTTCACGGGAGGTTCGTCCGCCGGGGAGCGGGACCTCGTGGTCGACGTCCTCCGCTCGATCGGTGACCTGCGGTTCCATGGAATCGCAATCAAACCCGGCAAGCCGACGGCCCTCGGCAATGTCGACGGGAAGCCGGTCCTCGTCATGCCCGGAAATCCGACCTCCTGCCTGACGAACGGCTACGTCCTCCTGGCGCCAATGCTGCGAAAGATGGCCCGGCTCCCGCCTCAGGCGGCCCGCACGATTGAGGTGCCGCTTGCGAGGGCGATCCAGCGGACACCGGGCCGACTCGAATTCCACACCGTTCGAATCGAGGGCGGAAGGGCGGTCTCCGCGTTCAAGGAGAGCGGGGCGATCACGTCGATGGCCCACGCGGACGGGTATGTTGAAATTCCCGCGGACGTCGACCGGCTCGAGGCCGGCGAACTCATCCGGGTCGTCCTGTTCTAGGAGGAAGATGCCCGAGAGGAGGGAGATGCCCAAGACAGGAGGCGGTTCCATATGGCGGACCCCGGCTGCCTGGGCCCGCCGGCGCACGAAGGCCGGATGTCCCATCTGCCAGCGGGGCGGGCCGAAGGAGGTCGTCGCGACCCTCGCGGTCTCCTGGGTCTCCGCGCCGCCGCGCGCTCCGCTCCCGGGCTACGTGGCGATCATCTCGAAGCGGCACGCGGTGGAGCCGTTCGAATTGTCGGATGCGGTCCGCCATCTCTTCTGGGAGGACGTGACGATCGCCTCCGAGGCCCTCTCGGGTCTCCTCCGTCCGGTCAAGATGAACTACGAGATTCACGGGAACACGGTCCCCCACCTGCACGTCCACCTGTACCCGCGTTTCGCGGACGACCCGTTCGTCGGAGGGCCGATTGATCCTCGCCGGGCCACGTTCGTCCGGTCGCGGGCGGAGCGCCTGCGGCTCGGCCGGGCCATCCAGGCTGTCGCGGCCCATCGGCTCCGCCAGGGAGCCACGCGTCGATACTGAATCCTGAGAGCGAGGCCCAAATGCTTATGTCCCGCCCGGCGGTGCCGGCCCCCGCATGGCGCTCGTCGAACGGGCGAACCCCACGGACCGAGCGGACGTCGAGCGCCTGATCGCCGCCTACCATACGTCGGAAGGGGTGAAGCCCAAGCCCGAGCGGATCGCGTGGGCCGTCGAGCAGCAGATGCGGAACCGCTTCCCCGGGGTGCTCCTCGTCGCCCGGGAGAAGAAGGGCGTCGTCGGGGTGGCGCTCGCCGTGTACGCCCCCTCCGCGGAGCTCGGGCGGGTCCTCGTGATCCAGGACTTCTTCGTCGACCCCGCGATCCGCCTCAAAGGGGTCGGGCGCGCCCTCGCGACCCGGCTCCTGGACGAGGCGAAGGCGATGCGGATCGACCGCATCGACCTCGAGGTGTTCCCGAAGAACGAGGGCGCCGCGGCCTTTTGGAAAAAGTTGGGCTTCCGGATGAGCGGCCGGACGATGTTCAGCCGGGACCTCCTTTAGATTCCGTGGACGACCTTCCGGTGGGCCCGGAACGCCTCCTGCCCGAATTCCTTCCCGCACTTCGGGCACCGGACCCGCGGCCGCGATCGCTCCGGGTCCTGCGCGTTCAGGGCCCCGAGCAGCCCCGCCATCTCGAACGCGATTTCCTCGGATTCCGCCTCGGATCCGTGGAAGCCCTTCACCTCCCGCAGGAAGTCGACGTGCAGGTCGATCTCGGACCCCTTCGGGACGCGCTCGAGCCCGTGGGTCTCGAGCCGCATGTGGAACCGTTTCCCGTTGTACAGGGGCTTGAACGCGACGAGGTCGAACGTCTCCCGCTTCGGCTCGTAGCCGCGGGTGATCACGGCGGCCTCGATCGCGTGGAGCGTCATCCGCCGCGGGAGGGATGCCTTCATCGGTTCCTCTCAATCGCCGTAGGCGACCGTCGCAGACACGAGGGAATAGCCGAGGGGGCAATCGAGCTCCGTTCCGACGTCGCGGACCCGAATCCGCGCGCCCGGCTCAATCCCGATCGGATGGCATGTCATGTAGTTGGGACAGGCCGCGTTCGAGCACACGATCTTCTCGTACGATAGGACGGCCCCTTCGATCGCGGCCCGAGTGGGGAGGCTGCACCCCGGGGGCGCCGGCTCGACCTCGACGACCCGCGCACGCTCCTCGTTCAGGAGGCACGGGTGGCTCACGTCCCGGACGCGCGTGATCCGGTACCGACGGCCCAGATCCTGGTTGAGGCATGCAGCGCGGACCTTGCACGGCCTGCATTCGGGTTGGGGTCCGCGGTACACGAACTCGTGGCCCGTCTGGGCCTGCCTCTCGCCGACGAGCGTGATTTCCACCACAGCGGAGGCCCCGACTCAACCGATGCCACGGCAGGACTTAAGGGTCACCTTCGCCGCGGTCCCCGCGTCAATACCTTCATGTCGTTGGGGCCCATTGCTCGTGCGGTCCGTAGGACCAGGAGGCCCGGCGATGATGTCCCGCTCTGTTTTCCGATCCGCGCCGGGGCCCGCCTGATCTCGCGTCCAGATCCCGGCGCCCTGCGCTTGCCGTGCGACCTCGAAATGGAACCGATCCGACTCCGAGATGCCGAACAATCCGACCCTGGATGCGAGCGTCCAGTGGCGCATCAACCAAGGGACCATCGACCTCCGCGAACCCGGATACCGGGGGACCGCAGAGGCGATCCTGGACGGGGGACTCGCGACCGAGGTCCGTCGTCTGATCAGCGCAGGCAAGGAAGCGGACGTGTACCTCTGCGGTTACAATGGCGCGCCGCTCGCGGTGAAGGCGTATCGGCTCTACCGCACGTCCCATCGCGGAGGCCGTCCGATCAAGGCGGACACGATGTCCTGGCTCGCGGCCCACGAATTTGAGATGATGCGCCAGGCCTGGAAGGGCGGGGCGCCCGTGCCGACGCCAGCACGCCGTGTGGAGAACTTGTTGTCGATGCGGTACCTCGGTGACCCGGATGAACCGGCCCCGCGGCTCCATGACGTGCGCCTTGATGCGCCGGAGGCGTTCTTGCATGCGGTGCTTTCGGGCGTCGATTCGCTTGCCGCGGCCGGCGTCGTGCACTCGGACCTCAGCGACTTCAACATCCTCGTCCACGACGGAATGCCCTGGTTTATTGACTTCTCCGACTCGATTCGAGTGGACCGGACGGGCGGTGTCCCTTGGATCCGCCTCACCCAGGCGCGAGACGCGTTGATTCACGGATTCCGCGCACTCGAGACGTACTTTCGGCGATACGGTTTGTCGATCGACGCGGAATTTCGAGCCGATCGAATCGTCGCCCGCCTCGATCGATTCGGGGTCCTGAAGAAACGCGACGAATAGGTGCGGGGTCGTTGGCTCCCTGTTCAGACGACCTTCGTAATCTTCGCGAGGCGCTCCGCCGCTTCCTCCGTCAGGCCCTCGTCCCCGAGGATCGTGTAGCGGTCCTTGTTGATCTCGTGCGCATGGACGAGCGCCTCAATGACCTCGTCGTCTGTTACGCCGAGGGACCGCGCGGTCGTCGGGGCCCCGATCGCAAGGAGGGCGTCGCGCACCTCCTGCCAGTTCCCGCTGTGGAGGTACATCATCATGATCGTCCCGACGCCGCACTGCTCGCCATGGAGCGCGGGTTTCTTCGCGATCCGATCGAGCGCATGGGAGAACTTGTGCTCGCTGCCCGAGGCCGGCCGCGAGGAGCCCGCGATGGACATCGCGACGCCGCTCGACACGAGGGCCTTGCACACGAACCACGCGCTCTCCTCGAGTCGCGGTTTGATCGTCGACGCGTTCTCGATCACGAGGTTCGCGGCGAGTTCGCTGAGCGCCGCCGCGTACGAGGAATAGTATTCGTTGCGCAGGTTCCGGGCGAGCGCCCAGTCCTTCACCGCGGCCAGGTTCGAGATGATGTCGCCGCAGCCCGAGGCGAGGAGGCGGAACGGCGATTCGGCGATGATTCCGGTGTCCATGATCACCGCGATCGGCGTCTGCGCGGCGAGGCTCACCTTCTCCCCGCCCTTCTGGATCGAGGCCCGCGACGACACGACCCCGTCATGGCTCGCGGCGGTGGGGACGCTGACGAAGGGCACACCGGCATTGAAGGAGGCGCACTTCGCAACGTCGATCGAGCGGCCGCCGCCCACCCCGACCGCGAACTCGAAACTTCCCTTGCGGATTCGCTCCTCCCCTTCGCGGATTTCCTCCCACGTCGCGTCCGGGATCAGGAACTCGGAGCTGCGGATCTTGTGCGCGGCGAGTTCTTTCTCGACCGTCTTGCCCGCGATCTTCAGCGTCGTCTCGTCCGCGACGAGGAGCGCCTTCTTGCCCAGCTTCAACGCCTGGCAGACCTCGCCGACCTGGTGGAGCGCGTCGTGCCCGACGACGATGTTCCGCGGGAGCTCCATCGCCTTCGACTTGCCGAACGTCTCCACATCCAGCTTGCCCACGAGGTCGTCTCCGGAACCCATAGCAAGACCTCCTCGATACTTAAATGCGCCGACCTGGGCATCCGAATCGCTCTCAGCCCTGACCGTCACCGCGGAACCTTTAAGGACGCTCTCCTCCTGAAGCGCTCCCGATGGCGCTCCCCCTGGCCATCGCGCTCGCGGCGGTCCCCGCGGAGCCGGACCTGGCCCGCGGGGAGGCGGAGTTCCTCCGCGGGAGCGCCCACTGCGACGCCCGGGAGTTCGCGGAGGCCCTCGCGTGCTTCGACCGCGCCGAGGCCCTCGGGTACGAGGACCATGTGATGTGGAACAACCGCGGCGTCGCCATGGACGGCCTCGGCCGGCACGAGGATGCGATCCAGGCCTACACCCGTGCCCTCCAGTTCAATCCCGCGTACGAGATCGCCGCGTACAACTTGGGGAACGGGTTCGCGCAGCTCGGCCAGTTCGAGGAGGCGATCGTCGCGTACGACCGCGCCCTCGCGATCCGGTCCGATTATCCCGACGCCCTGTACGACAAGGCCCTCGTCCTCGCCCGCCTCGGTCGGACGAAGGCCGCGAAACAGGCCTACGAGGCCCTCGTGCGGGCGGACGCCGCGACGGCCATCAGCTGGACGAAGAAGGGCGCGCTCCTCGCCGAGCTGAACGAGACCGAGGCGGCCGTCGACGCGTACAAGGCCGCGACCGCCGCGGACCCGACAGACGGCGACGCGTGGACGGGCCTCGGGGACGCCCTGTACGCGCTTGAGCGGTACGAGGAGGCGATCGAAGCCTACGACAAGGCGCTCGAGGCGGACCCGAAGAACGAGGAGGCCTGGAACAACAAAGGCTTCACGTTCTTCATGCTCGGAATCCACGACGAAGCCCTCTCTTGCTACGAGAAAGCGCTCTCCCTCAACCCGGCGTACAAGCAGGCGTGGTACAACAAGGGCTACACGTACCACGGGATCAACCGCCTCGAGGACGCCGTGACCGCGTACCAGAAGGCGATCGAGCTCGACTCGGGTGACGAGGTCCTCTGGAACAACCTGGGGAACGCCCTCTACAACCTCGGCCGGTACGAGGAGTCGATCCCGTACTTCGAACGCGGCCTCGATGTGAATCCGAAGTACGAGATCGCGTGGAACAATATTGGGAATGCCCTGAACAAGATGGGCCGGCACGCCGAATCCCTGAAGTACCACGACAAGAGCCTCGAGATCAAGCCGGACTTCGACTACGCCCTGTACGCGAAGGGCCATGCCCTCGACAACCTGGGGCGGCACGAGGAGGGCCTCGAGCTGATCAGCCAGAGCCTCGAGCTGAACCCGAACTACGACCACGCGTGGATCGCGAAGGCGGAGGCCCTCCATCGCCTCGGTCGGCTCGAAGAGGCCCGGGATGCCCTGAACAACGCCCTCCTGCTGAACGGGGAATACGAGGAGGCGTGGGTCTTCCGCGGCAAGATCCTCGAGGAAATGGGGAACGCCCGGGAGGCGGAGCGCTGCTACGAAGAGGCGCTCGAGTGCTTCCGCGGCGCCCTGGAGGCGGACCCCGAGAACGCGGACCTCCACTACCACCGGGGCCTCCTGCTCGAGGAGCTCGAGCGGACGGACGAGGCGATCGAGGCCCTCGCCGCGGCCGCGTCGCGGGGCCATGCCGCGGATGCCCTCGTCCGGTTGTCCTCCCTCTTGTTGCGGGTCGGGCGGCCCGCGGACGCCCTCGTGCCCGCCGACGAGGCCCGGACGCGCCATCCCGCGGATCCTCGTGGCTGGCTCGCCGCGGGACGCGCCGCGTTCTCCCTCGGCCGCGCGGCGGACGGGGAGTCTCATCTGCGCAAGGCAATCGAATTGGGCGCGGGCCCGGAGGCCTCCCTCGATCTCGCGAAAGGGCTCCGCGCCCTCGGCCGGAACGAGGAGGCCCTGGCGGCCCTCGAGAGGATCGAGTCCCCGGACGCCGTCGCGTGGCTCCTCCGCGCAGACATCCACGCGGCGCTCGGTCGGATGGAAGAGGCCCTCGCGGACTGCGACGCGGCGATCCGCGGCGCGACCAAAGACCGTGACCTCGCCTACCGCCGGAAGGGGATCCTCCTCCTCGCCCTTGGTCGGCCGAAGGAAGCCGCGGGGGCGTTCGACGCGGCCCTGGGCCTGAATCCGTCGGATCCCGAAGCGTGGCGGGACGGCGCCCGCGCCTGGAGGGCGGTGGGACAGGAGGGCCGGGCGCGCAAGATGGAGGAGCAGGCGGGCCGACTCGATCCAGGTCGCGGGGACTCCGGGCGACGACCCGAGCCGACCGGAGTCGCCTGATTTTCATCGTCGGAATGAGATAGAAGTCGATGGCCGCGGACAAAGTTATTTCCCTCGTCCGCTTGCGGACCCCGATGACCCTGAAGATCCGCCGTCGCGCCCGCCTGCGGCAGAAGGAGGCCGCGGACGTGCTCCGCCGGCTGCTCGACGACTTCGCGATGGTCGTGCCGCCCACCGAAGTCCTGCTCGACGAGGCGGAGGCAGGCCCGCACCGGCTCCTGCTTCGGGGGGAGGAGGCGATTGCCCTGTTCGTCGACGGAGATCTCGTCCCGACCGTCCGGGGCCTGCTCGCGTTCCCCGCGACGAAGCGCGCGGTGACCGTCGACATGGGGGCGGTCCGCTTCATCTACAACGGCGCGGACGTCATGGCCCCGGGGATCGTGGACGCCGACCCGACGATCCGCCCGGGGGACATCGTCTGGGTCCGCGACGAGAAGAACGGACGGCCCCTCGCCGTGGGCCGCGCGGTCCTCGATGGCCCGACGATGGCGCGGGAGGAGAAGGGCAAGGCGATCGAGACCCTCCACCATGTCGGAGACGAGATCTGGCGGCTGGAGCAGGAGGCCTGAGGTGCCCGCGGTCCGCGCCGTCCTCTTCGACGTCGACGGCACCCTGCTCGACACCCGCGACGCGTGGATCGCGGCGTTCGACGCCGGAACCGCGGCGGTGCGCCGCACGGCAATCCCAGGCTCCGTGGCGGCCCAGTGGATCGGCACCCCGATCGAGGTCATTTACCAGCGGTCCGGCCTGTCCGCGGACGAGATCCCGAAAGCGATCGAGGTGTTCCAGAGGGTCGAGGCGGAGTCCGTGGCGAAGGGGATGCGTCCCTACCCGCGCGTGCGGGAGATGCTCGCCTCCCTCGGCGCCTGGAAGCTCGCGGCCGTCACGAACAAGCGGCACGACACGACCGTGGCGGCCCTCCGGGCTACGGGCCTCCTGCCCTTCTTCCCGGTGATCCTCGGCGGCGACTCCGTGCCCCGCAAGAAGCCCGCGCCCGACCCGGTCTGGAAGGCGGCCGAGGCCCTCGGCGTCCGGCCCGTGGAGTGCGTGGTCGTCGGGGACACCGAGAACGATGTGCGGGCGGCGAAGGACGCCGGTGCGCGGTCGATCGGCGTGACGTGGGGCTACGGGACGCGGGAGAGCCTCGAGGCGGCGGGCGTGGACCACCTCATCGAGACGCCAGATGCGCTCCCGCCGCTCCTGCGGGCCCTCACGCCCAGTAGGGCTGCTTGAGATACTTGTAGATCGACATGACCGCGGTCACGGCCTCCCCGCAGCCCGTCACGATCCGCTTGTCCTTGCCCGGATACGACACGATGTCCCCGCAGGCGTAGATGCCTCGGACGGACGTCGACATGTCGGCCTTGACCTTGATCAGCCTCTCCCCCTCGAGTTCGATCCCCCACTTCGGCAGGGGCGTGATCCTCGGCCGGAAGCCGATGTTCACGATCACCGCGTCGACGTCGAAGACCTGCTTCTTCAACGTGCGGTTGTCGTGCACGACGGCGCGTTCGACGCGGCCGTCCCCTTCGATGCTCGTGACCTCGGAGTCGAACAGGACTTGGATCGGGCTCTTCAGGACCGCCTCGACGTTCTTCTCCATCGCCCGGAACTCGCCGCGGCGGTGGACCAGGATGACCTGTTTCGCGACCGCGAAGATCTCGAGGGCGATCTCGAGGGCGCTGTCCCCGCCGCCGACGACGATCACCCGCTTCCCCTTGTACTCGTGCCAGTCGCGGACCCGGTACTCGACCCCCTTCCCCTCGAGCTCCACCTCTCCTGGGACGTCGAGGCGTTTCGGCTCGAAGAGACCCATCCCCATCGCGAGGAGGATCGCGCGGGTCTCGTACGTGTTCCCATCGCGGGTGCGGACGCGGAACCCGGAGGGCAGCCGCTCGAGGTCGACCACCTCCTCGGACCGCAGCTCCGCGCCGCTCTCGCGGGCGTGGAGGGAGAACAGCTCCGCGAGCTCGCCGCCTTCGACCGCGATGTAGCTCGGGTAGTCGTACACGGACTTCGTCGGATACAGCCATTCGAGCTGGCCGCCCGCGGCCTGGGCCTCGAGGATCAGGGTGGACAGCTTCCGGGTGCGGGCGTACACCCCGGCCGTCAGGCCCGCGGGGCCGCCGCCGATGATCAGGAGGTCATAGACCATGGGCGAGGGCGACAAAGGGATGCCCTTCTTAAACGTTGGCTCTTGAAGGACGACCGTGGTACGGAGGCCCACGGCTATCTTATGGCTGTCTGAATACTTATCGGCCTTCGAACCCCGTCGGACGACCGCCGCGATACCTTTAAATTCGTGGTGTTGGCTATCGGAGGGTCGCAGAAGGGATGTGGCATGGCCTTCATCAAGAAACCCTTTAGGCGCCTCGCCGAGGGCGGCGCCTCGGACGCGGACACGTACATCGACTTGGCGGAGCTGAGCTTCGAGAACGAGGGTGGGTCGCTGGGCGAGCCGGCGGAACACCTGGTCAAGGTGGCGGAGATCTACCGCTACGAGGACGTCGCGGACCTCACGACCCACGTGTACAACGGGAACATCCTGCTGATCGACTACACGAGCCTCGCGAGCGACGACCTTGCGCTGAAGCGCATCACGGCGGAGATGAAGAGCGCGGTCCGGGACTGCGGAGGCGACGTGGCCGTCGTCGGGAAGAACATCCTCATGGCGACGCCGAGCGGGATCAAGATCGACCGGGCGAAGATCAAAGGCGCCTTCTGATCAGGTCCGGCCCCAGCGAGACGGCTTCGGGGCCACGTAGGCGCGCGCCGCGAAACCCTTGTCGTACGCGAGGACGAAGTAGTCCCGCGAATGGTTCGTGTGGCGCATCTTGACGCAGCGGAACAGGAGCTGGACCTTCCCCTCGCCCGCGCCGCTGAAACGCAGCTCGAACACGCCATCCGCAAGGAACGTGAGATCGTGCGCGAGCCCCGACCCGGACGAATCCGCGTTCGCGATGACGTACGTCGTCACGCCCATCGAGCGGAGGAAATGGAAGAAATGGAACAACTCGTTCCGCGGGTCCTCCAGGTGGGCCATCGACGCGAGGACGTCCATCGTGTCGATCACGACCAAGTCGACCCGCTCCCGCTGGTTCCGGCGGACGAGGAAGTCTTTCAGGACCCGCAGCCAGTCCCGGATCTCCTCGGCCCCTTCCCGCTCCACCCGCAGGCGAGCGATGTCCACGAGGAAGTCGTCGTCCTTGCCGAGGCCGAGGTGCCGCATCGTCCGCAGGATCGAGTCTCGGCTCTCCTCGACGGTCACGTACACGCCCCGTCGGCCCGCGGCGCGGTTCTTGACGAGGAGATAGAGGGCCAGGGACGTCTTCATGGAGCCCCCGGGGCCCGTGATCGCGAGGACGCTGCCCCGCGGCACGCCTCCCTCGAGGTGCGGGTCCAGCCCTCCGACGTACGTCGGGAGGCGCTCGTCCCCCGGGGGCGCGCGGGACGCGGCGGACGCCGAGGCGAGGGCCGTCACCTGTTCCCGCAGCCGCCGGACCTCATCCCGCAGGTCTTTGAGCTCACCCTCGAACTCCTCGGGCAAGCTCGTGCTTTCCCCGGGCTTGCCGGTCCGCACCCATTCGACACCGGCCCCTTCCACGTTCCCGCATAGTCATCGAGCCTAGGGGGTTAACCTTTTCCGCTCGAATGGAGGAGAACTGAGGTCCCTCCGACGCTATCCCGGCTGATAATCACGCGGGGCAGGGCGGCTCAGAACCCTTAAATATGAACGGGCCCCCCTAGGGGCGGCAGGCCATGGCGGTCAAAACCAAGCCCGAGAGGGGCCCCGCGGGCACCCTGAGCGTGGACGACCTCACCCGGGCGATCAAGAACTCGATCGACCGCACGGGGATGAAGGAGGAGGAGGCCCGGGCGATGGCCCAGCACGTCCTCAACTTCTTCGGCTATTCCGAGCGGATCATCGACAACGTCCTGGAACCCGAGGACCGGGACGCCTTCTACATGCTCGAGGACTCCGGCATCCTGACGACGGAGAGGGAGGAGACGACCCTCTACGACGGCCGGGAGTGGCGGATCCACTACTGGATGTTCCGGAAGGAGCGGATCGCGGAGCTGGTCGAGGCGCAGAAGGCGAAGGAAGAGGCGGAGCGGATGGGGTCCATCTACGACGACGTCCCCGAGGACTTCTGGGCTTCCCGCAAGGACAAGCCCGAGCCGCCGAAGCCGGCTTAGGCGAAGGCAATCTGGAGGACGCCGCCGTGGCGGCGGACCAGGTCCACGGCGAGGGAATAGGGCAGCGCCATCCGCCCTTCGCGGAACGGGAAGGCCCGGTCGAACTTCTCGATCGCCCGCAGGGCCTTCGCGCCGACCTCGTCGGCTAAGCGGGCGTCGTCGGCGTCCCCACGGATGAGAAGGGTCAGGGGGAGCCGCAGGCCCTCCGCCTCCTCGGCCGAGAGGACCGCCGCGAATCGCGCGAGGGCCTCCCGCTCGAAGGTGTGGAGGTTCCCCTCCCGCGTCCGGCACGCGGGGTCCGGGTCCCGCAAGAGGCGTGCGAGGCTCTTCTTCTCCACGACCAGGTTCGCATTGAGGCGGCCGACCTCGTGCGCGACCCAGCGGTCGAAGGTCCCGGGGCCGGCCATGCGAGGTCACGAGCCTCCTCCCGCCGGAAAAACCCTTCCCGCGGCCCGAAAGCCTTTTCGAAGGATCGACCATCATGGGATCGAGACGAGGGTCTGGCGACGCCGGCGCCCTCCGCGTCCCGGCGTCGCGGTCGACGGGCGTCTGCGGCAAGACCCGCGGAACCTTTTTGACCTGCCAATCCACTCACGCGGCCGGGGGAGAGATTTGGCTGCAGAGATCCGCTGCCCACGTTGTGGAGCCGCAAACCGACCGGGGACCGCGTTTTGCGTGAACTGCGGGAGTCCACTGGCCGGAGGGACGGGCGCGGCTCCCATGCCGCCGCCGTATCCCGCAGCCGGGCCTGGATATGCCCCGGGCTATTCGTACGGCGATCCGGAGCGACAGAAACAGATCAACCGGACGAGGACCGGCGTGCTCCTGCTCCTGATCGGCAGCCTGCTGAGCTGGATCCCTTTCGTCGGCCTGCTCGGGGGCCTCATGACCCTGATCGGCGCCATCCTCGTGATCCTCGGCCGCAAGGCCTTCGGAGCGACCCACGCCCGGAACGTCGTCTGGTCCATCGTCCTGTTCTTCCTCGCGATTATCATCGTCGCCGTGGGCGCGATTGCCGTCATGGGGTCCGCCTTCGCGGGCGGCTCGAACGTGGCCCCTGCGAGCCTCCTGATCGTGGCGGCGATCGGGGGATTGTGGGAGGCCTCGCGAGCGTCCTCTTCACCTTCGCCCTCCAGCAACAGACGGGCAAGATGCTCCTCCTCGCGGGGTATGTGGCGGGCATCGTGATCTCGATCGCGGTCGCCGTCGTCATGAACCCAACCTTGAGTCTCCTGTCCGCAATCCCCTCCCTCTTGTACGCGGGAGCCTACTACCTCGCGTGGACCCGGATCAAAAATGGAGAGATCCCGACGCCCTCGATGCCGCCCGGCATGGGCCCGACGCCCGCGACGCCGATTCAGCCGCGATAGGACTCTGGCGCGGCGGGTCGGGAGCCCGCTGCCCTCACTTTTTCTTCGAGATCACGTGGGTCACGAAGAAGTGCTTGCCGTCGTGGTTCAGGGCGAGCGCGTTGTGATCGTGGTTCATCCACCGCATCTTGACGCACCGGAGGCGCAATTGGACGTC
>DASQXV010000168.1:0-4405 GCA_035639595.1 Thermoplasmata archaeon | reverse complement strand
CGATGGTGGGCGCCGTCCTCGGTCTCCCCGTGGAGGTTTACATGGGTTCGGTCGACGTGGCGCGGCAGTCCTTGAACGTCTTTCGGATGCGTCTGCTCGGCGCCACCGTCCATGCCGTCGAACAGGGCGGCCGGACCTTGAAGGACGCGATCAACGAGGCGTTGCGCGACTGGGTCACGAACGTCACGACGACGTACTACATGCTCGGGAGTGTCGTGGGTCCCCATCCCTACCCGACGATCGTGAGGGACTTTCAGAGCGTCATCGGACGGGAGCTCCGCGAGCAGTGCCTCGAGCAAATCGGCCGCATGCCCGACGTCCTCGTCGCATGCGTGGGAGGGGGGAGCAACGCGATGGGGACCTTCGCGCCATTCTTCGAGGACTCGTCCGTCGAACTCCTCGGCGCGGAGGCGGGCGGCTACGGCCTGGAGTCTGGAAAACACGCCGCCTCGTTGACGAGGGGTCGCGTGGGGGTCCTCCATGGGGCGCGCTCCTATGTGATCCAGGACGAAGACGGACAAATCCTCGACACGCACAGCATCTCCGCGGGCCTGGACTACCCCGGCGTCGGACCCCAGCTCGCCCTCCTGAAGGACACGCGGCGCGCATCGTTCGTCGCCGTGACGGATCGTCAGGCGCTCGAAGGGTTTCATGCGCTCGCCCGGCACGAAGGCATCCTCCCCGCGCTCGAGCCCGCGCACGCCGTCTTCGCCGCCATGCAACGAGCGCGCGATCTGGGCCCCGAGGCAGCTGTCGTCGTGACGATCTCAGGCCGAGGGGACAAGGACATGGCGACCGTTGCCGATGCGATGGGGGTCCGGCTATGAGCCGGCTCGCGGGCGTCTTTGAAAGGGCTCGGCGAGAGGGTCGCGCCTCTCTCATCGCCTACCTGATGGCGGGCGATCCCGATCTGCGGACAACGGAAGCTTTGGCGCTCGCTTGTGAAGCGGGCGGAGCCAACGTCTTGGAGTTGGGCATCCCCTTCTCCGATCCAATTGCGGACGGTCCGGAGATTCAGAACGCGGGGCAGCGGGCCCTCCGATCGGGAACACGACCCGGCGACGTACTCGGGCTCGCGGCCCGAATCCGCGGGCAGTCCAGTATGCCTCTCGTCTTGATGACCTACGTGAACCCGGTCCTGTCCATGGGGATCTCCCGCTTTGCGGCACGCGCCGTAGCCGCGGGTGTCGATGGGGTCATCGTACCGGATGTTTCTCTCGAGACGTCAGCGGAGATTCGTGAAGCCTTCGACGGGGAGGGCCTCGATCATATTCAGTTGGTCGCGCCGTCCACGCCTCTGAGGCGGGCCGCGCACATCGGCCGCGGATCTCGCGGCTTTCTGTACGTCGTCGCGAGGTACGGGACCACGGGGGTGCGGTCGAGCCTCCCGGAGGACCTGGCAGGTCGGATCCGCAGCCTCCACGGAGTCACAGAGCTACCTCTCGGAGTGGGGTTTGGCGTATCGACGAGAGAGCAGGTGCGCGACCTCGCTGCGGCGGGGGCCGATGGCGTCGTCGTCGGGAGCGCAATCGTTCGCCACGCCTCGGAGAACCCGGATCCCGTCCGGATGCGATGCTTCATCCGGGAGCTCGCGGCGGGGACGGCAGCCTCGCCGAGTTCGGCTACAGCCTCGGGTCTTCGGGGCAACAATCCGTGACCTAGGTTCCCTTCAGAGGGATCCTCTAGCCAATCGGATCGCAGACGGCCCCCATGGACGCCGAGGACACGAGCCTCGCATACTTCGCGAGCGCACCCGTCCGATATCGAGCCGGCGGTCGGTTCCATTTCTCCCGACGCGAGGCGAGCTCGGACTCGGGGACCCGCAGATCGATTCGACGTCGTAACACATCGATCGCAATCTCGTCCCCGTCGGCGACGAAGGCGAGGGGTCCGCCGTCCCAGGCTTCGGGAGACACATGGCCGATCATGAGGCCCCGGGTTGCACCGGAGAATCGGCCGTCCGTGATCAAGGCGACCTCCTCTCCGAGGCCGGCCCCGACGATGGCCGAGGTCACGGCGAGCATCTCCCGCATCCCCGGGCCACCCTTCGGGCCCTCGTATCGGACAACGACGACATCGCGGGGCTGAATCCCTCCCTGAAGGACCGCTTCCAACGCGGCCTCCTCGCCGTCGAACACACGGGCCGGGCCTTCGTGGACCGAGCGGGCGACCCCGGCGGTCTTAACGACCGCGCCATCGGGAGCGAGGCTCCCCCGGAGGATCGCGAGCGCTCCCGACGGACCGATGGGAGATTCCGCCGAACGGACCACGTCGCCACGCGACGCCTTAGGAAGGTTCCGAAGGCGGGTTGCGAGGGTCTCGCCGGTGATCGTGAGGGCGTCTCCGTGGATCTTCCCGGCGTCGAGAAGGCGCCGCAGGACGAGCGGGATCCCGCCGGCACGGTGCAAATCCGCCATCACGTAACGTCCGCCGGGTTTCATGCTGACGAGGTGCGGGGTCCGACGCGAGATCCGATCGAAGTCCTCGAGGGACACGGAGACGCCCGCTTCGTGGGCGATGGCCAGGAGATGCAAGACGGCGTTCGTGGACCCTCCCATCGCGGCATCGAGGGCAATCGCGTTCTCGAACGCCTCGAACGTGAGGACGTCCCGCGGGAGGATCCCCATCTCCAGAGTCCGGAGCACGGCTCTGCCGACGCGGTCCGCGTGGGCCTCGCGATCCGGGTCCACCGCGGGAATCGTCGCGTCGCCGGGCAGGGTGAGGCCGAGGGCCTCCGCGCAGGAGGCCATCGTGTTCGCGGTGAAGAGGCCCGCACAGGTGCCGGCCCCGGGACAAGCGGCCCTCTCGAGCGCGTCCAGTTGCGCGGCGCTCATCCGGCCCGCCGCATGGGCCCCGACGGCCTCGAAGACGTCCTGGATCGTGACGTCCCGGCCCTCGAACGTCCCGGGCAGCATCGTCCCGCCGTACGTGAAGACGGAGGGGAGGTCCAGCCGGGCGATCGCCATGAGCGAACCGGGGATCGTCTTGTCGCACCCCGCGATCGTCACGAGGGCGTCGTATCCATGGGCTCGCATGACGAGCTCGATGGAGTCCGCGATCACCTCGCGGCTGACGAGGGAGGCGCGCATCCCCTCCGTGCCCATCGCGATACCGTCGGATACGGTGATGGAGTTGAACTCCCGCGGGGTGCCGCCGGCCTCCCGGACCCCTTCCTTCACCCTCCGTCCGACCAGGTCGAGGTTCATCTGGCAGGGCGTGACCTCGTTCCATGTGTTCGCGACGCCGACGAAAGGTCGGCTCAGGTCATCGTCGGAAAGGCCCATCCCGCGGAGGAACGCGCGGGCGGGTGCACGCGCTACACCTTCGATCACCGCGCGGCTCCGACGCTTGGCTCCCGTGGGACTGCCCATAGGCACACCTCTCGCGCCGGCATGTCCTTTGGAGCGGAAATATCCACGGAATCGCTCGGGATCCGAGGATCGGCGAAGGTCCGTCCTCCCCGATGCATTATTAAGAATCCGGCATGTGTCCCAAATGGACCCGTCGCCTAGCACGGATAGGGCTCCGGATTTCTAATCCGGCTGTCGAGGGTTCGAATCCCTCCGGGTCCGTCACAGTCCCGTTGTTCGACCGAAGTGTTGAAGTCAGTATCGGTGCGACCCGTCACAGTCCGAGGGATGTTGGACCTCTCCTGTCCCCGCATTCGGGCCGGACGACCCCGGCCTGCCCTTCCCGGAAAACCCGAACTGGGCAGCTACGATTGGGTCACACGGGGACCGTGCGAGAGGGGCGAATCAAGACAACGACAGCCAGTCCAGCACGACGATGGCCACCAGAACAAGGCCAAATGCAAGCCCTATCCAGAAGAGAATCGGAGCGTTGGGGGACGTGAGGCTGCGGCCGACGGCGTACAGCCGCTCGCCCTCCCCGAGTCCTCACGGGCGAACGCGGATGATCGTCTTCCCCGGGCGTCGCTCGGTCGGGTTGAAGGCGGCGACGGCATCCTCGAGGGTCGAGACGGTGCCGATGTTCGTCCGCAGTCGTCCGTCCCGCACCCGCTGGACGATCTCGCTCAGTTGGGCACGATCGGGCTCGACAACGAAGTCGACCGCCAGACCGTCGGCGGGCCGTGCCGCGCTCGGCCCGACGATGGACACCAACGTCCCTCCGGCTCGAACCAGGCGCGCAGACCGCTTCCCGATGTCGCCGCCGATGAGATCGAACACCAGATCGACGCCGCCGACGTCTTCCAGGGCGTCGTTCTCGAGGTCGACGAACTCCTGCGCGCCGAAGTCGAGCGCTTTCTGACGGTCGGCGGCGCGTCCGGTGCCGATGACGTAGGCGCCCGCCAATCGTGCGAGTTGCGTCACCATCGACCCGACTGCGCCGGCCGCGCCGTGCGCGATGACGCTCTGCCCTGCCCGAAGGCGGCCGTGCTCGAACA
>DASQXV010000167.1:0-5017 GCA_035639595.1 Thermoplasmata archaeon | reverse complement strand
TCCTCTAGGCGAATCTTGAACTGCTCCCCGAGGCCGTAGTCCATATCGATAACCGCGCGGACCCGCTCGTCCGGCGTCGCGGCCTTGCGAACGACCTTGAACGCATACTTGAGGGTCTTCCCCGCGAGCGGGTTGTTGAAGTCCACCCGGACCCGGCCCGCACTGACCGCGGTGACGGTCCCCCGCTTCCCGCCGATGTGGACCTCCATCCCCGCCTCGGGGGTGATCTCCTGCCGCAGGAACTCCCGCTCCGTCCGGAGTTCGACGAGCCGCGGGTCTCGGCCGCCCGCGCCCTTCTCCGGAGGGATCAGGACCTCCTTCGCCTCGCCGACCTTCGCCGCGAGGATCGCGGCCTCGAGCCCCTCGAACAGACGGCCCCGGCCCACGACAATGGGCGTCTCCAGGTAGACCTTCTTCTCCTCCAACTTGCCCTCCTTCTTCGCGACCTCCTCGTGGGTCGTGTCGAAGAGGGTCTGGGTCCCGTTCGGATTGACGGTCCAAGCGTCGTACTCGAGCCAGACGATGTCGCCCTTCTCCATCGTGTCCGAGACCACTCCCTCACCGCAGAATCGCACCGAAGGGCTGCGTTCGCTTAAATGTTATGGGCTCGTCGTCCCTGGCCCGAGCCGATTCGGCGCCCGCCTGGAGAGGGAGGGCCGGCCACGACTATTTCGCCATGCCAATCGCGACCGAGATCCGCTTGTACCGGTTCCGGATCGTGACCTCCGTGACGCCGGCCACTTCCGCGACCTCCTTCTGGGTACACGGCTTCGCGGACAGGATCGCGGCGATGTAGATCGTCGCCGCGGCGACGCCGCTCGGCGCGACCCCGGAGGCGAGCTCGTCCTTCTCGACCTTGTCGAGGATCTCCTTCGCCTTCCGCTGGACGTCCATGTCCAGTTCCAGCCGGTTGCAGAAGCGCGCGATGTAGTCCCGCGGGCTCTGCGGCAGCAGGCGGAGTCCGAGCTCCCGGACCAACGTCCGGTACGTGCGGCCAATTGACTTGCGGTCGACCGTCGACTTCGAGGCGATCTCGTCAAGGGTCCGAGGCACGCCGCACTGCCGGCAGGAGGCGTACAGGGTCGCGGCGACGACCTCGTCGATCGAGCGGCCGCGGACGAGGTTCTTCGTCGACGCCCGCCGGTACAGGACCGCAGCGCTCTCCCGGACATGCCTCGGGAGGCCCATCTTCGAGGCCATCGTGTTGATCTCCGTGAGCCCCTGGGCCAAGGACCGCTCGCCGCTCTTCGACGTGCGGATCCGGTGCTGCCACTTCCTCAGGCGGTAGATCTGGGCCCGCGACTTGTGCGGGATCTGCCGCCCGTAGGCGTCCTTGTTCCTCCACCCGATCGACGTCGAAAGGCCCTTGTCGTGGGCCATGATCGTGCTCGGCGGGCCCGCCCTCTCGCGGCTCTCCCGTTGCTCCGAGTCGAAGGCCCGCCACTCCGGACCCTCGTCGATGATCATGTCATCCAGGACGAGACCGCAGTCTTCGCACACGATCTCCGCGCGCGAATAATCCCGGATCAGGTGGTCGCCGCGGCATTCCGGACACGTGGTAGTTATTTCAATCTCCTGCACACTAATCGGTCCTCCCCCAACAGAAAGACAGATTCCCTACGAGATTGGGGTTATATAATTCTTCCTTCGCGGCCAGGACGAAAATCCGCGGCGCCAGGGGGTCGATTCGGGACCGCCGCGGGATCGGTCGCGGTCGTGTGGATGGGAGAGACCGTCGTCCGATGCGGCCGACGTTGGCGGCTCACCATCGGGTTAGCGCCAACGACGCCAATTGGCGGCCCCTGGCTTGGAGCCCGCGGTGACTTCTGATTTCCAACCGTTGAAGGCGGCCAGGGCTTCCTCCTTTTCCCGCTTGGGTACCTTGAAGTGGTCCAGGGTGCGGCCCAGTTCCGAATAGACCTCGTCGAATACCTCGGGTGAAATCTTCAGGTCGAAATGGGCGTCGCGCAGCTCCCGGGCCGTGTACTGAAAGGGTCCGCCGGCGATCGAGGCGACCCAGAGCGTCCTCAGGAACTTGAGCCCTGGCAGACGCCCTTTGTAGCTCTCCGTGTGCCACTGCTTCAGTTCGGAGCTTGCATTCACGATCTTCGGGTTCTTCAGGAGCTGGTCGCTGAAGTGGTCCACCACCGCGGCAATCGCATAGATGCCCCCGAGGCGTTCGTAGAGCGTAGGTTCTGGCATGCCCTTCCTCCGATTACGAGCGTGATAGGAATTAACACGCCCTATTTATGGGTATCGACGCTGATAGTGGACCCCCCAACATCAACCCGGGACCTCGAAGAACTCCCCGTTCCGGAGCATGCGCCACCGCCCGGGCAGGGTGGGCAGGACCTCCGAGCACACGATCCGGGCGTCCTCGGTCGAGGTCTCGTGGAGCGTGTAGTACGGCACGCACGTCCGGGCATCTCGGTGCGCGATCAGCCGGTTCCCGTCGACCATGAGGAACGTGTACGACTCGACCTTCCGCGGGAACTCGGAATCGATCGCGGCCTTCGCCTTCGCGACGGCCTGCTTGAAGTCCGGGAGGGGCCGCGCCTCCGACCCGAGGGACTCGAGGAACCGGTCGAACAGGAACTGGGTGTCGATCTTCCCCTGCTGCAGGCCGAACCCTTCGATCTCCCCGTTGTGGGCGAAGAACATGACCCGGTCATCCACCTCCTTGCGGAACGGATGGGCGTACTGCTCGAGGATCGTGTCCTTCTTCGACGCGTAGCGGAGGTGGGCGAGCAGGATCAGGGGAGGGCTGCACACCCGCGCGATCTTCCGGACCGCGTCCTCGTACTTCGGATCCTCGGTCGCCTTCGCGGCGCTCCGGACGTAGAACTCCCCCTCCGCGGACAGGCAGGCGATCCCCCATCCGTCGGGATGACCTGCCTTCGGGTTCGGCTGGGGACATCCGAAGTCCCGGAAGTTCCGGCCGGTGTCCGCGAGCCTCCGGAAGGCCATCAGCGTGTCGACGGGGGCGGGCTTGCGGCTCACGATCCCGAGCATGCGGCACATGTCAGCCCAGCTTGTACCCGATCTTCCGGAGGAACGCGATCCGCTCCTCCCGGTCCTTCTCCCGCTCGACCCCCTTCGTCCGTTCGCCGTCGACGACGCCCAGGACCCCTCGGCCGCGGGGGGTCCGCGCCACGACGACGTCGACGGGGTTCGCGGTCGCGGCGAAGATGGTGACGACTTCGGGGACGTCCCGGACGGCCCGGAGGACGTTGATCGGAAAGGCATCCTTGAGGACGACGATGAAGAAGTGGCCCGCCCCGACGGCCATGGCGTTCTTCGCGGCCAGGTCCTTGAGCGATTCGTCGTTCCCTTCGACCCGGACGAGGCAGGGCCCCGAGGCCTCGCAGAACGCCACGCCGAACCGGATCCCGGGGACGGCCCCGACGAGGGCCTCGTGGATGTCCTCCGCGGTCTTGATGAAGTGGGTCTGGCCCAGGATCACGTTGAGCCCCTCCGGGTTGTCGATCGGGACGAGCTCCGTGTCGACCGGCATCGGCGATGTATCCGGCCTCTCGAATTAAAGTCTTCCCGCCCCCGCAGGGTACGCTACGTGCACGCGCAAGGGAGAGGGCCGAGGGTCCCCCTCCTAGGGGTCATGGCACGGATGAAGGGGCTGTGGACGATCCTGGGCGATGTCGAGGACCCGCGGGAAAGGGAGGAGCTTGCCCTCGTGGCCACCGCGATCCAGGTCCACTTCGCGGACCGGGCGGTCCGGGAGCGAGCCGTGATCGAGTTCATGGCGATCCGGTTCCGGTGGCCCGCCTCCCGCACGCGACGTCGGCTGGACGCGCTCGTGGCCCTCGGCGTGCTCCGGTGCTCCCGGGACCTCGCGGACCACTGGACGAAGGTGTTCGAGGTCGTCGACCGGCCTCACGTCCCCGCGGCCCTCGCGCTCGAGCTTGGCGCGTGAGGTCAGCCGGGCTTCGTCGTCGCCCGGGTCAGCCTCTCGAGGAACCGCGAGGCACGGAGCGGGGCGTACGAGAGCATGAAGAAGTCCGATGCCACGAGGACGAAGATCTCCGGGGGGACCCGGGCCATGGAACGGTGCCGGACCGCGACGACCTCCTCCTCGGGGAAGTACTCGAACGGGAAGCCCATCCGCCGACCTTCGACGACCAGTCGACGGACCGCGGCATCGGCCCGCGCCGTCAGCCTTCGATGGAGGGCGGACCCCGCGGGTCGGGCGAAGGCATAGGCGACGACCTCGGGGGGCTCGGCGACCCCGGGGACCGCGCCATCGCGAAGGGCGAAGCCGAAGCAGAAGCCCGCGGCGGAGCCGCGATGGAGGCGCGAGAAGCGATAGCCGACGAACCTCCGGTTCGAGATCCGCGTTCGCGCGAAGTTCTCCATAGGCCATCGGAGGGGCCGCTGGATCCTTCGGAAGGTCGCGGCGATTTCCCCCGAGCGGTCGCGTTCCACGCCGGCGGGAAGTCCACGGATTGCCATAAGGCCTGCGCCCTCGGCCGCGGGACCCTGCGGATCCTGGTTCCTCGCATGGTCGCGATCCCCCGGCGGTGCCCGACTTGCAATTAACTAGATATGAGTCTCGCGCCTCCACCGTAAGGAGCCGCGGAGCGATTCCCCATGCCAACGAAGTCGTCTCGCCTGCCCGAGTCCGTCACGCCGGAGAGGTACCGGATCGAACTGCGCCCGGATCTGGAGAAGTTCCGATTCCAGGGAGAGGAGTCGATCGCGATCCGCGTCCTCGAGCCCGTGAAGGCCATCCTGCTCAATGCGTCCGAACTCGAGGTGACGAGTGCGACCCTCCAGCGATCTGGCGAGTCCCCGCGGGCGGCGACGTCGATCGACCACCAGAAGGAGGACGAGACCGTGCGACTCATCTTCGGGTCCTCGGTCCCCAAAGGGCCCGCGACCTTGCGGCTCGTCTTCTCGGGCGTCCTGAACGACGAGCTCGCGGGATTCTACCGCAGCCGCTACACGATGTCCGATGGGACGGAGGGATTCATGGCCGCGACCCAGTTCGAATCCACGGATG
>DASQXV010000166.1:0-2101 GCA_035639595.1 Thermoplasmata archaeon | reverse complement strand
AGCATGACTTTCTCCTGGGCGACCTCCGGCTATGCCTTGGCTGCCGGATTCGGAATCAAAGGGTCTCCCATGTAGTCCTCGTCTGGGTGTGCTTCGAAGAGTGATGAGCTGGAGACACCGGTGCCGATTCCGGACGCGAGGTACGGTCATTGGCACGAAAAGTACCCGCGATGCAAAGCTCGATTCCGTACCGGCGTCCCGTGTTCTATCCAATCGATGACGACCTGGATTATTCCCTGTGATCGTTCGACGAGCAGGGTCCTCGGCGGAGAGGTCGCCTGGACGGAGTCTAATGTCTCTAGTTGATACGAATCGGTAGCGACGGGGAAGCCTTTATGGACGGACCGCGGCTTCGGCGCGTAATCGATGAAGGCCGTCATCCCCGCCGCCGGCCTGGGCTCCCGTTTCCTTCCCTACACGAAGGCTCAGCCGAAGGAGATGCTCCCGATCATCGACAAGCCCGCGATCCAGTTCGTCGTCGAAGAAGCGGTCGGAAGCGGGATGCGGGAGATCCTCATCGTGACGGGTCGGAGCAAGCGGGCGATTGAAGATCATTTCGACGCGAACGCGGAATTGGACGCCCATCTCGTGACGTCCGGGCAAACGGCGGCCTTGGAGGAGTTGAAGGCCTTGATGTCGGGGGCCCGGATCATGTACGTCCGGCAGCCGAGCCCGCGAGGCCTCGGCGACGCGGTCCTTCGCGCGGCGGATTTCGTCGAAGGGGAGTCGTTCGCGGTCCTCCTCGGGGATGACATCACCATGGACCCGCCGTGCGCGAATGTCCTCCGGACCGCCCACGAGCGCCTCGGGGGCTCCGCCCTTGCGCTTCAGGAGGTCCCGCCGGACCGGATTGGTCGGTATGGGATGGCGGTGGGGCGTGAGGTGGAGCCCGGCATCATCCGGCTCGAGGACCTCATCGAGAAGCCGTCCCCCTCCCAGGTCCGATCCAACCTGGCGACGATTGGGCGATACATCCTGTCGCCGGAGATCTTTCCGCGCCTTCGGGAGACCGGGGCGGGGAAAAGCGGGGAGATCCAGCTGACGGATGCGATCCGTTCGCTGCTGGTGAAGGAGGATGTCTTCGGCGTCCTGTATCGAGGTCGCCGGTTCGACGTGGGGGACAAGCTCGGCTGGCTCCTCGCGAACGTCGAGCTCGCGATGGAGCACAAGGAGCTGCGGTCCGGCCTTCGCGCGTTCGTCGACACAATCCGGAAGGGACCCTAGCCGATCCGCCGGAAACGGAGGCCCCTCGTCTTCTTCGGGTCGAGGATCCGACGGCCGTCCACGACGACGGGAGTCGCCATGGTCCCCAGGAAGTCCTTTGCGGTCAGCCGCGAGAAGGCGGGCCAGTCGGCCTGAAGAATCGCGCCATCGGCCCCTTGCAGAGCGTCCGCCACACTCTCGACGACCTTCACCTCCGGCACCAACCGAGCGAAACCCGGGCCCGCCATCGGGTCGTAGCCGACGACGAGGGCCCCTTTTCCGAGGAGGGCCTTCGCGATGGGCACGGCCCGGGTCTCCCGCAGATCGTCTGTGTCTCCCTTGAACGCCAGGCCGAGCAGGGCGATCTGCCGTCCCCGAAGGTCCCCCAACTCCTCTTCGAGAAGCTCGATCGCGCGCCGATACTGGACCTCGTTTTGCGCCAGGACCGCCTCGAGGAGCGGCGCCGAGGTCCCGTGCTCCCGCGCCCCGGCGACGAGCGCCCGAACGTCCTTCGGAAAACAGGAGCCCCCGAACCCGACGCCAGGGACGAGGAACCGCGGGTTGATCCGCGGGTCGAGGGCCATGCCGCGATGGACCTCGTCGTACGAGACGCCGAAGGCCTGGCACAGGTTCGCGAGTTCATCCGCGTATGCGACCTTCATCGCGAGGAACGAGTTCGTCGCGTACTTGACGGCCTCCGCGGTCTTCAGGTCCGTCAGGAGCGCGGGCCCCTCCGCGGACCGGTACAGCGCCTTCACGGCCCGGGCCGTGGCCGGATCATCGGCGCCGACGACGATGCGATCCGGCTTGAGCGCGTCCTCGAGGGCGCGGCCCTCTCGAAGGAACTCCGGGTTCATCGCGAGCCGGAAAGGGACGTGCGCGCCCTCCAGGATTGGGC
>DASQXV010000165.1:0-2269 GCA_035639595.1 Thermoplasmata archaeon | reverse complement strand
GAGCCCTTGCGCTTGCCGTCTTTGCATTGCTCGTCCTGGCGAGCGTCCTCCCGACGTTCGGCCGGTTCGGTCCCATCGCGGCCGTGGTGACGGGCGGGCACGGCGACGGTCCCCCCGCGTCCGACATCGCGCCCCTCCGGGAGTTCACGGCCACGCAGGTCGTCGAGGTCGCGTATACCGCGTACCTGAACGGACGGGGCGGCGGAGGGGGCGATGGGGACGGCGGCTCGCAGGGGGTGAGCGCGCAAGGACTCGGGACCGCGGACGTCGGTGCCCTCGCGATCGACTGCACGAAGGCGAGGGACTGGACGGAACTCTACTACCGCACGACCTCGGACGGGAAGTGGGCCCTGTACGCGCCGCCGTGGAACCCCTGCGGCCACTGGATCGGGTCGAAGGTCCCCGGTTCTGAGGACGTCGTCAACGGAACGATCCCCTTCGATTCCCTCTTCACGGGAGGCGAGGGCCCTTACGAGTTCGCGACGGTCGCGGTGCACCATCGGAACGACCGGGAGCCGATGCCGGACCAGGCGAAAGCCCACACGACCGTGGACTACCATCCGCCCACGCTGTTCCTCGCGAGCCCCGTCGCCGACGCGTGGACGAACCAGGACCTCCTGACCTGGGACGCCCAGGATGCGGCCTCCGGGGTCGCGGCCGTGACTGTCGCGCTCGATGGGGCGGCTCCCGTCCCGCTGGGTTCCGCGTCCGGTTCGAAGGCCCTGGGGATCGCGGAAGGAAGCCACGACCTGGTCGTCACCGCGACGGACCGCGCGGGGAACCACGCCGACGTGAGCCTGTCCTTCCACTTCGATCCCACGGCGCCGACCCTGGCCTTCACCGGCCCGAGCCGCGACGGGTTCGTCGCGTCGCGGGACGTCTCCGTCACGTGGACGGCCGTCGCCCAGGGCGCGCCGCTGACGAACCTCCGCCTCACGATCGACGGCGGATCTCCGATGGAGCTCCCGACGAACGCGACCTCGTACGACCTCACGGACCTCGCGGAACGCCGTCACGTCGTGGGGCTCCTCGCGATCGACGCCGCGGGGAATCTCGCGACGGACACCCTGGGATTCGGCGTGGACGTCTCCCCGCCGACCCTGACCGTCGTGGAGCCGAGTCGCCCGTTCGCCAACACGCCCGACCTTCGGCTCTTCTGGATCACATCGGAGAACGGCTCCGGGATCGACCGCGTCGAACTGTCCCTGGACGGAGGGACCGTGGTGCGGGTGCCGGACTCCGTCGGCTACGAGTTCCCGCAGATCTCGGAAGCGTCCCATTCCGTCCGCCTCCGGGCCGTCGATCGGGCGGGGAACGTCGGAGAGGCGACCGTGTCCGTGACGGTGGACCGCACCCCGCCGACCGTCTCCCTGACGGAGCCGACGGGCGGCGTGACCGTGTACGGGACCATCGAGTTCGCGTGGACCGCGGGGGACGACCGCTCCGGGATCGACCCGGATCAGACATACTTCGTGTACGACGAGATCGGCCCAGCCCGGGCCTCGGGGACGACGAAGGCCACGGTGAGCGCGACCCAGATCGGTCCCCACTTCGCCCTCGTGCGGGTCATGGACCGCGCGGGCAACCCCGCGGAGGCGGGCGTGGCCTTCACGTACGGCGGGCCGACGCCGCCGGGCCCCCTCGGCATCTCCGCCCTGGACTTCAGCCTCCTGATCCTCATCATCCTCGCGATTGCCGTCGTGGCCGCATACGTCGCGGTGCGGCGCCGTCGCCGGCTCCGGACGTCGTGAGGGCGGCCGACGACGACCGCTCTCCGGAGTGCTGAAGCCTTATCCGCCCCGTCCGGATGCGGGATTGTGGAAACCGGAGGGGAGCGGTGGGCGCGGGCCTTCGTGGGCCTCACCTTGGTCGTGGGCGCATTCGTCCTCCTCGCGGGAGGGATTCAGTTCGGCACATTCGCATCCGCGCCCGCCTGGGTCTTTCCTTCCGTCGGGCTCCTCGCCGTGGCCTTGGCCGTCTTCACCGCCTTCGAGGAACGAGGGCCCCAATCTCCAACGCGGCCCGCCGCGGCGTGGCTGTTCGCGTTCCTCGTCGCGATGGCCTGGACCCGGGTCGACCCGGTCGGCCACGCGTTCCTGGCGGGCTTCGCTCCGGTCGTCGCCCTGGCGGCCGGTATCGGCGTCCTCAGGCGTCACCTCTGGGCATGGCCCGTCGCGTTCGCGAGCGTCGTCGGGTTCGGCCCGGTCGTCCTCGTGCTCGCCCCGGTCCCTCCTGTGACGGTCGGCGGGGGGTTCGTCCTTTTCCTCGC
>DASQXV010000164.1:0-4058 GCA_035639595.1 Thermoplasmata archaeon | reverse complement strand
GGCACCGGCCGGTAGAACGAGGCATTGACCTCGACGAACCGGAAGTCGCGGGCGTAGGCGTCCAACCCGCCTCCGAAATAGCCCCATCCACCGGCCCCGATGAGCGGTTCGCCCACGGTCCGTCCATTGGGTCGGGCGCCCTTAAGACTGCCCCCGGGAGGCCTGCGAAACGGGCGACCCGTTCGGACCTTCCTCGCCCGGGTGAACCGCTATGTATCGCGGTCGCGTTGAGGCGGAGCGAATGGCTCGTCTCCGGTTCGGCTGCAGCGGATGGGACTACCAGGAATGGATTGGTCCCTTCTACCGCAATGCGACGGAGTCGAAGCTGCGCGCGTACGCGCGGGTGTTCGACACCGCGGAGATCAACTCGACGTTCTACCGGGCGCCGTCCCCGGGGATGGTCCAGGGCTGGGGACGCTTTACCCCGGACGACTTCGTCTTCGCGGCGAAGGTCCCGCAGACGGTCACCCACGATCGCCTGCTGGACGTCGCCAGCGGGGCGGACAAGGAGTTGCTCGCCTACTGCGAGCTGATGCGTCCCCTGCTCGACCAAGGGAAGCTCGGCCCGCTCCTCCTCCAATTGCCGCCCCGGCTCCGCTTCACCGAGCCAGTCATCCACCGCTTCCTCGACGCGCTCCCGCGGGACTTCACGTTCGCCCTCGAGCCGCGGAACAAGACCTGGATGACGATGGAGGCGTTCGACCTGCTGCGGTCCACGGGCGTCGCATACACGATCGTGGACGAGCCGCTCCTCCCGCCCGACCTGCACGTGACCTCGCCCACGGCCTACGTGCGGTGGCATGGCCACGGGACGGATCCCTGGTACAACTACCGGTATTCGGAGGAGGAGCTGAAGACCTGGGTCCCGCGCGTCCAGCAGGCGGCCTCCCAGTCGGAGACGGTCTTCGGCTTCTTCAACAACCACTTCCACGGGTATGCGCCGGAGAACACGATCCAGATTCTCCGCATGCTCGGCGTCTCGACCCAGGAGCAGGCCCGCGCCTTGCAACGGATCGAGGGATTCCGGAAGCAGGCGACGCGCGCGGAGGTCCGCACGAAGTCCCTGACCCTCGAGGACTTCGGGGCCGACGTGCCGCAGGACGCCATGGTCGACGCGGCCCTGAGCCGGTTCATGGACCCGAATCGCCTGGACCGGGCGAAGCGGATCGACTCGAAGGACGTCGAGATCAGCCGCGACGGGGAAACGATCCTCGGGCGGGTCAAAGACTACCGCGTCGAGCTCGACCCGGCCGCGCGGACGATCGTCCACGACTGCGAGGATTGGGAGAAGAAGGCCGACCGCAAGGATTTCTGCAAGCACGTCGGGAAGCTTTTCATGAGCCTTCCGCGAGCCGAGGCGCTGAAGCATCTCGACGCGATCGCCGCGAACCGCGACGCCTGGACGTTCTCCCTGCCCTCCGCCTGAGGCTGCCGATGGGCGTCCTCCTCACGCCGATCGTCGTCCGGCATCCGACGAGCCTCGAGGCCCTCCGCGGGCGCACCGTGGCGGTCGACGGCAACCTGGAGCTGTACCAATTCCTCTCAATTATGCGAACCCGGGATGGGACGCCCCTCAAGGATGGACAGGGCAGGATTACCTCGCATCTCAATGGCCTCATCTTCCGGACGACCCGGCTGATCGCGGACTACGACATCCGGCCGGTCTTCGTGTTCGACGGACCGCCGCCCGAATTGAAGTGGGAGGAAATCCGGAAGCGCCGGGAGGCACGGGAAAAGTCGCAGAAGGCGTATGAGGCCGCGCTCGCGTCGGGGGACACGGCGACGGCCTGGTCCAAGGCGGTCATGACCTCCCGCCTCACGAGACCGATGGTGGAGGAGGCGAAGACTTTGCTGAGTCTCCTTGGAATCCCGTCGATGCAGGCACCAAGCGAGGGCGAGGCGCAGGCCGCCGACTTGGCCCGCCGCGGCGCAGTCTGGGCAGCGGGGTCGAAGGACTACGATTCCCTCCTGTTCGGCGCGCCACGACTCGTCAGATACATCGCGGTCGGCTCGACCGAATTCCTGCCGAGCCTTGGCCGTTCCCGCCTCGTGCCGCCAGAGGTCTTGGATCTGGACGAAACCCTCGCGACCCTCCGTCTCACCCGTGAGCAGCTCGTTGACGTGGCGATGCTCGTCGGGACGGATTTCAATGACGGGGTCAAGGGAATCGGCCCCAAGACGGCCGTAAAGCGTATCCGCGAATGGGGCTCGCTCGAGCGCGCGCCGTCCCAGGTGTTGGAGGCGTTGCCTCGGAACCGGGAGGCGATCCGGGAATTCTTTCTCCATCCGCCGGTGTCAACCGACCCCGTACCCGCTTCGACGGGAGTCGACGCCCCCGCGACCCTCCGATTCCTATGCGAAGAACGAGATTTCTCGCAGGACCGCGTGGTCAAAGTGCTCCGGCGCCTCACGTCCATCCGCAGCCGGCAAACGACTTTGGACATATGACGAACCCAATCCGCTTGGGGTGGAAAACGCTTAAGAGTTGACCGGGATTACCGTCGCGACGTAGCCCCGGATCGGGCTTACGTTTGGGGATAGTGGATTGGCAACGACAGCTCAAGAACCGCCGGCCGCGCCTCGGGCGGGAAGTCGGAAGGTGCTGGCCTTGGTGGCCGTCATCGTGGTCCTCCTCATCGTAGGAGGGGCCGCGGCGTACGTGCTTCTTGGCCAGGCGACCCAACCGACGAAGGTCCTCGTCGTAGGCACGACCGATGATGAGATTACGTTCGACCCAGCCGACGCGTACGATTACTTCTCCGGGAACATTATCCAGAATACCATGGCCATGCTCCTGACGTATTCGCCAGGCACGACCAACCTGACGCCGGACCTCCTGACGGCGGTTCCGAGTCTCGCGAATGGCGGGGTCAGCACGGATGAGCTCGTGTACACGCTCCACCTGAGGCCGAACCTGAAGTTCGAGGACGGATCGCCCATCGACGCGTCCGTCGTTAAGTATTCGATTGATCGCGTCGTCAAGCTCAACGGCGAGCCCGCGTTCCTGTTGGGCTACGTCGTTGGGACCCAGGAGTACTGGGGCATCCCGGGGGACTCGGCGAACGCGACCCGCAAGGATTCCGCGTGGGCGAACTACACGGCCCAAGGCGTGGTCGTCGTGGACTCCACGACCGTCAAGGTGACCTTGCGGCAGAAGTGGTCCCCGTTCGTGTCTTTGCTGGCCTTTACGATTACGGCGCCGGTCGATCCGAAGTCCGTGAAGGACGACAAGTTCTACCCGAACGTGATCGTCTCGAGCGGACCCTACCGGCTGAGCACGTATCTGCCGCACCAGCGGTACGAGCTCACGGCGAACCCGAACTACTACGGCACGGCGCCGAAGATGTCCCGAGTGACGATCGTTCGGTACACGACCGCAGCGGACCTGAATTTGGCGATGAAGACGGGAGCCATTGATGTCGCGTATCGGAGTCTGCTTCCCGCGGACTTCGCGGCGCTCAAGACGAACTCCGCGGTGAAGGTCCTCGAGGGCGACAGCCCAGTCATCCGATACCTCGTGTTCAACATGTGCAGCTCGGCGGACGTGAGTGCGGTTCGTCCGCTCCCGGCCGGCAAGTGCCCACGGTTGACTCCGTTCTCGGATGCCAACGGCAAGCTCCTGCGGCAAGCCCTTGCCTATGCATCGGACCGGGCGGACATCTCCACGAGCGCGTATTCCGGGACCGTCGCGCCCTTGTACAGCCTCGTCCCGCAGGGCATGTTCGGCCACCAGGACGTCTTCAAGACGGTCTACGGCGCATCGCCCGACACGGCGAAGGCCCAGGCGCTCCTGACCCAGGCGGGGTTCAGCACGACGAACAAGTTCAGCATCACGCTCTGGTACACGCCGAGCCACTACGGCGACCCCGAGATCTTCGTCGCACAGTCCCTGAAGCGGGCGTGGGAAGCGACCGGCATGATCACCGTGACGTTGGACCTGAAGCAGTGGACCGACTACAAGGCGGCCTGGAGGGCAGGGGACTTCGACGTCTTCCTCCTCGGATGGTTCCCGGACTACTTTGACTCGGACGACTACGTCTTCCCGTTCCTGCACTGGG
>DASQXV010000163.1:0-6327 GCA_035639595.1 Thermoplasmata archaeon | reverse complement strand
GACGTGGGTGATCAGGTCCCCCACGGAGACTCGTTTTTCGGAGAGCAGCGTGATCGACTCCCCGAGGTCGCGGGGGCTCCCTCCATAGCTTGACGTCATCGTGACCTCCTCGCGCCACAGGTCGTCGAAGGGGATCTCGACCTTCGCGGTCGGCTCGCACGGCGCGAAGAACAAGACCATGCCCCCTCGGTCCACGGACGCGAGGCCTTGGCCGATCGCCTCCGGTGCGCCCGTGCACGTGATGACGAGATCCGCGAGGCGCCCGTCGTTCGCGTCGCGCACCCGCGCGGGGACGTCCTCCCCGCCGTCGACGACGAGATCGGCTCCCGCCTTGAGGGCCGCAGCCTTCCGAAAGTCGACGATGTCCGTCGCGATGACCCGGGCCGCGCCCGAGGCCTTCGCGAGCTTGACGTGCAGCAGGCCCGCGACCCCGCTCCCGATCACGACGACTGTCCCGCCGGGTCGGAGCCGAGCGAGCCGTTGCCCGCGGACGACGCAGGCGAGGGGTTCCACGAACACGGCCTCGTCATCGGGCAAGCCGTCCGGGAGCCGGAACACTCCGTGCTTCACGTTGATCGCGGGGACCCGGACGAACTCCGCGAACCCTCCGGGATCGAAGTTCGTCGTCCGGAGGGTGTCGCACACCGTCTCGTGGCCCGCGACGCAATAGCGGCAGGTGCCGCAGGGCACGTGATGGGACACGAACACCCGATCCTTCTCCCGGATCGTCGGGACGCCGGCCCCGACTTCGACGACCTCCGCGGCAATCTCGTGGCCCAGGACGAGCGGGGCCTTCGGCTTCCGATACCATTCCATGACGTCGGAGCCGCAGATGCCGCTCGCGCGGACCTTCACGAGGATCTCCCCCGGTCCGATCTTCGGCCGCGGCACGTCGACGAGGCGCACGTCGTCGTTCGAATAGTACATCGCGGCGCGCATGGTGCCTACGACTTCGAATTGCCGCCCTTGACCAGGTCGAGGGCTTCCTTCAGCGTCGCCCGCTCGTGGACGACCGCCCGGATCCCGCGAATCATGCCGACGGGATTCGAGGACTGCCAGATGTTACGGCCCATGTCGACGCCGCGGGCGCCTTCCTGGACCGCGTCGTGGGCCAACTCCAGGGCATCGAGCTCCGTCTCGAGCTTCGGGCCCCCCGCGACGACCAACGGCACGGGACACGCTTCGACAACTTTCGAGAAGGCGTCACAGAAGTACGTCTTGACGAAGTGCGCGCCGAACTCCGCTGCGATCCGACAGGCGAGGCCCAGGTAGCGCGCGTCGCGCTTCTCGAGCTCCTTCCCCACCGCGGTCACCGCGAGAACGGGCATGCCGACCTCCTCGCCCTCGTCCACGAGCTTCCCCAGGTTCACGAGGGACTCGTGCTCGTGCGGTGCGCCGACGAAGATGGACAGAGCGACTGCGGACGCGTTCAGCCGGACTGCCTCCCGCATCGAGGTCGTGATCTTCTCGTTCGAAAGGTCCTCGTTGAGGACGCTCGCGCCGCCGCTCACCCGGAGCACGATCGGGACGTTCGCGCCCGGGTCGATCGAGGTTCGGATGACGCCCCGGGTGACCATGACGGCGTCCGCGTACGGGAGCAGGGGCTCCAACGTCTTCCGAGGGATCTCGAGCTTCGACGTCGGGCCGAGGAAGTATCCGTGGTCCGCGGCGAGCATGACGGTCCGCCCGTCCGAGGGTCGAAGGATCCGTGCAAGTCGGTTCTGCAGTCCCCAAGGCATCGCGATGCCTCCGCCTGACGAATCCGTTGGTATCGAGGCGCAATATTAATCCTTTCGCGGGTCCGGTCGAACGCCAAACCATCTTCTGGTCCTACACCCCACGGCGGCCGACCGTCACAATGCGGTCCGTCGGGAACCGCAACCTTATACGGACAAGGATTCTTCCGTGGTCCCGGGAGCGTTCGCCGTGGCGGAGTCCGTCCTCGTCCCCGACAAGACGCTCCGACGGTTTTGCGAAGATGTCCTCAAGAAACTCGGCGTCCCCGCGGCCGACGCGATTACGACGACGGACGTCCTGGTCCTGGCGGACCTGCGGGGGATCGATTCCCACGGCGTCGCGCGGCTCGGGCGATACGTGGCCGGCTTGAAGGACGGCACGATGAAAGCGAAGGACGAGAGCCGCGTGATCAAGGAGACCTCGGCCACGGCCCTCGTGGACGGAGGGCAGAGCCTGGGCCAGGTGGTCGGGAAGAAGGGGATGGACCTCGCGATCGAGAAAGCCCGCGAGACCGCGGTCGGCATCGTCACGGTGCGGAATTCGAACCACTACGGGATCGCGGGGTACTACAGCCTCATGGCCCTCGAGCACAACCTGATCGGGGTGAGCATGACGAACTCGGGCCCGCTCGTCGTCCCGACCTTCGGCCGGACCTCGGTCCTCGGGACGAACCCAATCAGCCTGGCGGCCCCCGCGATGAAGGAGAAGGCGTTCGTCCTCGACATGGCGACGTCCACGGTCCCGCGGGGCAAGGTGGAGGTCCACCAGCGCCTCAGCCAACCGATCCCCCATGGATGGGCGGTCGACGAGACCGGGCGCAGCTCGACGGATCCGAAGCGCGTGTTGAACGCCCTCGCGAACCGCCTCGGAGGGGGCCTCCTTCCCCTCGGGGGCGAGGGCGAGGAGCTCGGAGGCCACAAAGGGTACGGGCTCGCCCTCATGGTCGACGTCCTGTGCGGCGTCCTGAGCGGCGCGGCGACCGGTCTCCAAGTCTACGCGGACGAGCGACGGCCGGACGTCGGGCACTTCTTCCTAGCCCTCGATCCCGCGGCGTTCCGGCCGCTCGATGAGTTCCGGCGGGACATGGACCGCCTCGCGCGCGAGCTGAAGGACAGTCCGAAGGCGGAGGGGCAGGACCGCATCTACGTGCATGGGGAGAAGAGCTTCGCGCGCATGGAGCGGCACCGGAAGGAAGGGATCCCCCTCGATCCCAAGGTCGTCGAGAGCCTGAGGAAGATCGGTCAGGACCGGGGCATCCCCTGGCCCCTCTGAGCGGCGTTCCCCCGACAGGACCGCGGAAGACGAAACGGGCCGAGGATTATATTATCAAAACGGATACTCATGCAACCGACCCTAAACGTGCGGTACATCCCCGACGGCCCATTCGTTGGACCCTAGGCTGCCCGTTGACGCCTCTCCCGCATCCCACGGTCAAAGGATTCCGGTTCTTCGTGGGACTCCTGGCGGCCCTCCTGTTAGGCCTTGGAGCCGCGGGTTGGCCCTCCCTCTCCCCCACGACGGCCTCCGATTCCCTTGGGACGACCGGGACCCTCGCGGACCAGCCGCCTTCGCCCACGGGCGTCACCAAGATCATGGCGACGGGCGACTCGAACATCCAAGGCCACCCGTCCACAAGCCTCAACGGGCCCCGGCTGAAGCTGACCCAAGACCTGACCGCCGCGGGTTTCACGTACGACATGGTCGGTTCGCTGGTCGATGGATCGGCCGAGCTGGCAGACAAGGAGCACGAGGGACACGGGAACTACACGATCGACGACATCAGAGCCATCATGCCGGACCGGCTGGCGACCTATACTCCGCAGATTGTACTTCTGATGATCGGTTCAAAGGATATAGTCGACAGCAACGATGTGGCGAACGCTCCCACGAGACTCGGACAACTGCTGGATACGATCCTCGCCCAACCCAGCGCGGAGCGCATCATCGTCTCGACGATACCGCCGTTTAACGTGGACTGGCCCGAGGGCAACCAAAACGTCGTGAACTACAATGCCGCGATGCCCGGCCTCGTGGCGTCGCGGCCGAAGGTCACGCTCGTCGACCTGCACTCGCAAATCGTCCCCGCGACCGACATGGTGGACGCCGTCCATCTGAACACCAGCGGCGCCACGAAGCTGGGGACGCTATTCGCAAACGCCATCCTGGCGGGTGCGCCGCCGCCCCCGCCGCCGCCCCCGCCGCCCGACATCTGGATGCAGGCCTCCTCGACGTCGATGCGGATCCCGCTCGGCCATTCCGATTCCACGACCCTCACCCTCTTCAGCCTCAATGGGTTCGAAGGGACCATCAGCCTGAGCGTCTCGATCGCGGCGGTGAACGTCCCTCCGCTCCTCCCGACGATCTATCCGGACGCCTGGACCGATCCGGCGTCGGTCTTCCTGACGAGCGGAGGAAGCGCCGCGTCGACCCTGTACGTGTCGGCCTCCCTCCTCACGACGCCGGGGACCTATTCGGTCACGGTGACCGCGACGAGCGGTTCGATCGTCCATTCGGTGACGATCTCTGTCGAGATCGTCCTCATCTGATCGTCAGGCGCGTCCTCAACGTTCGGCCGTGAGGAGAGGGATGGAACCCGAGGCCCTCAGCCCTTCATCTCCCTCCGTCGGTAGAGGGCCCAGGCCAGGCCGAATCCGACGGCCGCCCAGATCGCCATGACGAGGATGGAGATCGGGACCCCGGGGGAGTAGACCCGGAAGCGGTCGCCTCCGGGACCACCGCCGACCGGGACCTGCGAGTCGCCCGGGTACGCGGCCGGATAGGGACCGGAGAGGATGTTCGAAATCGTCCCGCCGGCAAAGGCCAGGTTTCCGTCGGGTCGAACGGACGCGACGCTCATGATCGTCGAGGCGATGGCGAGGACGAAGAACAACAGGGCGAACGTGACGACGGACGCCATCGTCGTGCCGCGGAGGGCGCTGCTCAGGAAGAACGCGACCCCCAATGCGGCGGTGGAATAGAGGACGGCGAGGAGGAACGAGTACCCGAGCTCGACCGGAACGCTTCCCTTGACGACGCCGGTCGCGGCCGCGACGACGCCATAGTATGCCGCAAGGGTGAGGGTCGTCAGCGCGAAGGCCGCGAGGAGCTTCCCCAGGAAGATCGAGGTCCGCGAGACGGGCTGCGGGAACAGGAGGTACCCCGTCCTCTGCTCGAACTCCCCGACGAGCGCATCGGCGCCGAAGAAGGTCGCGGCGAGGGCCGCGAGGATCGTGACGAAGCTCCCGAACAAGGACGCATACGCATAGGCGTTGCTCGAGGCGGATCCGAAGATCTGGAGGACGACGATGAAGAGGACGAGGAGGACCGCGACGATGATGAGGAGGACGAGCAACCGGCGCCGCCGAAATTGCCGGAGCAGTTCGAACCGCGCCACGGATCCGACATGCGACCCGCCCTTCGAGGGCCGTCCCGCGGTCTCCGCAGCATGAGACGAGTCCGGGGAGCCCATTGGATCACCGGCTCTCCTTGACGAGCTCGAGGTACAGGGATTCGAGCGGCATCTCGACGTCTTTGAAGGATCGGACGCGAAGGCCCCACGTGACCAGCTGCCGAAGGAGGGCCGCCCGCTCTTCGTCCCCGCCCTCGAGTTCCACCGTGATCCGGTTTCCCTCGGGCCCGTGGACGCCTTTGACGCCCCCAGAGGACCGCAGCCGATCGACGATCTCGGGAGGGATCGGGGGCAACGCCTCGATTTCGACCCGACCCCCTTTCCGCCAAAGGGTGATCCGGTCCAGGTCGTCGTACATGAGGAGCTTGCCCTTGTTGATCAGGGCGACGGAATCGCAGGTCTCCTGGACTTCGTACAGCAGATGGGAGGACATGAAGACCGTGATCCCGCCCTTCCCGAGGGCCTTAATCACGTCCCGGACCTCGGCCATCCCGCGGGGATCGAGGCCGCCCGTCGGCTCGTCCAGGATCAGGAGGTCCGGCTCGTCCAGGAGGGCCTGCGCGATCCCGACCCGCTGCTTCATCCCCTTCGAGAATTTCCCGGTCCGCTGGTCCGCCCACTCCGTCATCTTGACCTCCTCGAGGACCGCCTTCGACCTCTCTCGGATCGCGTCGGAGGCCATGTGCCGCAGGCGGCCGACGTAGGACAGGATCTCCCGCGGGGTCAGCTCCGGATACAGCTCGGGCGTCTCGACGACCGCGCCCACCCGGGCCATCGCCTCCCGCGGGTCCTCCACAACGTCCACGCCCCACACGTAGGCCTGGCCCTCCGAGGGCCGGAGGAGGCCCGTGAGGATCTTGATCGTCGTCGTCTTGCCCGCCCCGTTCGGGCCGAGGAATCCGACGATCTTGCCGGAGGGCACCGCGAGCTGCAGATGATCGAGGGCCTGGAATCCGTTGTAGCTCTTCGTCAGCCCGTCCGTCTTGATCGCGTCGCTCATGAAGCTCCCTCGCGAGGCTGCCGCCCGCCTAGACGTCCGTTCCTCATGAACCCGTCCCCCGGGCTTCCCATCGCCCGCGGTCAGGCGGATCGCATCGTCGAGGGGCCTCCCCATGCCCGCGGCGGGAGGGTAATCCGGATCAGGCACGGTGCAGCCTCGCCCCGAGCCTGCGGCGGATGAG
>DASQXV010000162.1:0-4121 GCA_035639595.1 Thermoplasmata archaeon | reverse complement strand
GTTCTACCGGCCGGTGCCGGAGGCGTATGCCCGCCGCTGGCGGTCTCGCGTCCCGCCGGACTTCGTATTCGCCGTGAAGGCCAGTCGGAGGGTCACACACGTGGACGGCCTTAGGGCGAGCGCGGGCGGTCTGGCCGCGTTCGCTCATGACCTACGGATCGCCGGAATCCTGGGCGCGCCGTTCGTGATCCTCGAGACGCCGCCGAGCCTGGCCTTCGGCCCGAAGGAGCTCGATGGCCTTTCGCAGCTCGTTGATATGGCCCCGACCGACGTCCGAGTCGGCCTCGAGGCGCGCGCGTATCGGCGGGGGAAGCTCCCCGACGGGCTCCGACGGACCATGGAGGCGACGGGGACGATCGACGTGGTCGACCTGTCGCAGGCGGCGCCTCGGGTCGAGGACGAGGTCATCTATTCGCGGCTGTTCGGTCCCGGACCGCACAACGTCTACCAATTCGACGACGCGGAGCTTCGGGAGATCGACCGCGCGGGGAGCGATGCCATCCGCACCGCCTTCACCTTCCATGGCGTCCGCATGTATCAGGACGCGGCGCGCTTCCTGACCTTCAAGCGGACGGGGCACTTCCCGCCCGTGACCGCATCCCATGGCCTCTCCTCCTTGGAGGAGGTCCTCGGATCGGACGCCCGGTTCCCCGCGTCCAAGCAGGATTTGATCAAGGACCAAGGCTGGAAAGTCTTCGACGTCGACGAGGGGACGCGGGCCCACGCGGGGACGTTCCTCGACCGGCTCCCCGACCGGGTGTACGTCGACCTGGACGACGTGGTCTCAGAACTGAGAACGATTTCGGTTGGGATCGCGCCGTGAATCATCGACCCCAAAACCGCGAACAGAATCCTGTAGTAGCACTCACTACAATAAGGTTATTATCTCAGGTGAACTCACCTCGGGCTAACAGGTGAACACGACAATGTCTCTCTGCGGCACGGACTACGCCATCGGCGCCGTTCGGAACATGTACCGCGAATCGCGGCAGGACAGCGCGATGGTCGTCATGCCTTCGAAGCTCCAGAAGGGGCTTCCCCGACGGACCGGGTCTCTCTGTCCGGAATGCCTGAAGGTCATCCCCGCGACCCTGTACATCGGCGACGGCGCGCTGAAGATGAAGAAGACGTGCAAGGAGCACGGCGAATTCGACGAGGTCTGCTGGTCCGACGCCGAGATGTACCTAAAGGCGGAGAACTGGGCCTTCGATGGCGTCGGCTTGGAAAACCCGCAGATCGTGGATGCGAAGGTGTGCCCGTACGAGTGCGGCCTCTGCAACCTCCACTACTCCGCCACGAGTCTATGCAACATCGACCTGACGAACCGCTGCAATTTGAAGTGCCCGATCTGCTTCGCAAACGCGAACGCGGCCGGGTACGTCTTCGAGCCGACGTTCGAGCAGATCGTCTACGAGTTCGCGGTCCTGCGGGCGCAGCGGCCCATCCCGGTCGCCGCGATCCAATTCGCGGGGGGCGAGCCGACGATCTACCCGCAGTTCCCGGAGATCGTGAAGGCGGCGAAGGACATGGGCTTCCCCCAGGTCCAGGTCGCCACGAACGGCATCCGGCTCGCGACGGAGGACGGCTTCTTCGAGAAGGTTGCCGAGGCCGGGCTGAACACGATCTACCTGCAGTTCGACGGACTGCGGGAAGAGAACTACATCAAGGCCCGCGGCCGACCTCTCCTGGACATCAAGCTGAAGGTCATCGAGCGGGTCCGGCAGCGCCAGGGCAAGGGCCTCCCGACCCCCGCGATCTGCTTCGTGCCCACGATGGTCAACTCCTTCAACGACGACCAGGCGGGCGAGATCCTCAACTTCGCGATCCGGAACCGCGACGTCGTCAAGGGCGTTAACTTCCAGCCGGTCAGCTTGACGGGCCGGATCCCCGAGGAAGACCGGAGGAAGCTACGGTACACCCTGAGCGACCTCGCGTACGACCTCGAGGAGCAGACGGGCTACTTGACGCGGGACGACTGGTACCCGGTGCCCTTCGTGGCGCCGATCTCGGAGCTGGTCAGCGTCCTCACGGACACGGCGAAGCCCTCCTTCACGTCCCACCCGGCGTGCGGCCTGGCGTCCTACTTGTTCCTGGAGAACGGTAAGGACCCGATCCCGATCACGCGCTTCGTGGACGTCGAAGGGCTGATGGAGGACCTGTGGCTCCTCGCGCAGGACACGAAGGAGAAGAAGATCCGATTCACGTCGAAGCTGAAGGCGCTGCAGCTCCTCAAGAGGCACTTCAAGCCCGAGGAGGCGCCGGACGGCATGGGCCTCGCCAAGATGCTGAAGATCCTGAACCGGATGTTCACGAAGGGCGACAAGGCCGGGGCCGCGGAGTTCTCCTGGTCGACGATGTACGTCGGCGGGATGCACTTCCAGGACAACTACAACTACGACATCGAGCGCGTGAAGCGGTGCGTGATCCACTACGCGACGCCCGATGGCAAGGTGATCCCGTTCTGCGCCTACAATACGGGCCCGAACTTCCGCGAGGAGATCGAGAAGAAGTTCGCGGTGCCGATGGAGGAGTGGCGGGGCCGGCATGCCTGAGCAGGTCGTGTCGATCCGTCCCTCCGTCCGCGACAACGGGATCATGGCGATCGACGACATGCTCTGCATGCACTGCGGGGCCTGCGTCGGCACCTGCCCGACGAACGCGATCTTCCTGAACGAGGTCTACTTGACGTTCAACGAGGACTGCACGCAGTGCGGGATGTGCGTGAAGGTCTGCCCCGTGGGCGCAATCGACTATCCGCGCGGGCACAAGTTGCACACGATGAAGTGAGCAGAGCGGGGAACGTCATCCCTTCGACTTCTGCTTCGCGCGCCGGGCCTTCGCTGCGGCGAGCTCCTGCGGGTCGCCGACGGTGCCCGTCTTCACCTCGCCGTCGAGCCGATAGATTGCATGAATGATTCCATTGGGCGACACGGTGCTGTCGGTCAGCTTGAATGCGCGTGGCTGGGAGTCGTCCGAGAAGAGGCGCTTTCCTTTACCCAATAGCACAGGGAACGTGAGTGTCCGGATTTCATCGACGAGCCCGGCGGCCAGTAGTGAGTGCACGAGTTCGGCGCTGCCCTGTGTGATGAGCGGCGGACCGACTTCCTGCTTCAGCATCGCGACGTCCTTTGCCGCGTCGCGCAGCGCCACCGAGACGTTCCAGGTCAGGTCCACGCCTTTGCGGGTCGCCACGTACTTTGTGACCCGATTGAAGGGCTCGGCAATGTCGCCTTTGGCATACGGCCAGTAGGACGCGAAGATATCGTAGGTGCGCCGGCCCAGCAGCAGGTCGAAGGGTTGGTCGAAGAGTTTGCCGAGTTCCTTCCACACCACGGGGTCGTCGCTCTGCAGCGCAGCAGCCCAGCCGCCCAGCTTGAAGCCCTGGTCTTCCTCGTCAGGTCCGCTCGGGGCCTGCATCACGCCGTCCATCGAAACCCTCGCTCCGACGATCACTTTTCTCATGGGCCTCTCCTGTGCCGCCCAAAGAAGCATGCCCTATGAATAGGTTCGGAGGGGGTGCATCTCAAGTTCTCCCGACCGTTGCCGCCGACTGCCCGCCTTGGGCGTGGTTAAGGGACAGATCGGTGCTTCCCGCCATCAGTGGGCTGTGGTTCAACTCGTCACGGGAACCAAGCAAGCCCAGACGCGGAACGCAGCCGTCCCGTGCGTTAATCTGAAATACGCCCTGCCGATGGTTGGTCCGGCGAGATGCCTTCCTACCAGTACGATGTTGTTGTGGTCGGGGCGGGACCTTCCGGGTCGATGACCGCGCGCTACGCGGCCGAGGGCGGATGCCGCACCCTCTTGATCGAGAAGCGGCAGGAAATCGGATCGCCCGTCCGCTGCGGCGAAGGTTTGGCGCGTCACTTTGTCGAGGACACGAAGCTCCCCTTTGACCAGAAGTGGGTCGGGCGCGAGGTGAAGGGCGCCAAGATCTTCTCACCGAACGGAACGGAACTCACGATCGAAGAGGCCCACGCGGGCAATGAGGTCGGGATCGTCCTCGAGAGGGACGCCTTCGACAAGGGCGTCGCGAAGGAGGCCGCAAAAGCGGGCGCGGAGATTTGGCTCAAGACGACGGCGACGGCAATCCTCAAGGACGACGGCTGGGTCCGAGGGGT
>DASQXV010000161.1:0-6979 GCA_035639595.1 Thermoplasmata archaeon | reverse complement strand
GCCGTCGTAGTTCGGGACGAGCAAGTACTTGGGCATCACGCACCTGACGGGCTCGCGAGTTCCTCGGCTGGCAACCGGTTCGCGCGGGGCGCCTCCCACCTTCCGCTCGACCGCCCGGAGGGCCGGCGGAACCCCAATCGCCGAACCTCCCCGACGCCCTTCGCCCCGTGCGGGAGGCTCGACTCCGAACGGCCGAATTCACTGCGTACGGGGGGCCTAAGGGAGGAAACCCGAACGAGTTTACTCCCCGTCGGGAGCGACTCGAGGCACCTTGAGCCGTTGGTCGGGTCAGCCTTTGACCCGGTCGCAATGATCGAAGTACGCGAATTCGCGCTTGCACCACGCGCACATGCCGTCCCAGACCTCGTCTTCCCAATACTCACACCGCACCCACACAATCGGAACGCCGCAGCAAATGGCTTTCGGGCTGTACTGTCCCATCTTCAACTCTCCTTTGAGGTTTGATTCGTAGTGTCAGTCTTTGCGAGATCCGTCCAACCTCCCGACGGGCCTTCGACGATTGACTGCCCGTCGCCCAAGGAGGCCTTGAACGTCCAGTCGGCTTCGAACAGCTTCGGGAGGTCCGTGTTCGATGCGCTGCCCTTGCGGGGTCCGCTATGCAGCTATCCTATAGTGCAGAGTTCTTTCGAGGGTGCGAAGCGGGTAATCTTCCCCTATGTGTATTCCGAGTACTTTTACCCATCCCCTACCCCAAGACTTATCCATGGGGTGGGAATGCCATGCTGAATGGCAGAAGATCCCTTGGCGGGTCTTGTCGTCAAGAAAGAGGACCTGGATCGCAAGCTTCTCGGCGAGGTCCTTGCCCCGTATGTTCGGTTGGATCAGGACTCAGGCGCCGTCATTGCCACTCCCGCGTTCGCGGCTCTTACGAACGCTGCGAAGATTCTGGTATTGCTCCTGGGTAGGAAAGCAGCCAGGGCCCTGAGCCTGCAAACCGACCCTGAGGAAATCTCGCCGAAAGCGATTTCGACCTTGACCGGAATCAACTATGATTCGGTGAAGCCGACTCTCTCGATGCTGCACAAGAAGCGGATTGTGCAGAAAGTCGGCGACGGGTACGTCGTGCCCGATCGCGCAATGCTCCTGGTCCGATCTGAGCTCGAACGGGCCGTCAAGGAGGGCGGTCACAATGTCAATTCCGTACGCTGAACTTGCAAAGAAGGCCAAGGACGAAGTCGCAGATCTGGAGGAGCCCTTTCGCAGCATCGCATATCAAACGATACTCCAAGACCTGATTCAGGAGGGAAAACGTGCCGGACCGATAGAACCGAAGCGTCCTGCCTCTACCAGAGCAGCTGCAGGCGTAGAGGATCCGGTGGGGATCTTCATGACCAACGTTGTTGATGCCGGCCCGTATGCGAAGCTCTTCGCTTCCAAGGGAAAGTTGGTGGAGAAGAGCTTGGCTGTCCTGAAAATTGCTCGGGATCAACTCGGCATCGATGGTCTCACTGCGCCACAGATATCGGAAGTGCTGACCAAGAAATTCCGGGTTTCGAAGGTCCATACCTCGAACGTGGCTCGCGATGTCGCCAAGGCGACTGAGTATGTTCATCGTATCGCTGCGGGTGAGGAATACAAGTATCTCCTGATGGCTGCGGGAGAACAGCGTCTCCAGGAGGTTGTCAGCCAAATCGGGTGAGGGCAAACGTCATTGAACGTCAAGGCCCTCATCAACCGGGTCGAATCAGACGGCTATGCAGTGGCTGTATTCGTTTCTCAACAGGTGTTTGAAACTGATGCTTGGGTATTCATCGATTTTGCCAGGCAAGACCTCCTGGAGCGGTCCGATAGAGGTAACGTCAACGCATTGAGCAACGCGAAGCGGGCAGTCGAAAACCGCGTTGACACGCTACTGTACGCATATGGGCTAAGAGCCCATGCTCAGAGCCAGCGCTGGGGGTATCCAGCCAAGTCGGGGAGGCTGCGTCAGACTGGTCTTTTCATTCCAGACGCCATATACCACATGATTACATCACCAAGAAATGACCTTGAACACGAATACAAGGTACCTCACTCGGGGGTCGAGGTTGCGAACACGGTGGACGTAGCCCAGATGTTTCTAGGCATTTCCGACGCCGAGATTAGTCGAGGTTTTTTCAGGTGGATCGTTGGACCTAGTAGCTTGGTTGACCGCCCTGACGCCGCAAGCTGGAAGGCCAATTCGCTGCCTCCGAAGACTTTCGGGTTATTGATAGATCGAACGACGCGGCTTCTTCGTTTCGTCGACAAAGACAAGGAGGAACAGGCAGGGTTCGCAGAGATTGAGGCGACGGACATGGCAGAGCTTTTCAGGCTCCTCAGGGCGGCGTTGGTACCCGGGAAGACCCAAGTTGTCGGGCCTATGACTGAGGCCACGTTCGCCGCATCTTTCTTGTAGGCCTCCCTCTGACTTGGCGAGCCGGAGCGAAGGCGGCTCCAGCCTCCCGCCCACAGCTAGCACTCGGAAGTTGCCCACTGCGACGCCAACGGATGTTATCGCAGGGGCGGAGAAAGACGAAACCGTCACGGGGTCTGTCCATCTAGGTCTTCGTGATCCTTTGCCGACCGAAGCCAGCTGGTCCTGCCCGAAAGCCACCACTATAACGTTGCAGAGCCCTCCAGATTGCTGACAGGATCCTGGTAGCAAACCCGTACGAGTTTGCTCCCCGCCGGGAGCATACCTCACATCTTCGCGGAGTCTCGTCCCATCTCCAGCCTCATTCCTCTTCCGTGCGGCGAGGTCTCCAGCCCTCAATCACTTCCTTCAGGGCCACGGCTTGGTTGTGCTCCTCGTCTTTGGCGCTGAAGACGAGGGTCACATTCTCCCTCTTTGCACGCTGCGCGATCGCCTTGAGGTCGCTCCCCTTGCCTTCCTTCTGCAGTTGCCTGCGGTAGCGCTCACGGAACTCCTCCCACTTCTTCGGATCATGGCCGAACCACTTTCGGAGGGAGTCGCTGGGTGCGAGATCTTTTCGCCACTCGTCCACGCTAGCTTTCTCCTTCGTGAACCCGCGCGGCCAGACGCGGTCGACCAGGATTCGGCGACCGTCCTTTTTCGATGGAGGTTCGTAGATTCGCTTGATCCGCAGCATCGCTTGCACCTCTGAGGTAGGCACGGTCATGCGAAGAGTCCCACGGTACGAAATATCCACGCCCGCGGGACCGAAAGGTTGTCTGGAACCTCGTTTCGACGTCGCGCTGGGGCGTCGAGAGCCACGGGATTCGAGGACGGCGGGATGGAGTCCCGTCGGCCGAACCTATCATTCGCGATAATGGACGGCAACGGGTTTATCGAACCTCCGGAGGCTCGGAGGACGGCTGGATGGGCGAAGCGCAATTCGATCCCTTCCAGCGGTGCGCATGGCCCTGATTTCCCCGGATTCGGAAGAAACCAGCAAGACGACGGTCGCCTCCCGGAAGACCGCCAAGGCCCTCGGCACCTCGCGGTCGGAACCGCAAGCCCTCGAGGCCTTCCTCTCGATGAATCCGGAGGAGAGGTTCGACCTCGAGGCGATCAACGCGATCGACACGCGGGCGGTCCTCGAGCAGGCCCGCGGGGACAAGCGGACCCTGCACCAAGTCGTCCGCGCCTCGGAGGCCCTCCTCCCGCGGGTCCGCGCGGAGACGGAGGACCCGATCCTCGTCAGCGGAATCCTCCGCGACAAGACCTTGGACTGGTATCGCCGGAGCGCGACGGACCGGGAGTGGACCGAGGTCATGCCCCTGCGGTGGGGCGGGATGTTCTACGAATCGCGGGTCCCCGGAGGACGGCTCAGCCGCAAACTCTCCGTCCGGCTCACCGGGCTCATCAATCAGTGCGTGGAGGCCGCGGGGACCGTCGCCTTCCTGCGGGCCGGGTTCTCCGGCCTCTTCCGCGGCTCGAAGATGATGGCGAAGGCGGTCCAGTTCTCCCTCGGCTCCCGACGGCCCCGGCTCACGCAGCAGGTCGCGCAGGCGTACCTCGATGACCTCGCGTCGACGGTCCGCAACGGGGACCACGCCCTCCCCCTCGAGCGGCTCAGCGCCCTCGCCCGTCGGAACGGGTCGTCCGAGGTGAACATGACCCTGACGGAACTCTTCACCCAGGAGGTCGCGAACCTGCTCACGGTCCTGGATCCCCGGTTCCACCCGGGGCTCGGCGCCCTCGGGATCCGCATCGTGCCCGCGAGGAACCAGGAGGACGTGGCGACGTACGACCTCGTCCACATCGGGACGCATCCGTCGGGCAAGAAGCCCGGCGCCTCCGACGCCGACGCAATCGATGCGATCCCCGGCTCCCCGTGGGAGCGGGAGACGATGACGAAACGGGACTGGCTCGTCCTGCTCAAGGACCTCGCGAAGCAGAAGGGAAAGCTCGAAGCGCCCCCGCGGGAGAATCCCCGCGATCGCGCATCCTACGTCTCCCTGCGGGAGCTCGTCCTGACGGAGGCCGTCGCGCGCAAGGCCTTCCTCGCCGTCTCCTGGAAGGGAAGGCCCAGCGGGCTCATCCTGCTCGGCCAGCTCCTCTCGAAGGCCTCCTGGGCGCCCGACGTCGACACGGACGCGGACTACCTCGAGGCGGAACTCGACCATCTCGACGCGGCCCAGCCCGAACATCGGAGGGACGAGGGCGAGTGGGACCTCGGCCACGGGTGGAAGGTCACCCGCGAGGTCGCGACGAACGGGGAGAGGACCTATCGGGCGGGCAAGTCGGGAGACTGACGGACCGCGGCGGCCAAGGCCTGGTAGACCTCGTCCCGATCCACGACGCGTGGCAGTACGGGCTCGGAGAGAGAACTCTCCAGGATCGCCCAGGTCGAGTCGGCCCGGACGCCCCGCGGCGCCACGACGAGGGTGAAGAAGTTCATCGCGGACGTTCGCGGCGCCTCGCTGATCGCGGTCTGGATCGGGAGGCCGCAGGCCCAGCACAGAAGCTCGAAGACCAGGTTCAGGGTCGCGTTCCGCGCCTCCGGCGTCGTGTTCCGACACAGGAGGAGGGTGCGGCTCGTCGGGTCCGCCATCATGCGGGTCGCGAGGGTCTCGAGCGCCGGGAACGTGAGGTGGCGGTGGATGCCGTGTCCGAAGGGCCGCGCGCGCTCCTGCTCGGACCGACTCGGGATTCGCAGGGGGGGCATCTCCCCCGCGATCTCCGGATGCCGGCGGTCGAACTCCTCCAAGGAGCGGAAGATCGACTCGAGGTCGATCTGTCCTGAGCGGAGGAGTTCCGTCCGCGCGATGACCGTGTGGTTCGCGAAGGTGGGACGTCCCGCCTCGTCCGGAGGGCCCCGGGTGATGCGGGACACGAGGATCTCCCGCGCGCCGCGGACCGGGTGGATCATGTGCAGGTCGATGGGCTCCTCGTAGGTCTGCGCGGTCGCCGCCCGGATCGGGGTGTAATGCCCGCGGAGGTATTGGTCGTACAGGCCCGCGTCGAGGCCTTTCGACATGGCCTTCTGAGTGTATCCGACTCCCGGGAGGGCGCCGTACAGCCAGTGGTCGAATTCCACGAACACCGGGTCCGCGGTTCCCATACGTCCCGCCCACTACGCCGGACGCGCCAATGCCTGGGCCTGGAACTTCTCCGCCTCGAGGATCTCGTCCGGAATCCTGTGCGCGATGTCCCGGAAGTGCTCGATGAACTCGACGTACTCGTCGTACGAGAAGTCGGGTTCCCCGCCGCCTTCCGGCGCGAAGCCGGTCCGGAGGATCTTCGCCTGCCCCACGGGCTCCATGCCCTCGTGGGTCTCCGTGTGGACCCAGCTCAGGAAGTACGCGGCCTTGTCCATGCTGACCCCGGCGATCTTGCCGCCGCGGATCTGGGAGAGGGTCTGCGGGACGAAGACGCGGAGGAGGGCCTCCGCGTACTCCTTCCGCTGGCGCTTGTTCTCCGGGAATCCCCGGTGCAGGCCCAGCCGCGCGAGCACGTCATCCCGCAGCGTGTCGAACTTGGAGAGGACGAACGCAGGGTAGATCCGCGGGGGATCCGCCTTGATGCCGGAGTCTTTGAGCCGATCGTACTCCTGCTTCTTGTACGTCTGGAACGATACGAGCAACTTCGCGACCGTGCTGTCGTACCGCAGCATCTTCTTGTACGCCGCCGTGTCGATCTCCGTCGTCATCTTGCTGCAGTCGACGAGGACCACGACGACGACGCTCTTCAGGAGCTGTTGGATCAGCGGCCTCGAGGCGATCCCGGTCTCGATGAACTCCTCGATGTCTTCGCCCGACACGTCGTAGGCGGAGAACCGCAGGGTGGAGAAGGGCTTGACCCAGTTCTGCTGCCGGATGTAGTAGGGCAACTTGCCGACGACCTTTCGAAGGTAACCGAAGATGAACCCGAGCTCCGTGATCTCTTCCTTCAGGGTGGCGCTCGGGAACCGGCCGTCCTTCATCCCTTCGTAGACGGCGGACATGAGGTTGAGGGAGCCGATCGGCGCGTGGAATCGGAAGTCATCCTGCACGCCGGTACCGTACTTGACCTGGGCCGCGTAGAGCAGCCCCAAGAACGTCGTCTTCCCGGACGCGCGGTCTCCGAGGAGTGCGCAAGGCATGTCTTTTGCATCACCTCCCAAGCGTACTTAATCCTAAGCACGACGTTATCATCGGCGGGAAGCAACCGATGAGGGAGGGCCTTCAGGTGTCCGCGTTGGAGGCGATTTCCGAGAAACGTTCCAACATCGCAAGATACTCGTCCACCGAGTAATCCGGTTCCCAGCCGCCGCCCGCGGCGGCCCGGAGCCGGATCGTCGCGCTCCGGCCCATGGCCGCGGGCTCCGTGCGGACGGAGCTGAAGAAGAAGGAGGGCCTGGCGAACGGCGAACCTTGCGGGTCGCGGCCTCGGATCCTTTCCATCGTCCTCGGGAGGGCGTGCTCCAGCAAAGCCTCCGCGTAGGCCCTTCGAGGACCCGTCTTCCCGACGTCCGGAGGCGGACCTTCGACCCCGGCCGCGCGCAATGCCTCGGGGTGCACGGAATCGAACTTGGAGAAGACGAAGAGAGGA
>DASQXV010000160.1:0-10989 GCA_035639595.1 Thermoplasmata archaeon | reverse complement strand
CGGATCAGGCACGGTGCAGCCTCGGCCGAGCCTGCGGCGGATGAGACGTCTTGACGCCGGACGTGCGGAGGGATAATAAGCCGAGGCCTCATCCGCACGGTGGCCGCATGGAACCGTGGGACGTCACGATCGTTGGGGGCGGGGTCCTCGGGACGTCGTTCGCGTATTGGCTCGCCCACCGCTACGAGGGCCGGATCGCGGTCCTCGAGAAGGAGGTCGACGTCGCGGCGCACACCTCGCGGCGCAACACGGGGGTCGTCCATCGGCCCTTCTACCTGGACCCCCAGGCCCGGCGCATCTTCGCGCGATGCGCCCAGGTCGCCTACGGCATGTGGAAGGGGTACGCGGAACGGCGCCGCCTCCCCTGGCTGCCGGTCGGGACCTTCGAGGTGGCCACCCGCCCCGAGGGCGTGGGCCGGCTGGACAAGTACCACGGCTGGGGATTCGAGAACGGCATGGGGGAGGACGAGCTCCAGGTCCTCTCCGCGGGCGAGGTGCGACGGAGTGAGCCGAACGTCCGATGCCACGGGGCGATCTGGTCGAAGACGGACACCGCCGTGGACTACGAGGCCTTCACGAAATCCGTGCGCGAGGAGGCGGAGGCCGCAGGCGCGACCTTCCTCCTGGGGTCCGAGGTCGCCGCGGTCGACGTGGCGGCGGACCACTTGGAGATCCGATTCACAGCCCCCGAGGGCGAGCTCGTCTACGTGGACCCGAGGCGCCGGATCCGCGCGCGGGTCAGCCGCGGACGGGAGCCGCTGCGGACCCGGTTCCTGATCAACTGCGCGGGCGGGAACTCGATCGACCTCGCGCACCGCATGGGGGTCGGGCTCGAGTACACGGACCTGCATTTCCGCGGGGAATACTGGGAGATCGATCCCGCGCAGCATTCCCTCGCGGGCCGCAACATCTACACGGTCCCCCGGCACCCGGACCTGCCGTTCCTCGATCCCCATTGGATCGTCCGCGCGGATGGCCGCCGGGAGATCGGGCCCAACGCGGTCCCCGTCGCGGGCCCGTACACGTACCGCGGCTTCTTCGGGGATCCGTCCGAGATCCCCCAGAAGATCCTGGAGTCGCCGCGGCGGAACAAGCTCCGCCTCCTGGTGAACCCGGACTTCGTCACCCTCGCGGCGGAGGAATGGGCGTCCTCCATCTCCAAGCGGGTCATGGCGAAGCGAGCCCAGGAGTTCCTCCCCGCCCTGAAGGAGGAACACCTGATCCGACCCGGGACCGCGGGGGTGCGGGCGAGCGTCGTCGACCGCCGCGGGGTGTTCATGAAAGAAGCGATCGAGCTCCCGGGCCCCCATTCCTATCATATCACGAACTACAACTCGCCCGGCGCGACCGGGGCTCCGGCGTACGCGGCATGGACCGTCCTGCGCCTCGGAAGGTCGGGCTTGCTCGACCATCTGAAGCCGAAGGCGGCGAAGAGGCCCGGGGCGTGGGACTTCGACGCCGTCTGCGCCGCCATCGAGGCCCCCACACCCCCTCCGACGGGCGGCGGGATGGGCCTCCCGCAGGCGGAGGTCAACCTCAAACAAGGTTGACTCGCCGGGCGCCTGGATCAGTCGTCGTCCGCGGCCTGCAGCTGTCCTCGGATCTCGCCACCCGGGAAGTCGCCCGGTCCCGTGTTCGGCGGATCCATGCCGTCGTTCGTGTGGAGGTTCACGTAGGCGGTGCCGTTCGCGACCGCCGAGGCGACGTCCGCGAGGCTCGTCCAGCCGCACTGGTTCCCCGCATCCGGCGCGAGGAAGGAACTCCGGACCAGGACGCCGCGGACGGGTCCGCCTCCCGGCGTCCCCATGAACAACGTGACGCCGACCGGGCCCGCGACGCCGGGCGCGCCGCAATGGATGTGGCCCGCGAAGACGTTCGAGATCCGCGCGACGACGATCAGGTAGTCCATGCTTCCCTCACTCATGTGGAAGACCGCGACGCCCATCGCCGGCGTATCGCGCGGGGTCGGGGCCTCGAATCGTCCGCGCATGATCGCGAACCACACGCCGCCCGAGCGGCCGTGGTGGTCCCCATCGTCCTCCCGGTCGCGGTGCGCGGAGGCAACCGCCATCGAGACGCTCACGAGTGCCGCCGCCACCAACATCGCCGCTGCAATCCGCAAGGCCCGCATGTTCCCCACGCGGGAGGGAGCGTCAACTCGGCTCGATAAGCTTTGCCCGAATTCGGAATTGTTCTCAGAAATCGGAATGATTCGGGACGCGGCAACCTCGGATCGTCTTCCGGCTTTCGCCGAGGAAAGGAGGAACACGCGCCTACATTCGTTGGCCGCACTTGCTGCAGAATTCCGCGTCCTCGGTGTCGAGGTATCCGCAGTTGCGACACTTCACCCGCACGTCCGGTCGGGATCCTGCGGCAGGCGTCGCCCCGAATCCGGCGTCCCGGAGTCCACTGCCCAGGGCGGCGGCCGCCGTCTGAATCGCAGGCGAGGCCTCGACCGCGAGATAGCTGGCCACGGGTCGTACGAGGCCGAATCGGAGCGTGAACCCCCCGATCGCCATCAAGACCAGGCCGATCGCCGAGAGGACGAAGGACATCGCGACGGAGCTGGCGAAGGAGCTGAAGCCGCCGAAGCCCGTCCCGTCGGGTCCCCAGGGGTTCTGCGCGAATCCACCTATGGCCAGAACGGGGAGGACGGCGCCTACGATAAAGAGCAGGAATCCGACGGCGAGGAGGGTAATGCCGAGCCAACGAAGGCGAGCGCCCGAGAGCCCAAACAAGCTCGCTCCGGTCGGCGACTGTGCGAGCTGTCGACCACCCTCCACGGCAACCCTCGCAACAAACAACGCACTTCCGACGATGAACGTTCCGATGGAATGCCGCGGTGCCCAACCCCCGGGGACAGCCACGGACTCCGAGCGGGAGGAAGGGAGAGAGAGCAAAAGGCTCGGTCTCCGCCGCGCCCGATCAGCGGGTCGATGCGTGGGTCCGGACGGCTCCGGCTAGGAAGACCAGGCCGGCGAGCAGGCCTCCCTGCGTCGCCACCAGCACTACCAACGCCAAGCCGGCGATGGCGGCCATGATGAAGCCGAGCGCTTTTCAGCCTATGCCCCATATCGGGACAGGGTTCCTTCGTGTTCGAATGTAGCCGCAACCTCTTGATACGAGAGGACCGTCCCGGGTCGGCCCATAAGGAACCCTCGCCGGCAGGAGCCGCGTGGGGAGGGACACCGTGACGTGGCCGGACGAGGACTCGGATCGGACCTCTAGGAGAGGTTCGCGCCGCGTCAGTTCCGAGCCGGGCCCTCGGGACTTCGACAATCCGCGGGCCAACGACCCGATGTTCCGGCGGCTCGTGCAAGAACTCGCGAGGCTGGAGGCCGAGCGCGTCGCCGCCTCCCACCCGCCCTCCGTCCCGCCGATCCGAACGCCGCCGGTGCCCGAAGAAGCCCGCCCCCTTCGCGCGGAGGGGGACCTGGGCCGGACGCTCGCGGTGGTCGTCGTGGTCCTCTTCACCGGCCTCGTCCTTGTATCCTTGGCGCTTCGCTACCTGTCGCCCAGCGTGGCGCTCGGCCTTCCCGTCCCGGAGCCGCTCCAGGATCTCGGACGGCGGCTCTTCCCCGCGGCCCTCCTCCCCTACGAGGCCGCCGTCGCCGTCGCGATCGTGTGGATCGTGTGGCTCCTGACCGCCCTGCGCCAACGCGGACGGGCCACGGAGGCCCCTCTGGAGGTTCCCAAGCCCGAAGACTCCGAGAAGCCGACTCCGCCGCCGGCCAAGCGGCGGACCGCACAGAGGATCCTCCGCGAGATGCGACCCTACGCGGCACAGATCGCGCTCCTCTTCGTCCTCTCCCTCACCGCGGTGCCCCTCGCCCTCATCACCCCGTTGCCGATCAAGATCATCTTGGACAGCGTCGTCGGATCGCAGCCGCTCACCGGGTTTCTCGCATGGCTGACCGGGACTCCCTCCGGGGCGACGAAGGAGACGGCGCTGGCCCTCGCGCTCGGCATCCTCCTCGCCGGGACCGTCCTCACGAATCTGCAAAATCTCGGGACCGTGTGGCTCAACAACCGCGTCGGAAACCGGATGGACGTCGAGATGCGGGTCCGGCTGTTCCACCAACTGCAGCGCCTCTCGACCGTGTACCACGACACGAAGGGGACCGTCGACTCGACGTACCGCATCCAGTACGATGCGACCTCCCTCCGATCCCTGTCCGTGGACGCCCTCATCCCCCTGATCACGTCCCTCTTGACCCTCGGCGGGATGCTCGGGATCATGGCGACCCTGGACTGGCAGCTCGCGTCAATCGCTTTGTCCGTGACCCCGGTCATGTTCCTCTTCACCCTAATCTATCGACGCCGGATCCGCGTCGGCTGGCGCCAAGCGAAGTCCTCGGAGAGCGCCGCGATGTCCGCGGCCCAGGAGTCGTTGAGCGCCGCCCGCGTCGTGAAGGCGTACGGCCAGGAGGACCGGGAGAAGGATCAGTTCCGCACCCGATACACGGAGTCGGCTTCGGCCGCGCTCAAGGTGAACGTCGAGCAGGGACTGTACACCTTGATCGTCGGGGTCGTGACGGCGATCGGCCTGGCGGCCGTCCTGTTCCTCGGCGTCCAGCACGTGGCGGCCGGCACCCTCAGCGTCGGCGGCCTCTTCTTGGTCTACTACTACCTCACGCAGCTCTACTCGCCCTTGAGGGACCTGGGGAAAAAGGTCCTCGACATCCAGAAGTCCCTGGCCGGGATGGACCGATTCCTCGAGATCCTGGACGAGAAGGCCGACGTCCCCGAGAAACCGAATGCGCGCCCGATCGGGAGGGCCGTCGGTCGCATCGCCTTCCAAGGCGTCTCCTTCGCATACGACGAACGTCGGCCCGTCCTGCGCGACGTGTCCCTCGATCTTCCCGCGGGCAAGTGCCTCGGCATCGTGGGCCCGACGGGGTCCGGAAAGACGACCCTGGCGAACCTCCTCGTGCGCTTCTTCGATCCAACCGCGGGGGCGATCACGCTCGACGGGGTCGACCTCCGGGACTACAAGGTCGCGGACCTCCGGAACCAGTTCGCGGTCGTCCTCCAGGACACCCTCCTCTTCTCGACGACGATCGCCGAGAACATCCGCTTCGCCAGACCGGGGGCGACGCAGCGGGCCGTCGAGGCCGCGGCGAAACTGGCGAATGTCCACGACTTCATCATGAGCCTCCCTGACGGGTACAACACCCTGGTCGGCGAGCGGGGGATGAAGCTGTCGGGCGGGGAACGCCAGCGGATCTCCCTCGCCCGCGCCTTCCTGAAGAACGCGCCGATCCTGATCCTCGACGAGCCGACGAGCGCGCTCGACATGCAGACGGAGGCCTCGATCATCGAGACGATCCGCCAGCTGATGAAGAATCGTACCACGGTCATGATCGCGCACCGGCCGAGCACCCTGCGGTGGTGCGACGCGATCCTCGCCCTGGAGCCGGACGGGAGGAGCCGGCTGACCAATGAAGTGACGGCGAGCCTGGAGCAGATGGCCCGCGTGAGCGCCGATGGGGCGGCGAGCGGCCGCGTCGACGACGGGACCTCTGATCCGGAATCCCCGAGGGACGAGACACCGCCGCGTCAGGGGACGGTGCCTCACCACGACCTTAGCCGCCACAAGGACGCCGGATCGGTCGGTCGAGGACCTGGTCGGCCGAGGACGACGGAGCGTCGCCTCAATACGCAAGGCCCGCTTCGAGGGAATCGATCCCTTCCTCGAGCATGGCCTCGCTCCAGTCCGGAAGGGGAGGGAGCCGGCGGTAGAGGTCTTCGTGGGCTTCGAGCAAACAGGTCACGGCCTTGTAGAAGGGCAGGTGGCTCAGCCCGATCTTCGGACCCAAACGCGCGTAGCCCCGGAGGAATTCCGAGATCACACGGTCGAAGGCCCGGAGGGATCCCCGTTTCTCGAGCCCGAGCCGTTCGAGCGAGACGATGAACCACGCGAGGTCCTGGGCCGGATCCGCGACGCAGTACTCGTCGAGGTCGATGGACACCGTGCGGTCTCCCGATAGGATTACGTGCTCCGCCATGTAGGTCCCGTGGCCCGCTCGGGACTCATGTTCGGCGAAGATCGCAGGGGCTGCGGCCTCCAGGTTCCGCAACAGGAGGTCGGCCTTGCCTGCGAACCGCTCGCCCGCCTCGCGGATCCTCCGGGCCCAATAGGGAATGGCGAAGCCCGTCCGGCCCGGGTCGAACGGGCGGCCCTGAGGCGGCGCCTTCCCGTGGAATCGGCCCAGCCAAGCCCCGCATCGTCGGGCGGCCTCGGGTTGCGGCGCCGCCATATCGCCCAAGAAAACCTCCACCGCCTCGGTCCCCGGGATCCATTCCTGCAGGAAGACGTGAGCCGAATTCAGGTAGGCCAGGGGCCGCGGGATCGCGAACCTAGCCGCCGGACCGAAACCGGAGGCGACGACGGCGTCCATGACGGCGAAGACATCCGAGCGGTCCTTATCGTACACCTTCGCGATGAGTCGTCGCTCGTCCCCGTCTGCCCCGAACGAGACGTCGAAGGTGCAGCGATGCCGATGGGCACGGAGCGGCCGCACGCGGATCTCGTCCGCGGCGTGCCCCGGCCATACGGATCGCGCGTGCCGTCCCAATTCCTTCCGTACGTCGGGTCGCTCCAGGACCGCGGTGAATTGGGCGATCGCCTGTGCCCGCTCGACGGGATCCGCCGGACCACCCTCCCAAGCTCGATGGAAGCGTGGCCTCTTGAGCCTAGAGGTGCGAATCGCACGCTTTGTGCTGGGAAGTACTCACGCTCAGGTCCGGGCACGCGGCGGCGAGTCGCGAGGCTTGCTCGGCCCATCGCGGTTTCACGAGCGAGCTCGCGCTCGTTCATACCCCGTGCCGATGCGCTTCCACGATGCCCCGATTGATGCCGGGACTCGCACCGAAGTCGCCCCGTTCACGATCGGTTCTTTCGTCACGTCACGACGCCCTGGACCGTGCGGGCCGATTCGACCGGCCTCGTCCCGGCCCGTCGCGGCCTAGCGCGTGACGCAGGATCGTCGCCGCCACCTTCTTCGCGTCGAAATGGCCCTCGGCCAGGTCTCGCGCCGCCCGGCAATGGCGCTCGTAATCGGCGTTGATGGAGTCGAAGGCGTTCGCGGCCTGTTTCGGCGTGGAGAAGCGAAACATGCCCTCCCCGTTCGGCAGGAACTGGCTTGGACCCGTGTCCTGGACGACCACGGGTTTACCGCTCGCGAGGTAGCACGCGGTTCGATCGCTCACCCATGCGTTCTGGAACTCCATGCAGGACCGTTTCGCGCAACTGAATTCCCCCCGCGACCGCGCGATGTATTCCTGATACGCCTCGGGCGTCGCCGCGACGTCTCGGGACAGGCGGATCCGCCATCCGCGCTCCTCCATTTCCTTCCACTCCTTCATGTCCCGCTCGTGCGTCAGGAACAGGGCGAGTTCCAGCGGCTGCTGGGTCATCCGGGGCAGGTCGGCGTACTCGAGGAACGCGACGCGTTTCGTGTTTTCGTACTCCACCTCGCCGTCCACAATCCAATCCGAGGAGTCCCAGATCGAGACCGTGGTGAAGGCCTCGCAGTCCGGATCGAACCGGTATTTCCAGTGGTCCAGGGACACGGGCGGTCGGATCGAGACCCAGGTGTGGCCGCAATCGGGAATCCGGCCCCCCGGCTTGCCGACGTTCTCGCCGATCGTGAAGTACACATCGTGTTGGGAGACGGAAAGCTGCCCGCGGGTCATCCAGAATTGAAGGAGCCCGGGATCGATGTCCACGAGCGCCGTGGTGCGGAAGCGCGCGAGCAACGCCGGGTGGATCGCATAGTGGAAGTTCAACAGCAAATCCGCCCTCTGGAACACGGCCTCGGCCTCCGCGCGGTCCCAGCCGAGGTATTCCGTCGGCCCCTCAGAGGGCATAGTCGCATCGGTCACATACACGATGGACTTGTCGGCCAAGCCAAACCGTTGAATCCGCTCGCGGAACGTCGCCAGCGCGGCGGCCTCTCGCTCGGGGCGCCCGTTCCTGCGAAACGCCTCGAGCCAGTAGACGTCGCAGCCGAGCGCGCGAAGCCCGAGCACGTACTGCAAGTAGACCCAGAAATGCCCTCCGCCTTCCGGAAAAGCGGCGGTATTGTAGGCGGCCACGACCACGGTCGGCCCACCCATGTCCTCACCCCACCCGCGGACGCGTCCGCAGCGGAGCTGCGGGAGGTTGGAGGACGGGCAGGCCCGGTTGTCCGGTGTCGCCGGGGAGCTTGTCCACGCCTTCGATCATCGTCGGCCTTTCACCCCCGGACGACGGCTGCGATGCCCACGGAATCCACCCAGCGTCTAGGACCGTCGTCCGCCCTTTCGACCGAGGCCATGACGACGTTCCATTATATCGGGATAAGGTTTCCTTGTGTTCCAGTATAGCCGCAAGCTCTGGACCGAAGGAGGACGAAGGAATGTGAGACGATGAATGTCGACAGGACCCATCGGGATCTACGCCCACGTCGAGCGTTCCCGTGGGTCGCCCCATCGTCCGTAGGAAATTCCTTTTCGTCGGGGACGAGAAGGTCTGGGTGCGCGGGATCAGCCACGGGACATTCTACATGGACGAAACCCGACAAGAGCGTCTCACGCCGGAAATCGTCGCGAAGGACTTTGCGCAAATCGCGGGTCCGATGACGCCCACCGGCAGCCATGCGGACGACCGCACCTTCCGAAGCGCCCGAGACATCCCTGAAGGATTCCCCGTTGGCCTTCTGGAAGCGAGAACCATGTCGGGGCGGGGATTCGAACCCCGGACCTCCGGATGCCCCAGGAACGCCGCGGTCAGGCTGCGACGGAATCCCTATGAGTCCGACGCTCCACCAGGCTGAGCCACCCCGACAATCCGGCCGAACGCCCGGCCGATAATAAAGGATGCGAACGGCGCGAAAACCGCAGGCGGGTCCCACCGGGAACCGCGACCTTCCCCGAAGCCGGAAGGGTCCTCAAGAGCTCTAATCCCGTGCGGTCTGACGCAACTGATGGAATCGGTCCCTCGCCGGCATCCCGGCGCCCCATGCCTTCTCAAAGAACTCGAGGTGCGCCTTCACGAAATCAGGGCTGTTCGTCCAGAGAGCGGTCTCCCCCTCGCCCCGGATCGTCCGCTCGTCCTGGATCAGGAACGCCAGGATGGCCTCCCGATCGACGATGATGAAGCGGGCCCGTTGTCGCTCGACATGACGCAGTGGGACATCTTCCGCGACCCGGGCCATGAGGACCGCGTTTGCTTCATTCACGTCGGCTGCGAGCCGCGGCTTCACTCCCCGCCGTATGGCCGCGAGGAGGACTTCATTGATGCCCGCGCGATAGGATCGCTGGAGGCCTTTCGTCGTCGTGAAGGCGAGGACCTCCTCTTTCGCGCCCGCGATGAATCGTTGGAGCGTCCGATAGATCTGGGCTCGCCCCTTGATGACCTGGAGGCGGACCGAGGGCGGCTCGCGGGTCCGCCCCGACAGGCGAGGCCATTCTTCGAGCAACGCCTTCCGGATCCCATCCAATTTCTCGAGCTCGGAGCGCTTTTCGTCGGCAATCATGTCGAAGACGTCGTTGAGGGCACGCGCGGCGTAGCGGCGCGGCCGATCCAGGGTGACCTCGACGAGCCCACGGCCCTCGAGGCTCTCCAACGCTCGGTACGTCTGGACCCGATTCACGCCGCTGGCCCGAGCCACCTCGCCGGCCGTCGCGGCACCCGCCCGTGCCAAATTGAGGAACACGAGGGCCTCATATCGGCCGAGTCCCACCCGCTCGAGAGCCTCCGTGGCCTCGGTCAATTTCATCCTCGAAGGGATGCGACCGTAGCGCTATAAACCACGTTGTTTCAGGATTCGTTACAATCCATTGGAGCCGCTCGTACCCGAGGATCGGAATTGTGTTGCATGCGTGCATCCACCAAGGCGCCGAGACGGAACGTGGAAGAGGAAGGGAGGGGACCCGGTCAACGCACCGCCGTCCGCGGAGGCCATCCGCGTCCGAAATCAGATGATTCGGGCGGGGCGGCTCCCCGTTAAAGACGACCCGCTCCGCCGGTCCATCCACCTTTTACGGGTCGTGCGCGTGCTCGTACCCCTCATAGGGCACCGCGAGGTACGGGAACGTCGGGAGGAAGGGCAGGTCTTCCTTCGTCCCGTCCATCAGCAGTCCCGCGGCCCCGTCCGGTGTGAACGTCGGGTCGATCAGCGGGTAGGTGGCCCCGGCGATGGCCCTCAGCTCGACCGCGGTGACGTTGTCGAACACGCGACGGCCGTTCGGGAAGCCGTCCAAATCGCCGCCGAGAAGGCCGAACCGCTTCGCGCTGTCGCCCGGCGGATTGATCCCGGCATCCGTGGCGTCGTAGCTCGGCGCGAAGGCCAGATTGAGACGCAGTTCGTCCGCCAGGGTCGGCCCGTTCGAGTTCTGGAAGCCCGGGATAATCCCGGCCGGGATCCCGGTGAGGAGGATCGCAACGAGGTCGGCGCGGGACGCGCCCGAGGCGGTCAGCGTCGCGAGGTTCGGGAAGACGCCGGGATAGAGGATCGGCAGGAGGCTCTGCAGCTGCGGATGGGCGTAATCGTCCAAGAACTGTTTGTCCGACTCCGGCGGTCGACTATTCCATAGGTCCTTCTCGCCCCGTTCGATGACGACCTCGTTAATCAGAGGCTCGCCGAGACGAGACACCTGCACCCACGGACCCGTCTCGGTCGTCCGACCGTTCGTCTCGCGGACCAGGGCCTTCCGGCGCCTCGCGGCGGACCAGACCCCGATCACGGATCGAGGTTCCATCGGGTCCGTCGGATTGTACCCGCCGCGCGTGAGGTCCGTCTTGGGGACCTGGATCGCGATCGTGTGGACGTTGAACCCTTTCGTCCCGTTCACCCCGGGCGCGGCCGGGGTCGGGATCAGATGGAGGTTCTGGAACGGGCGCAAGGCGCCGAGGTCGAAGATGGAGCCCAGGTCCACGTAGAACCCTTCGCCCCGTTGGCCCGCGAAGGTCTTCACCCCCTTTCCCAGGTTCGAAACCGCGGC
>DASQXV010000159.1:0-10546 GCA_035639595.1 Thermoplasmata archaeon | reverse complement strand
TCGGGCGAGCCCACGGTCGCGGATAATCCGATACGCTGGAAGGGGCGACCCGCCACCTTCCGGAGTCGGGAAAGGGCCACCGCGAGTTGGACGCCTCTCCGGTCCTTCGCGAACTGGTGGACCTCGTCGATGATGACGTGCCGCACGCTCTTCAAGTGGCGCTGCATGACCTTCCCCGGCAGGATGGCCTGAAGGGTCTCAGGCGTCGTGATGAGGATGTCGGGAGGGGCCGCGGCCTGCTTTCGACGGTCCGAGGCGGGGGTGTCCCCATGGCGAACGGCGGCGGTCAGTCCTGAGCTGGCCACGAGACTCTGGACCCGGCCGATCATGTCCCGGTTGAGGGCGCGCAGGGGGGTCACGTACAGACTCCGAATCCCGCTCCTCTCTTCGGAGGACATGGCCTCGAGGACGGGGAGCAGGGCGGCCTCGGTCTTCCCGCTTCCCGTCGGAGCGACGATGAGCACGTTTGAACCGGCGAGAATCCGAGAGATCGCCCGGGTCTGCATTTCGTTGAGGTGCTTGATGCCCACCCGTTGGGCGAGCACCTGCATTTTCTCCCCCATCGGTCGACGAGGCCTCGGCGACGGCACGATGGACCCAAGTCCGGACGGAGGACATAAACGCTCCGAGAGGGAGGCCGAACACCCAGGTTGGGTTCCGACGTTTCAGCGGCCGTCAGAAATCCGCGTCGAGGGACGCTCCCGGGTGGCTAGTCCGATGAGAATTTCCTCGGGCACAAAGAATATAACGCCGTCATACCTGGAGGCGGCCGGAGATCGCCATGGCAGCGTACGCGCATCCGGAAGTGCTGGTCGAGACGAGCTGGGTCAAGGGAAACATAGGAGACGCGAACGTCCGCATCGTCGAGGTCGATTACGACCCGACCTCGAACTACAACCTCGGGCACATCCCCGGGTCCGCCCTGATCGACTGGCGGAAGGACATCAACGATCCCGTGACGCGGGACATCGTGTCGAAGAAGGACCTCGAGGCCCTCCTTGGGCGCCTCGGGATCTCGAACAAGAACCGAATCGTCCTCTACGGCGACTTCAACAATTGGTTCGCGGCGTTCGCGTTCTGGGTCTTCAAATACTACGGGGTGGAGAACGTCGTCCTGCTGAACGGCGGGCGGAAGAAGTGGATCGAGCAGGACCTGCCCGTGACGAAGGACGTCCCCTCGCTCCCCGCGGTCACGTTCAAGGCAAAGGATCCGGACGAGAAGCTGCGCGTCTACCTGCCCTACGTCCGGGAAGCGTATCGGCAGACGGGCAAGGTCCTCGTCGACGTCCGATCGCCGAAAGAATTCACCGGAGAGATCCTCGCTCCGCCGGAGTATCCGACGGAGCACGCGCAGCGCGGCGGGCACATCCCCGGGGCGAAGAACATCCCCTGGGGGCAGGCCGTGAACGAGGACGGGACGTTCAAGACGCCGGAGCAGCTCAAGGCCCTCTACGAGCCGAAAGGCGTGACCCCGGACAAGGAGGTCATCGCCTACTGCCGAATCGGGGAGCGGTCCTCGCACACGTGGTTCGTCCTGAAGTACCTCCTTGGCTACCCGAACGTCCGGAACTACGACGGCTCTTGGACAGAGTGGGGCAACCTCGTGCGCACGCCGATCGAGAAATAGGCCAGCCCTCCGAAGAAGCGGCACCTAGGGCGGCGGCCAAATCCGGACCAACCCTGCGACTCAGTCGAACACTCGATCCTCGGACAGGATCTCCCGCTCTCCTGCTTTCAGTGCGGCCGCGGCGTGGATCGCGTCACGGGGCCGCGTCGGCAAGGATCGATAGAGGTCCGCTGCGCGCCGTAACGCTGCCAGGTCGACCCGCAGCCTCGCGAGGTTCGGGAATTCGACCAGCTCTCGGCCCTTCGCAACCGAGTTCCCCCGGCCCGAGGAGGCGACCTGTTGGTCCGCATTAGCTAGCGGCAGCGGACGCTTACTGGAACCGAAGGTCCGTGGATCGGCTGGCCCGCGTGATCACGCGAACGCGTGCCCAGCGCGTCGAGTCCCAGGGGACGACCGCTCGCCGATCCGTTTAGCCGAGGGGCTGCCACACGGTGAACTCGTTGTCGTCGGGATCGTAGAACGTGCCCATGATGACGTTCAAAGCTTCGCGCTTCGACGGCTCCTCGCCGATCCGTACCCCGCGGGCCTTCAAGGTCTCGAACGTCCCGTTGATGTCCGGGGTCTGGAAAATCAGGCCCGTGACGCCGCCAATCCCTCGCCCGGTGTCCCCTTCCCAAGGCACATGGTGTCCGAAGGTCACCCCTCCCGCGTCGTACATCGCGAGCTTCAAGTTCTCGTTCTTGTCGACGATGTTGAAGCCCAAGGTCTCCGAATAGAACTTCAACGCCCTCAGGTGGTCCGAAACGTGCACGGTCGTCGCCAGGAACTTTCCGACAATTGGGTCTGCCATAACCGCTCCTCCGGAGACCCGCATGGCGGTACGGTCCCCTTAATGATTTGGTCCGGCCCTGCCTACAGGAGTCGTCTGCATCGGGAGTCCCCGGGCAGACCTTATTGGTCCCCGGACAGAATCCTCGTCTCACCGCCGCGCACTAGCTGCCCTCCCGGGGGAACCGGAACCGCGCGACGACCGGCGCATGGTCCGACTCGGGGAACGTGACGTCCGTCGCGAACGCGAGGCTCTCGTCGTGGAGGACCTCGTTGAAGATGTCGGTCTCGATCCAGTAAGGATAGAGAGCTTGGGACACGAGCACGTGGTCCAGCATGTCCCCCTTCCCGTGGTGGATCAGCGTGACCCGCTGGTCCGGAGGGACGTTCGCCTCGCACGCGATGAGGACCGTGGACCGGAGCTTGGGATTCTGGGTGTCCTCCACGCTCCCGGCGACCGCCTTGAAGGCGACCGACCCCGCGGACGCGTTGAAGTCGCCTCCTACGGCGATGAAGGCGTCCTCTCCCTCCCGCTCGAAGATCGTGTCGACGAAGCGCCGGGTCTCGAGGGCCTGGCCCACGCGCTTGACGTCGGAGAGGTAGAATCCCTCCGCCCAGCCTCCGTGCGACTTCCAAAGCCACGGCCGATCCGCGTCGGTCTGCCCCGGGATCTTCGTCGGATTCATCGACTTCAGGTGGACGTTGACCACATGGAGGGCCCGCCGGCCCATCTTCACCTTGGCATAGAGGATCGGGCGCTCCCACCGCAGCGGGCTCGCCTTCTCGTCCTGGGGTCGCGCGGTCACCATCCTCCACGCGGGGGCGGACACCAGATCGTTGCGGTACTGGTGGACCTCTTCAATCGGCCATCGGCTCAGGGTGACGAGGTTCCGGACCTCGTACGGCTTTCCTTTCTCGGTCGCCGTGTTCGCCCGCTGGTACTTCTCATATTCCGTCCCGCGAACCAGGTCGTCGAGGGCGTCGAGGGAGTTGACTTCCTGGAGGGTGATGATGTCGGCCTGTAGCCGTTCCAGCATGGGTTGGAGCACGGGCTTCCTTTCTTTCCAGGCCGTCGCGTCCGCGTTGTCCAAGTTCTCGACGTTGAAGGTCGCAATGACGAGCCCCTCGGAATCCATCGGTCTCCCTGACCGCGAACGCCGCTCGGGACAGCCAACCGGCGCGACCGGTATTACCCTTTTGCCCCCGTGCGAACCACGGACACGAGGCCGGGCGGCGATCCAGCGAGGCGTCCGAGATGTCGAGGCGATGTGCTCAGTCTGCGTCCTTGCCGTTCGCACTGAGGTCGAGGCGAGGGGATGCCGAGCGAAGCCGCATTTCGAGCCGCGCAAGGCCGCTCACTTCATCCGATGACATGACTGGAGGCGGCAGCGACGGGACATCGCCGGACCGACTCGGTCCTGAGATCCCCGCGCGGGAATCGACGGCTTGGCGGACGGCCTGGGGAGGCGCCCAGAAGGTTACCGTCAACTTCGGAGGATTGGTCGATTCGCTCGAGGAGTAGTACGAGCCGTTCCAAAAATCGCACCGGAGGAAGATTCCAAGGTTCGCATCGCCGTCGACCCAGTTCTGGACGATGCCCGTGATGTTCACGGCGTTCCACCCCAAGGTCGTATTGAACATGCTCGTGGGCCCCCTCGCACGGGGCATGCCCGGGACAAAGAAGGAGTTCCACGTCACGGTCGCCTCCGTCCAAGCCTCCAAGACCTGGTATACCTGTTGGTCGGGGCCACTGTTCGTCACATTGAGCTCAAGGATCGCCGATAGGATCGTCGAACCCTCGGGTACTTGTCCCTCGTTCGGTCCGATGAAGTTCGGGAACGACAGCAGGCTCCGACAGACGGTCCCGTTCGCGAGGCACGTTTCCCCGTCGGCACTGAACGTGGAATTGGCCCCGTAGTTTACATCCGGGGTCCCGTTGTCGATGGTCGCGTCGTCCGTCTCGCTGAACGCCCCCCATCCATCCCCTTTCTGGAACGTGAAGATCGAGATGTTGGAGGGGCTTACGACAAGGGAATACCCGGAGGTCCGCGAGAGGTTTCCGTCCGAAGCGGTGACCTGGATCGCGTAGGTCCCAGGCGGCGTGTGTGCCGATGTGGCGAAGGTCAATCCGGAGGTGCACGCCAGGTTGCACGACGGAGGCGCGAAGGTGCATGTGGTCTCCGGCGGCAGGTTCGAACAGGAAAACTGGACGGCATGGGTCAATCCGGAGGTCGAGCTTGCCGTGACGTTCGTGGAAACGGCCCCTCCCGTGAGGACGGAGCCAGACTGGGGGTTGACGCCCAGGGAGAAATCGAAACGGGCAGGGGACGCCGGAACGGAGAGGGTGACGCTGAATGTCGTCGTCCGGGACATCGTGCCGTCGGAGCCAGCGACGGTCACAACGTGCGTGCCCGCGGGGGCATCCGTCGACGTGACGAGGATGAGCTGCGCGGAACAGGTCGGACGACACGAGGTTGGAGCGAACGAGCAGGCCGTTCCGGGTGGAAGGTCAACGCAAGAGAACAGAATGTTTCTCGGGGAGGCCGACGCGGCCGTCGCCGTGACGGTCGTCGTCGCTGTACCACCGCCGGGAACGGGGCCGAGGAACGGTCGGACATCCAAAGAGAACTCGTTGCCAGACTGAGCGGTCGGCTGACTCGGGTTCACCACATAGGCCAGCCCCGTCGCGACGGCCAACACCGAGGTCACGAGGACGATGTCTTTGATCAACCTCGAAGCGCGCGAGGGGCCTCGCCCCTGGGCACCGCCCACGTCGCGAATGGACGAGCAGAAATACAAGAGCCGCACGTTTACAACTGAAATCCCAATCGACCCATCCGGAGCCGGAGCACGAGCGGCCGGAGGACGAGCCAACCGCTCGCGGAGAGTTATCGTCAAATAACGATAACACAACTAACGCGACAATCGGAGATCCAAACCACCGTCAAGTCGATCCGAGACTCCGTGGGCCTACCGTTGGTCGAACCAAAACGATGGATGAGGCCTTGCCTCCGGAATGCCGGAATCGAAGCCCTGGGGAATCTGTGCGAGGAACGCCCACAACGGACCGGGGAGCGCCGATAGAGAAGAGACGGGAGAACCTTGTGGCCCCGGGGGCGCAGAGCGAGATCCTGTCGTACGGACGAGCGCCGCCACGCCAGCCCGGAACGTCACTGTGAGTTTCGGCGGATGGTTGGATTCGCTCGATTGGTAGTCCGATCCGTTCCAGGAGGAACTCGAGATGAAGACTCCATCGTTCGCATCGCCGCGGACCCAATTCTGGACGATGCTTGTGACATTCAACGTGTTCAGGCCCAGGGTCGAGTTGTACGCGATCGCGGGACCCTTCGATCGCGGCATGCCGGGGGTCGCGAAGGCGTTCCAAGTGACCCCGGATTCGTTCCAAGCCTCGGCGACCTGGACGAGCCGTTGATCGGCCCCCGCGTTCGTCACATTCAGCTCGAGCAGGCCAGACAAAATCGTCGCGTTCGCGGGCACCTGCCCGACCTGGGGTCCCACGAAGTCCGGGAACGAGAGGAGGGCCCGGCAGATCGTCCCGTTCCCGATGCAATTCACCTCGTCGACGAGCAACAGGGGATCGTACCCAAAGTTGCGGGTGGGAGCGCCGCTGTAGATCGTCGCGTCGTCCGTTCGGCTGAAGGCCCCGCCGTCGCCCTTCTGGAACGTGAGGGTGGTGACCCCCGAGACGGTCCCGACCGTTAGGGAGTACATGGCGATTCGAGAGAGGGACCCGTCCGACGCGTTGACGTTGATCGCATAGGTGCCCCTGGGCGTGCTCGCCGACGTGGCCACCCTTAGAGCGGCGTGGCATGGGGGGGTACAGGAGGACGGCAAGAACGAGCACGCCGTCCCCGGAGGAAGGTTCTCGCACGAGAACTGGACCGCGTGGGCCGAGCCGGCTACCAGGGTCGCGGTGACATTCGTCGACGCGTTCCCCCCGGGCTGGACCGAACCGTACGAAGGATTGAGACCGAATGAGAAGTTGAAGGAGGGCGGAGGCGGCGGGGGTGCAGGGACCGAGAGGTCGACCCGGAACGTTGTCGTCCGATTGATCGTCCCGTCCGAGGCCGCGACCGTCACGAGGTGGGACCCCGGCGGGCTGCTCGGCGAGGTGGACAGGACGAGGTCCGTCGAGCAGGTGGGACGGCAGAAAGCGGGCGTGAACGCGCATGTTACTCCTGACGGGAGACCGGCGCAGGCGAATTCGATGTCGTGGGTCAAGCCCGACGTCGCTGTCGCGGTGACGGTGGTCGCGGTGGAGTTCCCCGGCGCGACGGGTTTGGACAGCGGGCGGACGTCCAAGGAGAAGTCAAAAGTGGCCTGGGCCGTCGGATGACCCACGAAGGTCACCGCGAACGCCAGCACCGTCGCGATGACGAGGACCGTGGTGACGAGTAGGACATCTTTCGCGAACGTCCAGCCGCGAGAGGGGCGGTGCTCCTTTGGTTCGTCCACCGCGGCCGACGGACGACCGGAGGGTACAAGAGCGGGACGTTTAGAAGTGACAAATTATTCCCATCGGCCGCACCCATGGAACGTTACGCATCGCCGGGGCCGGAAGGGTCCGGAACCGGATGTTCGCCGTGCCCGGCGGCCATTTGTCTCTTTTGTAACCGCGAAAGGATATCTTCCACGGGCCGACATGAAAGGGCCCGCAATCCATGGTCGACAATCCTGGGAACGCGGGCGAGGTCGCGATGATCACCGGCGCAAGCCGCGGCCTCGGGCGCGTCCTCGCCGGCTTTCTCGCAAAGCAAGGGTACGCCCTCATCATCACCGCGAGGGGAGAGGCCCCCCTGCAGTCCGCCGCCGAAGAGTTCGCCGCCACAGGTGCCTCGGTCGTCTCGATCCCGGGGGACCTCCGGGACGAAGGGCACCGCCGGAACCTCGTCGAGGCCGCCTTGCGGGCCGGCCGTCTGGACCTCCTTGTGAACAACGCGTCCGAATTGGGCGACACGCCCCTGGCGCCCCTCGTCGAGGCCTCTCGGACGCGGTTCCGGGACGTCCTCGAGGTCAACACGCTGGCCCCCCTCGCGCTCGTCCAGGAGGCCCTTCCCCTCCTCGTCCGGTCGCGAGGCCTCGTGGTCAACATCTCGAGCGACGCGGCCCTCGGCGGCTATCCCGGATGGGGGGTCTACGGCGCGACCAAGGCGGCGCTCGACTTGGTGTCCAAGACCCTCGCCGCGGAGCTCCGGGACCGAGGGGTCGCGGTCGTGAGCGTCGATCCCGGCGACATGCGGACCCGGATGCACCAGGACGCGTACCCGGGGCAGGACATCTCCGACCGCCCGCTCCCGGACGTGACGCTGCCATTCTGGGCCTGGCTGCTCGCCCAGGACCCGATGCGGGTGAGCGGGATGCGATTCCAGGCCCAGGCCGCGGTCTGGGAGGTGCCCGCATGAGGCGCTCTGAGCTCGCCTTCGAGAGGCCGGAAGGGACGTTCGCCCACGAGCCCCCGGAGGTCCGCGGCCGCTCCCGGGACGACGTCCGTCTTCTCGTCACGTCTTCCGAGGGCCATCGGCACGCCCGATTCGAGGACCTCCCGCGGTTCCTCCGCGCCGGCGACCTCCTGGTCGTCAACGAAAGTGCAGCGATCCCCGCGAGCCTCCCTGCGGAGGGGCGGCTTGGCCCCGTACTCCTGAACCTCTGCACGCGATTCCGGTCGGACCTATGGCTCGCAGAGCCTCGCTGGTCCGCCGGAAAACCCGGGCCCCTCCCGGTCGAGCCCGGGGAGGTGCTTCGGATTGGAGCCGCCTCGGTGCGCCTCGTCACCCCGTATCCCGGAATCCCGCGGTTGTGGTTCGCCTTCGCCGACCGACCCCTGGAATCCGTCATATCGGAACGGGGGGAACCGATCCACTACGGATACACGGACCGGTGGCCCATGGAGGTCTACCGGACCCTCTTCTCTCGGGTCCCCGGAAGCGCCGAGATGCCCTCCGCGGCCCGCCCGATCACCCCGCGGATCCGGGAGGCCCTCGAGCGGGCCGGCGTGCGTATTGTCCCCATCCTGCTCCACACCGGCGTATCGAGCCTCGAGATTGAGACGGAGTCCGTCGAGGCGCAAGCGATGTACCCGGAACCCTTCGACGTCTCCGTCCAAGCCGCCGAGGCCGTGAACCGGACGCACGCCGAAGGCGGGCGCGTGATTGCGGTCGGCACGACGGTCGTCCGCGCCTTGGAGTCCGCGTGGACCCCGGGCGGCGTCCGTCCCCTCGCGGGCTTCACCCGCCTCTTCGTCAATCCGGACCGAGGGGTGCACGCGGTCGACGGCCTCCTGACCGGGTTCCACGATCCCGTCACGAGCCATCTGGCCCTCCTCGCGGCGTTCCTCGGAATGGACCGGGTCCGGGACGCCTATACCGAGGCCATCCGAAACGGGTACCTCTGGCACGAATTCGGCGACAGCCATCTCGTCCTCAGGTCGGCCGCCGCCTGAACCGAGACGCCTCGGGTGGGCGGCCTGTGCAAACATTAATGTGGGCGTCTGGTTCCCCTGTTCCAGGATGTCCATGCAGCGACGGGCGAGCGCCGTGTGGCGAGGAGGCCTGAAGGACGGCAAGGGAACGGTGTCCACCGCGAGCGGTGCGTTGAAAGGCATAGCTTACAGCTTCGCGATGCGTTTCGAGAACGAGCCCGGGACGAATCCGGAGGAATTGGTCGCCGCGGCGCACGCGGCGTGCTTCTCGATGGCCCTCTCCAGCGAGCTCGGGAAATCGGGGTACCGTCCGGAGTCGATCGAGACGAAGGCGACCCTCGACTTCGACAAGACGGACGCCGGCTTTTCGGTCAAGTCGATCCATCTGGAGGTCTCGGCCAAGGTGCCATCGGCCGATTCTGCGAAATTTCAGACCGCGGCGGAAGCCGCGAAGAAGACCTGCCCTATCTCGCGCCTCCTGAACACGCAGATCTCCATGAGCGCTAGGCTCAGCTAGGCCTATCGCTCCCCGAAGGCCGCCGCGGCTCCACAGGACTCCAGCGATGATGCGCCCCGGGTCGGGGACCTCTCATCCCGGACGGCCCGGGCCCTAGTTCGCGCGGGACGGCGCAACGGACATCGGGATTTCGAGGTCCGCGCGCCAGGTTCGCAGGAACGGCGTCGCCCGCACGGCGAGGAACACCGCCATGGCGAAGATCACCAACGGGAGGACTGTGTGGAAGGCACGAAGCGGGGAGCCCGGGAGCAGTGCAAAGACCTCGGTTTGCACCGCCGTGATGACCGATAAGAGGGCGGTGGCGAACTTCATCCGCGAACTGAGATGGCCCGCGAAGGAGAGAATTAGGAGCGCGAAGACGCCCAAGAAGATCGCGTGGCCGAATTCCTTGTGGATTGCGAGGGTCGCTTCACCGGCAAACAACCATAGGCCGATGAGTGAGACCTGGGCCAGGATGGCCACCACGACGCCCCACACAAGGGCCGCATAGGCGATCCGAGAGCTGCGGATTCGGTCCATAATCGTGCCTCAAACCGGCGACGAGACGGCGGTTCTTAAGGGACCGGTAGGTACGATAGGTGTCTTCGACTCAAACCGGCGCAAAAGGGTGTGCGGCCCGCTCGGCCGGCCCAAGGAAAACCCGACGTCCCAAGCCCTTCTCCTACAGGGCACGCATTAAGTACCCACCCCATGATACTCCATGGCAGGAGGATGAGGTCACGCCAGCCTACATTAGCTTGCTAAACTGGACGGAGCAAGGAGTCAAGAACGTGAAAGAGTCGCCGAAGCGAGCCGACGCGGCGACAGCTTTGGCCAACAAGCTCGGGGCGAAGATGCAGATCTTCTACACGATGGGGGAATATGACCTCGTCAGCGTGACGGAGGCGCCGAACGACGATGTCGCGATGCAACTCCTCCTTGAGCTGGGGAAGCTCGGGAACGTCCGGTCGAAGACCTTGAAGGCCTGGAGCCTCTCGGAAGCGTCCAAAGTCATCTCGAAACTGCAGTAGGCCTCCAAGGGGTCGCGCGTGCGCCGATGGAGCCCGCGACGATTGCGCCGATGACGAACCCGATGACCGCGAACGTGAACAAGCCGCCCGTCGACTGCGGCGTCGCAAGAGATCGTCTTTGCATCAGCCCGGTCTTCGCATTGCGGAACGACAGGAGGGAGAACAGGACGACCAGAATCGTGACT
>DASQXV010000158.1:0-16471 GCA_035639595.1 Thermoplasmata archaeon | reverse complement strand
CGAGGAGTTGGAAGAACCCGGCCCCTGCGAGGATCGCGAACGGGACCAATAGGTACTCCATGTGACGGTACGGGATCAAGACCCGCGGCGCAAACACGATCCCGGCCCCGGCGGAGCCGAGGAGGAGCGCAAGCCATCCCGTCGTGTCCAACCCGCGCGCGCAGAAATCGAGGAACTTTCGTCCCACGGCGGAAAAGGAAATCAAGAGGACGAGCGGGACGAAGTACAGGAGGCCCGCCGCGGGGACCCGGAACGTGGTCCCCGGCACGCCGACGAACACGGAGATGATCCCGAATACGAGGATCGTTCCGATGGCGGCGCCGTAGGCCACCCCCCGAAACCGGAGGTCCGGATATCGAGGCCGATACCTCCAGCGGCTCCGCGCCCTCGCATAGACGAGGCCGATCAGGAGGGCAAGCCCCGCGGCGAAGAGGAGCGGCACGGCCCACCAGGGCCGGATCGAGACGTCCGGCAGGATGTAGTCGCGGAACGTGGTGGCGTAGCCGAACCAATAGGCGAAGGTCCCGACCAACAAGGTAGCCGTGAAGGCGACCTCCCTCCTCGATCCGCGGGTCCAGCGCCACGGACGGACGAGCCCGCGGACCAGGATGGTCCCCAGCACCATGAGGGCGAAGAAGTAGAGGGAGAGGTGGTGCGTCGCGATGAGGGCCCCCGCGACCAGGAAGAGGGGCACCGCCGCTCTCGCGTCTGTCCGAAGGCGGAGGAAGAGGAGCAGGCCGCCCAGGGCGAGCAGGTCGCCGAGGGTCGCGGGCGCGGCGTGGGCGGTCGTGTAGACATGGGGGATGGCGCCCGCGAGCACGGCCGCGGCGAAGAGGGCGACGCGGACGTCGTCGGAGACGCGAATCGCGAGGAGGAACAGGGGGAGGACCGCGAGCGCCCCGAGGGAAGGGACGAGGAGGTTCAGGACCGTTGGCAGGTCGAGTCCCCCGATCTGGACGAGCCCGGCTTGGAGGAAAAACATCCCGGGGAAGAAGGGGTACGTGACGCCCCAGCCGTCATACGTCGTGGCGACGTGGCCGGTCCGGATCAAGGTTCGGGCAATGGCGAAGTACTCGCCCGTGTCGGATCCCCAGTACACGAAGGACCATAGCGGGGAGAGGCGGACCGCGATCGACGCGAAGGCGAGCCCCATCAGGCCGACGGCCGCGGATCCCCTCATTCTTTCGCGAACCGGCGGCCCTGCCTAAAGGCTTATGCGCCCTCTCGGAAGGGCCGTCCGGATCGTCGGGACACAAACTTTTTCCCGACCGCCTTTCTGTCCCACCGGATGGCCCGCCGGTGTCCGGAATGTTACGCCGAACTGCCCGATAGCGCATTTTGGGTGTGTCCCACGTGCCAATACACGTTCCGCACCCCTGCGGCGGCGAAGGTCGGGGTCGTGTTCATGCTCCTCGGCCTCGCCCTCCTTGGCGCGTTCGTCTCCGGGCCCGAGAATCTTGGACTGAGGTCCGGCGCGATCCCCACGGACCTCGCGAACCTGACGATTTCGAACTTCCCGCTTCTCGTCGTAGGGACGTTCGCCCTGGGGGCCCTCCTCGCGGCCGCCGCGGCCTTGAAGGTCCGCAGGGAACAGGCGCGGGTCGCCGCAGCCTAAAAGAAATCGTCGAGTTTGAGTTCCTGCGCGCGGTCGTTCGTGAAGAGCGACGTGATCGCCTCTTCGATGAGTTCGATCCGCTGACGGAGGTAGTTGGAGACCTCGAACTGTTGGCTAATCCGCTTCGAGATCTCGAGGTATTTCTTCACCGAGCTCTCGTGGACCGTCAAGGTGAGGTTTCCGCCGCACGCGGGGCACCGGGGCCGGAGAGGGATCCGACGATACTTTGCGCCGCACTTCGTGCAGCGGAACAGCTGGCTCGAGAACGCCTTCAGGTTCCCGATGAGGTCCGGCAGGAAGTGGTGGACGACGATCCGCGCGACGACGTCGTCCGGGTCGACGGCCCGGATCCGGAGCGCGAGCTCGAGCTGCTTGTCGATCTTCTCGACCATGGATCCCTCCCCGTACGCGGAGGCGAGCGGCCCCTGTGTCACGCTCCCCGTCGCATGCGTGAAACCGAAACCCTCGTATTGCAGGACGCTTCCGATCCTCTTCCCGACGGTGTCGATCTGGGGTTCGATCTCCCTCGGATGCGCGAAACCCTCGGCCAATTCGTACAGGGACGTCGGGTAGGATCCGGAGACGTCGAGGTTGTGCGCCTCCTTGTCGATCTCGTTCGGGTCGATTTGCGTGGACAGGACCAAGGGGGCGTCCATGAGCCCGCCCCGCTTGTCCGGGAGGAACGCCCGGGAGAAGTTCAGGAGGCTGTCGAGGAGGAGGATCACGGAGTCCTCGTCGCCGTCGCAGTTCCGGCGGCGCGCCGCGATCAGGTGCGGGTGCGCGAAGCAAGCCCTCGCATCCGTGAAGCCGACGATCCGCGCGAGGACCCCGCCGCTCGTGTGGGGGGCGAGGGTCACGACGAGGTGTCCCAGCAGGTCCTCGATGGTCGTCGCCCGATAGAAGCGGGCCAGGCCGTACAGGCGGTCCAGGAGGTCGTCCACGAAGGATGCCACCCGCAGGAGGTATTCGCCGCCGGAGCGCGCGACGAGGATGTCCTGGGGACGCAGTTCGAGGACCTGCCCCTCCTCTTCCAGGGGACGCCCCGCGATGTCCTTCGTGTATCCGAGTCGCCGCGCGACGTCCACGGAGAGGCCCGCTTCGTTCGGGGTGAAGTGGGTGAGGGGCAGGTTCGTCATGTCGAAGCGCGAGGTCCCGTCCTTGAACACGTAGATGTCGTGCTTCGCGCGGAGGATCCCTTTCTCCAGCGGCTCCGGGGTCTTGGTCCGGGAGATCATCCCCTGGACCGCCTTGATCTCGCCGGGCCTGGGCTCCCCAAGGCGTCCGAGCGCGGTCCGCAGGACCTCGCCCAGGGGCACCTTCTGCCGCGCCGGTCCGTTCCGCGGGACCGTGTGCCCGCCGCACGAACACTTCGGGAGGAACCATCGCTTCCCGCAGGTCGTGCAGGCCCGGAGGCCGACCTCCACTTCGATCGTCTCCTTGGCCGCCGCATCGAGGAGGAGCCGCTGGGCCCCGCCCTCGTGGCCGATCGGGAAGAGGGAGTGGGGCGCGGGCTGCATCTTCCGCGGCGCGGCCTTCTCCGGGCGGGCCATCCGCGCTCCGACTCGCGTGGGCCCCCGGGCCTTCACGGGGAACCCGGCGAGCGCCCCGACGAAGGCGAGCGGATCCGGGATCTCGGGCGCAGGGCTGCGGGCCGACAGCGTGCGCCCGGAGGACTCGATGCCCAAGGTCGCGAGGAGGGTCTCCGTGTGGCGCCGTAGGACGAGGTCGGAGCCGCGGATCGAGTAGGGCGCCCCGAGCCGCACGAACCATTCCCGGACCTCCGGATGGTCCGGGATTACCAATTGGCTTTCCTCCACGCGAGCCTCGGCGACGATTCGGTCTCGCAGACGTCGTAGTTCGTCCGTGGACACGTCGTGGTAGAAGAGGTTGTACCGAGGATGCAGGGGGACGCCGAGGCTCCGAGACCAGTCGAGCGCCTGGGTCGCCGACGCCTCCTGCCAACCTGGGGGAAGGGACCCCAGTTTCTCGCGGATCAAGGCGCCGTACCATTCCAAGGAGAAGGCGCCCGGCATCAGGACATGGTTGTTCTCGAGGAATTCCCCGAACGGGATCAGGATCTCCCCGAGATCCGCGATCACCCGGACCCTGGGCCGGAGCGATTTCGCGGCCTCCGCGTCCGGGACTTCCACAAAGTCCCCGCTGTCCAGGACGACGAGCGGACCGTCGATCGATTCGCATGGCGTGATCGCGCCGGCCTTCCCCGGACGCTCCGTCTTGACCTGGGTGCCGACGGCGATGAAGTCGTCCAGGATGTGCATCGTCGCCGGGTGGAGGGCGACCGCGGCGAGTCCCGTGGCCCGCGTCCTCCCGTACCGGAGGCGCAGTCCGCCCGGGCGGCTCGGGTGGCAGAGGACGGGCCGGCCCGCGACCATGTTCTGGATGAACACCTCGTTCGGTTCGATGCCCGCGTCTTCTCGGGTCTCCTCGGGCCCGGCCCTCTTGCCGGCGAGGTAGGCATCGATGAACTCCCAGCCGTCGATCCGGAGTTTCCGGACGTGCTTCTGGATCTTCGGGGCCTTGAGGCACATGCCGTCCGCGATGACGAGACAGGCCCCGCCTCGGATACGGTTCGTCTCGACCCGCGGCAGGTCCCGGAAGCCGCTGATCTCCGCGTCCTCGGTCCCCTCTCCGTTGATCGCGACCGGACAGTTCGACACGATGAGGGAGATCTCCTCCTCGGTCGGCGCGTACTGAAGATGCTGGGCCTGCCGATAGAGCGGGATTTCCTCCTTGAACCGCTCCACCTCTTCGCGGGTCGGCTGGTACCGCCCGAGGCCGAGTTCCCGGCGCACGAGGTCCGCGATCAGGACGCTGAGCGCCTGCCCCGTGCCCCCCGCGGACCGGATCGGGCCCGCGTAGGAAAGGTCGACGTACGACGTCCCGTCGCGGTTGCGCTTGATCTTCACCCCGGCGAGGCCCTCGAGCGGGGCGACGAGGATGCCCTCCGTCAGGATCGCGAGGCCCACCCGGACCGCCCGCTCGACCGCCTTCTCCTTAGTCGCCGAGGGCCGTTGGGCCATCTCGTTGGCGACGAGGATCGCCAGCTCCTCCCGATCGTGATCCTTCGCGAGCTCTCGGATGCGCCGGGCCACGCCCTCGACTTCGTAGTGTTCGAGGAGGTGCTCGACCCGAGACGCGAGGTCGTCCGTGAGCGGGATTTCGACGTCCAACTCCGGATCGAAGCCCCGGGCCCGCGCCGCCCGGGCGACGGCGTAGGTCGAATCGACTTGCGAACGGAGGTCCGCGAAGTAGGATCGAACCTCCTCGGATGCGACGGTCAATCCATTCCATCCCTTCGAAGAACCGAGGCGCCGAGGCGTATCCAGAGGACCGGGTATATGCCTTTCCGTCGGGGGCGACCGTCGCCGATGCGGAGGTGGAGAATAGAGACCTCGAGGACACAAGAACACTTTCACCCACCTCCCCCGGGAAGGACGAAGCCCCTGGCCGGCATACCTCTACTTAGAGGTATGAAATGGAAATTGGCTGCGGCGCCCGGGTGCGGGACTTCGACAGACGACGGTACTTCTACTTCTGGCACTACGAACGAGAGAACGGACGGTCTCACCGGAAGGAGGACTACGTCGGACGGGTCGACTCGGAGAAAGCGCGAGCCGATCTCCTGCGTCGCATGGCCGCCTACCACCGGAGGGCGGAGGCGGAGTTCGCCCGCCGGCGGGCGAGGATCGAGGGCCTCATCGCCGTGCATACCTCCACTTAGAGGTACGCCCGCGGCGCGTCGACGTGCTTCCCCCGGGCGGCATCGGAACGGCTCCTTTCGGAGGGTGGGGTGCTCCGGAGGCCTAGCGAGCTCCCATGGAGGTGAACCTTTATCGCCCTCGGACGGCCTGGTTCCATCTCGGATGATCCCGATCCGGGACCCGCAGTCGTTCCAGGCGTCCGTCTTGGAGTCCAACGAGCCGACCGTCGTAATGTTTTGGGCCACGTGGTGCCCGTTCTGCCGACGCTTCAAGGCGGAGTTCGAGAAGATCGCGTCCGCCCAACCGTGGCGCGTCGCGGCGGTGTACTTGGACGACGAGGACAACCCGCTGTGGGAGGACTACGCGGTCGCGGTCGTCCCCACCCTCGCCCTGTTCCGGGACGGCCGGGTCGTTGACCGCCTCGATGGCGTGCTGGGATACGGCATCGACCGCTCGATGGTCGACGCCTTCCTCCGCCGGGTCCAGAGCGCCCTCGCATGAATTCGGTTTCGCCCCTGATTCTCAGGTCGGTACGTTTTAGCCGTCGCGCCAGGATGAAATCGCGTGCGAAAGATTCGCAGCGGAGTCTACGGACTCAACCCGCTGCTCGACGGCGGCATCAATGAGAACAGCACGACGGTCGTGATCGGCCGATCCGGCGCCGGCAAGACGACCTTCGCGACGCAATTCATCCGACGGGGCCTCCAGGAGGGGCAGGAGGGCGTCTTCGTGAGCCTCGACGAAAACAAGGAGCAGATCATCCGGGAGGCCGTCGAGATGGGCTGGTCGGACATCCTGGCATATCTCGACGACGAGCAGCTCGTCTTCATCGACGCCTCCGGCCGAGAATTCTCGAACTTCATCCGGAAGGAGCTCCCCGCGTTCGTCGCGGACTGGAAGGGGAGCAACGCGCGGATCGCGATCGACCCGCTGACCCCGGTCCTGTGGTCGACGAAAGACCTGTACGAACAACGGGACCTGATCGGCTACATGTTCAAACAGACCCGCAAGGTGGGGACCGTCCTGTGCACGCTCGAGGACCACGGCTCCGCGGACCTCGCGGGCCCGGAGACGGTCATCCCGATGTACCTTGCCGATTGCGTCGTCCACCTCAAGTTCAACAGCGCGGACAACGACCCCGCCCGCCATCTGAAGATCGTGAAGTGTCGGAACAGCCGTCACAGCCCTTCCTTCCATCCGTTCCAGATCATCCGCGGCCTCGGGATCGTGATCCAGGGCCTCGACGGCGGGCGTCCCGCGACCGCGAAGGCGCCGTCCCAACTGCGCCAGCTCCTCCTGACCCGGTCCATGCCGAAGACGATCCGGGACCATCTGGACAAGTCCCTCGACGGCCTCACGGACGCGGACTTCCGCGGCCTGAAGCCCGAGGAGGTCCTCGACCTGATCCTCCAGGAGTACAAGGAGGCGTGACGTGGCCCACGGGCTCGGGCGTGCCTTGGAGAAGGCCGTCGCGGGCGAGTCCCTCGACGTGGACCTCGAGACCCAGGGCCGTAGCCTCGCGAACGCGAGGCGGCGCCAAGTGTTCCGGTACCTTTGCCTTCGTCCCTGCGCACGGGTCGGGGATGTCGGCCGGGACCTCGGGATGTCCCAGGCGACGGTCCGCTGGCATGCGTGGGACCTCGTGGAAAAGGGGTACCTCCTGATGGACGGGGCTCGCATGTTCCCCCTCGGACTGATCGATCCGGCGGATGCGCCCCTGTTCTCCGCGCTGGCCGGCATCGGCCGGGCCGCGGTCCTCGCGGCGGCGTTCGCCTCGCCCGGGATATCCCTGCACGAGGTCGCGGAGCGGGTACGTCTCACCCGGCAATCGGTCAGCAAGATCGCCTTGGAATTGTCGGATTTCGGGGTCCTCGCGATCGACGAAGACGGCCGATTCCGGCGCGTGTATCCGACGGACCTGCTCGTCCGCAAGCGGGAGGCGAACCGTGCCCGCGCCGTCGCCTTCGGGGAGGCCCTCGTTCGGCGGCTGTCCGAGGAAGGCCTTTCCCCCGAGCTGCTCCGGAAGGACGAGACGATGCTCCTCCTCCGCTTCGGCGCCGGGCCGCAACGGGTTCTGCTCGAGGTCCCGGTCGACCCGTACACGACCGCCTGGATGCGCTCCGACTGAGCGTGATGTTAACGAAATGGATAGACGGCGTGATACGCACGATAGGGTCGGCTTTAGGTAGGAGTCGGACCCCCACTCCAAGATGGACGAGAGCTATCTCGAGTGGCTCACCTCAATCCCCGGTTCCGACCCCGAGAGGGCCCGCCGGATCGCGGAACGCTTCCCGACGTACGAGGCGCTTCGCGCCGCGACCCGGGCGGAGCTCGCGTCGATCGAGGGCCTGTCCCCGCGGGACGTCGAGGCCCTGCTCGGACTCCTCGGCCGGGAGGACGAAGGGGATTCGAGCCACCTGTTCCTCTGTCCCAAGTGCGGCTCGTTCGTCGGGATGGAGGCCGGGACCTGTCCCTTCTGCGGCGTTGAATTCGGAGGGTCCTCGGAGGACCATCTCCCGGAGGGCCTCGACCGGTTCCTGAAGGAAGAGGAGCAGCCCTCCCGGATCTGCCTGACCTGCGGCGCCTCCATGGCGAAGGACGCCGCGGCTTGCGAGATCTGCGGCCGACGGTATTCGCGGGAGGAGTTGGCGCTCCTGCCGGGCCTCGCCGGACCTCTCGAGGACGTCGCCCAATTCTGCTCCCATTGCGGGGCCTACATCTTCTCCGACGAGCCGGACTGCACGATTTGCGGGACGTCGACGGCGCCGCAGCCCGAGACGACGCCCGGCGGCAAGGGCGTCGTGAAGGACTTCCTGACCCGCTGGCAGCGGCTCGCCGAGCCGGGACCCCCGGTGGCGGAAGCGGATCGCCTCCAGGAGGAGCTGGAGCACTTCGACCGGCTCCTCGAGGCGGACGCCACCCTGGAACGGGCGTGGGCGAACCGCGCGAAGGTGCTCGCAAAGCTCGGCCGACCGAAGGATGCGGCGGAATCCCTGACGAAGGCCGCAGACCTGAACCCCGCGCGGGACGATGCCTATCGCCTCGAGGTGCAGAATCTCCTGGGTTCCGCCGCAGATGCGTCCATTCTCCCTCCAAGGTGGCGCCAGCCTGCGGCGACGGCTCCTCCCACCCCGACGGACAGCGTCGATCCGCACCTCGTCGAGGCCCTGTCCCATTACGACTCGCTCCTCCAAGCGGATCCGTCCCTCGTCGTGGCCTGGCGGACGAAGGCGGAGATCCTCGATCGCCTCGGCCGGCCCGAGGAAGCGCGCTCGAGCCGCGAGCGCGCGGATCGCTTGGAACGTGCGGACGAGGGGTCCCTCAGGGCCGCCGCGGCAGGCCTTCGTTCCAGCGGCCTCGCGACCCCGGGCCTCTCTTCCGCCGGATTCACGAACGGAAGGACGAACGGGCGGACGAACGGTCGGGTGAACGGCCGGACGAACGGCCACGTGAACGGCCGCACGAACGGCCGGGTCAACGGCCTCGGCGAGGGGCGCGTCAATGGCCTCACGAACGGGGCCGTGAACGGGCCCACGTTCGGCCGCGGGGCGACGAATGGCCTTGTGAACGGGAACGGCTTCACGAACGGCCGGAGGGGACGTCATGGGGCGCCCCAGATCCCCACCCAACCGCACTGGTCCCGCTCCGTGACGGGAATCGCGGCCGTCGTCGCCCTCATGGTCATCGCCCCGATTCTCGCGAGCGTGCTCTCGCCGTCTCCTAGCGGTCCCTCTGCGATCATCCGGATCGATGGAGACTTCAGCGACTGGGCGTCGATCCCCGCCTACGCGGACTCGGCGACCGATCAGGTCCAGAATCCGGCCGTGAACCTCCTCGCGATCAAAGTCGCGACCCAAGACCGCGATCTGTTCGTCAACCCGCGGGTCCAGGGGCTCCTCTTCAACGGGGGGGCGTCGAACGAGACGGACAGCATCTTCGTGTTCGTCGACGAGGACTCGGATCCCTGGACCGGCTACCCGATCGGCGACCTGGGGGCGGACTCGGCGGTCGAGGTGTACGGATGGTCTGAGTTCGGGACGACCCAGCACGGGGTCCTCTCGATGACCTTCAACGAGTCCGGAGTGGCTCGCTCGAACGATTGGAATCGGTTCGGCGCTGGCGGTTCGGCGGATGCCGCATTCAGCGGCTCGAACCTCGAGATCCGGATGACGGTGAGAGACCCGGCCAGAGCCCGAATCCTCGCCTATGCCGCGGACAATCTTGGGGATCGTGATCCCGCGGACGGCTCCGTCCGACCCTCTCGACCGACCGTCGTCGTCGAGCAGTCCACGGTCGCACCGGACGTCGTCGGCAACCGAACTCCCTTCCTGCGGTTGACCCTCACCCCCTTGGGCGGCCTGCCTCACCTGACGGCCCTGAACGTGTCCCGAACGGGCAGTTCGACCGATCCCGTCGACCTGGCCTTGTACCGGGACAACGGGAACGGGAGCCTCGATGTCGGGGACCCCCTGCTGGCGAGCGGCCGGATGACGGGGGCGAGTCTGAGCCTCCCGCTTGGATTCGACCTTCCCGCGACCGCCACCTTGTGGCTCGAGGCGGCTTGGTCCAACATGACCCCGGGGGCCACGTTCGGATTGTTGGCTTCCGCCCTCGACTCCAACGGAACGGCGAGCTTCCGACCGCCGGAGTCCGGCCTGGTCTATCTCGGGGCGGCCCCGCCGACGCTGCAGGTCGACGGGGCGTTCGGCGACTGGCGCGGTCGGACCTACGGCCAGGACTTGCTTGGCGACGTGACGAACCGGACCGGCGCGCCGGAGTATGACGCGAACGTCGACCTCCTGGCGACGGCCGTCGACGTCGGTACGAACTTCACCGGTTACGTGCGGGTGGACGGCCGGTTGCTCGGAGGGCAGGACATTCCGACGAACCGCGCAAGGACCTACGCCTCCCCCTCGGACACGGACCTGGACGGAGTTCCGGACGGGATCGAGGCCAACCTGGGGTCGTCCCTCGCGCGGGACTTCACGAACGACAACGTGACCGACGACCGGACGGGCGGCGATGTTGACCAGGATGGGATCCTCGACTTCCCGCAGGGCGCGGACTGCTGGCTCAACACGACGATCCCCGCGTGGTACCCGGTCCCTTACGCGGGACGTTCCGTCACTCGATACATCTGTCCGATTGGCATGCCCCCGCAAGAAGGGGTGGACGTCGTCTACGCCTACATCGACGCGGACAATTCGTCGGCCACGGGGCTCGGGTCGGACCTCGCGGGGCGTAGATATGGCTTCGATTATGCAATCGCCGTCATCGGCCGGAACGGGATCGTGAACTCCAGCGGGCTCTACGCCTTCTCCCCCGGTCGTGCGGTGCCGTGGCAGCTCGCTGCGGGCATCGTCGTGGGCCTCGATGCGCACCGCCTGGAGTTCGCGGTCGATGCCTCGACGTTGAACCTGTCCTCGGGATACCGGGTCGTCTACTTCGCCTCGGACTGGCGCCTCGGCTACGACGTCGCATTGCCCGACGCCGCGGTGGCGCGCTTCACGATTGCTGCCCGGGCCGCGACCAACGTGGTCATCAACGAGGTCGTCCCCCAGCCGAACCCGGAATGGATCGAGCTGGCGAACCCTCTGTCCGTCTCCGTTTCCCTCAGCGGCTGGAACCTTCAGGCCTTCCGCGCGGGCGCCTGGGTCACCTTGTTCGCGTTCACCACGCAAGTCCTCGGTCCCTTCGGCTCCGGTTCGGAATACCTCGCCGTGGGCCTACCCGCGGGGTCTCTCCCGAACGGGAACGGTCAGGTCCGCCTCCGGCAGGGGGCGACCGTCATCGACCAGACCGCGTATCCGGGCGGGGTGAAAAACGGGCAGTCGTGGGCCCGCCTCAAGGACCCGGTGACCGGGGTCCCGATGGACACGAACAACGACGCCGCCGATTTCTACGTGTCCACCCTTCCTTCCCGAGGAGCGGGCAACGACCGACACCAGCCGACGATCACCCTCGTGAAGACCGCGAGTCGCGCGGTCGCGGCGCCCGGGGACGCGATCGTCTACACGTTGTACTTCAACAACACGAACACTGGGATGGCGAAGGCGGTCTGGGTGAACGATACCCTTCCCGCGGGCGTCTCCTACGCCACCTCGAGCCTGCCCTACACGTCGGTCTCCGGGTCCACCTATCGCTGGGTCATCCCCGATGTGATGCCGGGTCCCCACTCCTTCACGGTGACGGCGCAAGTGACCGCGACCGCGAACGACGGTCAGGTGCTGGGCAATGTGGCGACCTTGGCCTACGTCGACCAGATCTCTCGTCCGATGACCGGCTCGACCGGCTGGGCGAACTCCACGGTGTCCCGACCCACGATCGTCGTCGCGAAGACGGCGACTCCCGGATCCGCGCGGCCCGGAGACCTCGTGACCTTCACGATCTATTACAACAACACCGGCTCCGCCGCGGCCGGGACCGTCACGATCAAGGACAGCCTGCCGGCCGGCATGACGTACCGGAGCGCGAGTCCTGCTCCCACGTGGACGGACGGTCGCACCTCCTACTGGAACCTGACCAACGTGGCGCCGGGGGCCCACAGCCTCACCCTCACAGCCCAGGTCGACGCGACCTACAACGGCTCCATCCTGGTGAACTGGGCGTTCCTCAACTACACTACGACGGGCGGCTACGCGTTGGCCGGCGGCAGCTCGTCGGCCATCATCTCGATTCCCGAGCTCACGGACATGATCTTCGTCGCGTTGGTCCCGTTGCTCATCATCGGACTCAAGTTCCGCGCGGGCCGCCGGCAAAAGGAAAAGGGAGTGGCTGACAGCGTTCCATGGAGCGGCGGCCGTTAGAACGGCACGTTTCGTCGTCCACCACAAGGATGGACGGCTAGCGTACCTAGGTCGCCGACCCAAGCCCTCCTCGAAGGAGGGCAGGCTTCCCACGGGCTCGCGCACCGTAGTACCGCAGGGAACGTGGGCGGACTTAACTTCCGGGTTCGGGATGGGACCGGGTGTATCCCCGCCGCTTTGGCCGTCAAACCACTGCTTGCCCCGCGTAGGGAAGGGCGATATTTCAGGATTTCGACTCCCACCCTAGCCGCCGACGCGGAGGATCGCGAGCAAGAGATTTCCGGCCAGGAAGGACAGGACGAAGCCGCCGAGGAGCAGGACCATGAACGGGATCTGCGGCGTGACCCAAACCCGATCGATTCCCGCAGCCCGAAGGCGGGCGAGGTCTCCCTCCGGGTTGCCCCCCCGCTTCGGGAACAGCACGAGGACGTGCTGCCTCCGGTCGTCGATCTTCTCCATGAGCCACGCGAACGGGGGGAAGGCGTCGACGCGTGCGCGGTAGCCGAGGAAGGCCTGGGGAAAGGCCATGTCTCCTCGAATCGCGTTCCCGAGGAATAGGCCGATCGGAACGGCGAGGAAGAGGACGAGCGCGTCGACCCAGATCACGAGGGTGAAGGGGAACACGGCACGAAAGAGGGCTTCGATCCTTGGACTCGCGGTGAAGAGGGGGAACGGACTCGCATCCGGATAGGCCGGCACGAGCAAGGTGAGCGCGATCAGCCCCTTCGCGTCGGCCCCTCCATGGAGGAGCCGGGCCCAATACAATACTTGGTAGACGGCGACCATCAAGGGCATCGGATAGAGTTCCAACGTCTCGCGGGGCAGGCTCTCGCCCGGGGATCCATGGATCGCGGCGGGGAGCAGGAACAGCGCCCCCGCGACCCCGAATAGGCCCGCGCGGACGGGTCGGAAGCGGAATCCGTCCTTGTCGATCATCGGTGTCCCGAAGAAGATGGCGTAGAACAGGAGAGCCGCGGATCCGAGGAGCGCGACGGTGGTCGCGTCCGCCCGTCCGAGGTCGAGTTGAACGGCGAGGAGGACCAGGCCGATCGAACCGAGGACGATCCACCAGCGATCGGTCACCCGCCTCGTGCGGACGTCGGAGGCCGCCGCGATGACGAGGAATGCGCCGCCGATTGCGAAGCGGATCGCGGCGAATGCATCCACGTCGCGGAATGCGGACGACGTTATTTCAACCGTGCTGCATGCGGTCGACGTTATGCAAGGACGGTGGTCGTGCGGCAACGGCTAAATAGACCCTAGCAAATAGCATAGACACGGGGAGGTTTTCGCCCTCCTCCCTCCCGGGGCGTCATGACGGAACCGCGTCGGATGAAAGTGAAAGTCTGCCTCGTCGGCGAGCATGCCGTCGGGAAGACCTCCCTCATCAAGCGGTACGTCTTGAACGAGTACGACGACCGGTACATCGTTACCCTCGGCGCGAAGGTGTCGAAGAAGGAACTCGCCTTGCCCGTGAAGGGCCGCGACCCGATCCAGATGGACATGACGATCTGGGACATCATGGGCTCGAAGGGCTTCCGCGAACTCCTGCGGGAAGCGTACTTCCATGGGGCCCAGGGGATCCTCGCGGTCGCCGACATCACTCGGTACGACACCCTCGAGGACCTGGACTCGTGGGTGGAGTCCGTGTTCAAGACCGTCGGCGAGATCCCCGTGACGTTCGCCGTGAACAAGGCGGACCTCAAGGACCAAGCGGCGTTCGGGGAGGAGCAGGTCAAGCAGGCGACCGAAGCGTTCGACGCTCCCTACTTCTACAGCTCCGCGAAGAACGGCCAGAATGTCGAGACCATCTTCCACACCCTCGGCGAGAGGATTGCGAAGACGGCGTCGTCCGCAGACACATAAAGTGCGCTCTGACATCACCTCGAGTTCTTCCGCGGGCTCCACCTCCATAGCCTAAAGTAGCCGACCTCGTCTCCGCGTGCGGTGGCCCGCTCCCCGTTCGAATCGGGTTCCGTGCGCGTGCGGGTGATCCGCGACCTCGGCCTGTTCGACATCACGATGGCGGCCGTCGGGGCGATGATCGGGGCCGCGATTTTCCTGCTCGTGGGCGCGACGTACACGGTCGCGGGTCCATCGGTGCTCATCAGTCTGGTCCTCGCGGCCGCCATCGCCGCGCTGGCGGCGGCCGGCTACGCGGAGCTTGCGTCGGGTCGCCCCGATGCCGCCGGCGGGGCCTACGTTTGGGTCCGCAGCGCGCTCCCGGACCCGAGCGCCTTCCTCAGCGGCTGGCTGTCCTGGGGCGGCCACATGGCGGCCTCCGCCCTCAGCGCCCTCGGCCTCGGCGTGTTCCTCGTGGAACTCATCCAGCCGTCCAATGAGGCGTCCTTCTTCGGCCCCAACCCGCTCATCGTGGTCCTCGTCGCGCTCGCGGTCCTCGGCCTCTCCGCCGTCCTCCACTTCGCCCACCTCCATCTCAGGCCCGCGACCCTCGGCCGCCTCACGCTGGCGAAGGTCCTTTTGATCGTCGCGCTGGTCGTCATCGGCGTGGCCTCCTTCCCCGAGCCCGGGCCGCCCAGGGGCCTTCCGCCCGGCGGGAGCGCGACCCCCCTCCAGTTGGTCCTCGGCGCCGCCGTCATGTTCCTCGCCTTCCAGGGGTTCGAAGTCGTCGCCCAGCTGTCCAACCAGACGAAACGGCCGGAGGCGAACGTGCCCCGCGGCGTCTTCTTGGCGCTCGGGGTGACCTTCCTCGTCTATGCCGGCTTCTTCATCGCCTTTCTCGGGAACGTTCCGACGCAAAAGCTGATCGGATGGCCGGCCTGCGAGGCGTGCCCCGGCGGATCGGAGGACATGGTCCTCACCGCGATCCGATACTTCCTGGGTCAACCCTATGCTCGGGAGGCCTTCCTGCTCATCGGGATTCTCTCCATGTACGGCGCGCTGAACTCGAACCTGACCGCGGCGATCAAGACGTCGTTCAGCATGGCCCGCGACGGACTGCTCCCCGCGATGTTCACCCGGATCCGGGGGCGCGAGGTGCCTCCCGCGGCGGCTGCCTTCACCTTCGCAGGCTCCGCGTTCCTCGTTTTCCTGACGATCGCGGCGATTGCGATCCTCGCGAGCCTGGCCTTCCTCGGCCTCTTCGCATTCATCCAGGCGTCCGTGATCGCCCTGCGCCGACGGGAGCGCCGGAGCGGCCCCGGGTTCCGGATGCCGTTCGTCCCCGCTCTCCCGATGTTCGCGATCGCCCTGAATCTCGCCGTGGGGGCCACCCTGTGGAACTTCCCAACGCGTGGGGGCTCGCCGATCCCCCCGGGTCAACTCGCGGCCTTCCTTGGCGCCGGGTGGGTCGCGCTCGGGCTCGCGTACCACTGGATTTCCCATCCGCGCGGGTTCCGGGGTCGCACCCCCTCGGCCTCCTCGACCGAGGTTCGCGACATCCTCACGACGGCGGACGATCGCGTCGAACTCGAGCGGTACAGGGTCTTCATCCCGTTGCGGGCATTCGAGGACGAAACCCTCGTCGAGCTGGGCGCGCGCATCGCCCGGGCCCGGAATGGAGAACTGAGCCTCCTCCACGTCGTCGAGATCCCGCGGAACCTGCCGCCGAAGGCGATTCGATTCCGGTTCGTGGATGACCGCATCCGCGGCCTGCAACGGCTCGCGAAGATCGGCGAACATGTCGGGGTCGACACCCGCCCGGTCGTCAAGATCGGCTACAAAGTCTACGAGATCATCCTCGACACGATCCGGGAGGAGGCGGTGAACCTCCTCGTGATGGGCTGGAGGGGGGAGCGCGTGGAGGGAGGACCGCGCATGTTCGGCAGCAACATCGACTACCTGATCGAGAACGCCCCCTGCGACGTAATCGTGTTCAAGACCCAGAACTTCCGACGGCCCCTGAGGCGCATCGTCATCCTCACGAGCCCGATCTGGAGCCTCGACGGGATCGACGACATCGCGCTGATCTCGGCGGAAGAGGATCGAGCGACCCTTGAGGTCGTCAGCCTCGCGAGCGATCCGACGGAGGCGGATCGTCTCAAGCAGGAGAGCTCGCGGTTCGAGGGCCGCGCGCAAGAGCACGGCGTGGTGGTCGAGCCGAAAGTCCTCTATTCGACCCAGTGGGAATCCGAGGCCCTTCGAGAGAGTGCGGACGCCTCCCTCCTGATGATCCGCGCGAGTTCGCCGGGCGGCCGAAAGAAGTTCGCCCTGAGTCCGGTCGAGGATCGGATCGTCAAGCTCGCGAAATGCCCCGTCCTGGTCTTGAGGAAGGGGCAGTGAAATCGGCACCTAGACGAGGGTGACGTCGACCGTCTCGACGCTCCCGACCCCCGGGACCGCGGCGAGGGATTGTTCCAGCCGGTCCG
>DASQXV010000157.1:0-10963 GCA_035639595.1 Thermoplasmata archaeon | reverse complement strand
TCTTCTCCATGATCCCCTTCGAGGCCTTCACCATCGCCTTCACCGTTCGTCGTGCACGTCGAGGACGTCGAGCTCGAGGACCTCGCACCCCGAGCCCAGTCGTTCGGCGAGGGACGGCCTCGTGCGGCCTCCGTCCCCGTGGACCCACTCTTTCACGTAGGTCCCCGCCTCCGCGGTCACCTGCAACTCCGCCCGGTCCCCTTCGACTCCGCGGACGTCCGCGGAGAGGATCCGTCGATGCCGTATGGTATCCGCGCGCCGGTGAACGACCCGTTCGGGGGTGCGCTGTGCGATCGGCTCCCCCAGGAGAGCCGGAAGGACGCTCTTAAGCTTTGCGTCGTCCACGGGAGGAGACGTCCGCATCAGGATGCGGTAGGTCTTCGCCGCCCGATCCTCCTTCAGGGGGACGACGTCCCCCGCGGTCGCGGGGCCGAGGGCATCCACCTCGACGATTCCCGATGCGTTGATCCGACTGACCGCAACGGCGAGGTCGATGTGCCGCCGCCTCGGCTCTTTTACCTCGAGGATGAAGGGCCGACCTCGACCGAGCATCCGCGCATCGACGTCCTCGCGGCCCATCCCATGCAGCGCGTGGCCATGGCCTCCGGATTCCCGCATGACCTCCGAGGCGATGACCTCCTCGACGCTCGTCGGGTACATCTTCCCGGTCCCCCCGCAGCGGCTGCATCCCTTCCCCATGCAGCGGCGGCAGGGCCACCGGGTCTGAGGAACGCCGCGGACCAACTTCCGGTACCGGCCCCGCAGGTACAGGGGGTTCACTTGGAGGTCGACGTGGTCGAAGAGGGGGTCGAGGACGGCGACGATGTCCGGATGGACCAGGTCCGGCTCCTTCCCGAGGCGCTCGGACACGGCCTTCCCCACCTCGCGGTTCAACTCGGCCTTGATCGGCTCCGGGGCGCGGACGGCCAGCTCGCACCAGAGCGACTCTTCGCGGGCCGCGGTCTCGGAATCGATCCTCGAACCGATCGCGAAGGAGTCGAATTCCCAGGGCTCGAGGTGTCGGATGACCAGCTCGGCGAGGCCAGGAATCCGGCGGGTGAGGCCCCCACAGAGCCAGCAGGGACCCGGCGGGAGCCCCGTCTCAGAGCGGATCGACCGGCCCCGCGCCTCATTCGTGTACCCGTGGGCCACCTTGCCGAAGAGCCGGCCGAGGCAGGCGTCGCAGAGCGTCCGCTCTCTGAGGCGGGACCAATCCACCCCGCGGGCGGCCGCAAGGACCTCGTCCACGCGTCCCCATCGAGGCGCAGGCTTAAAGTTTCACGCGAGGACGAGCAGGCTCGATAACAAATTCACGAATACGATCGCGGTCATGAGGGCATACTTCGAGTCGCGCTCGTCGAGGAAGGAGACGAAGCTGAGGAAGACGCGGGCGACCGGGGTGAAGATGAGGACGAGCACGCCGAGGCTGAGGTATCCGTCCGGCGTGAAACGATACAGCTCTCCAAAGAGCATGCGGGGAGAGAGCGACTTGTCCGTGGGGGCGGCCCCGGTCGCCGCGACCAGGACGAACCCGAAGATGAGGACCGCGACGGAGAGGACGACGCCGCCTCGGAGGATGTGGTAGATGAGCCGATTTCGGTCCTCGACCTCCGCCGTGACCGCCCGCCGGAGGGTCGCGATCCGGTGCTGCACGATCCGGAACCCGCCTCGGGCGGCGATCATATCGGGACCCCCGGGAAGGCCAGCCGGGCGAGCATCGCGAGGCCCAGGCCCACCAGGCAGACGGCGAAGGCGAACCGGACGTTCGCCGCCTTCGCGCGCGCCATCCAGCGGGTCCCGAAATGGGTCCCCGTGAACACGCCAATGATGACCATCGCCGCGAAAGCCGGATTCACGAGGCCCTCGGAATAGTAGATGAACGCGCTCGCCGCGGCCGTGACCCCGATCATGAAGTTGCTCGTGGCGACCGCGGCCTTCATCGGGACCCGCATCAGGAGGTTCATCGCGGGGACTTTGATGAAGCCGCCTCCGACACCCAGGAGGCCGGAGAGGACCCCCGCGGCGGCGGAGATGCCGAAGCCCGTGACCGGGCGTTCGACCCGGTACCGGTAGACGCCCTGGTCCTCCTGATCGAAGTAGACGCTGCTGAGGCCCAACCGCTGGACGAGCCGGGACTCCTCGCCCGCCTGGTACGCCCTCTGCCTCGCCGTCTCCCGGACCCGGACCATCGTCGATGCGGTATACAGGACGACGACCCCGAAGGCGATGTACAAGTAGAACCCGGGTATGAGCAGGCCGAAGACCGCGCCCGCGATCGCGCCCATGGTCGTCGCGACCTCGAGGAACATCGCGAGCCGGAGGTTCGTGAGGTGATCGCGGACGTACACGGAGGCCGCGCCGGAAGACGTCGCGATGACGCCGATCAGGCTCGTGGCGATCGCGACCTTGATCGAGGCCTGGAGGACGAGCGCCATGAACGGGACCAAGAAGATGCCTCCCCCGATCCCAAGATAGGAACCCGCGATCCCCGCCAGCAGCGCCGCGACGGCCAACAGCACGAGGGCGGCGACGGGTTCCATCGCATCGGGCTAGCCCGTGATTTGTTAAACCCTTTGCGCCTGGCTACTTCGACAGCACGATCTCGATCGTGCTCACGCTCGTCGCGCGTCCGTCCTCGGATTGGATCTTCTCCGTCCCGATTCGAACGTCCCGCACCTCGGCGTCCGCGATGAAGCGGCCCCGGACAATCTCGGCGACGTCCGCGGCCCGCGAGATCGAGCGGCCGGTCGCCTTGAGCACGACCTCGCGGGATCCGCTGTTGAAGTGGGTCACGACCGCGAGCACGTAGTTCATCGTCGGCTTCTTCCCGATGTGCACGACGCCGGTGTCGACCATGACGCCCGCCGATGGACTCGGGGCCATTCCAACGCCAGCCTATTAAGGTGCTTCCGAGGGCCCGTCGTGGGACCGGCGGACGGAAAATGTTTTTACGAAGGACCGTCCATGGGTCCGCCGGACCCCCATGGCGAGAGACCGGGACTCCGGGTTCCATTCCGCGGCCGGGCTCATCCGATATTTTGACCAGGAGGACGAGAAGGCCCTCAAGGTCCCGCCGATGGTCGTCGTCCTGCTGTGCATCCTCGCGTCCGCGATCGTCCTCTACCTGACGTTCGCCTATCCGGTGTAAGCGTCACGGCGCCACCGTGCGGATTTGGGTCCGCCGCGGGCTGGTCCCCGGTCCGTGTTCAACGGTACTGGGCGCAGGTCGGGCAGTACCACCGGGCGTATTGTGGATACCAGATCATGGGGTTCCCGCACGCGGGGCACACGGCGGGGGCGGCCGGGGCTCCTGCGGGCGGAGGGGTTCCCGGAGGGATGCCGGGAGGCCCGTATCCGTACCCGTAGGGCATGGCGCCCCCGACGGGATGGTCCCCGCGGGCGACGACGTAGATCAACAGGACGACGAGGAACCCAATCAGGCTCCCGAAGATGGTCGCCACGATGAGCAGGATGAGCCAGACCGTCGCGTCCATGTGCCGACTCTGGGCATCCCGATACATCCAGACCCCACCGAGGATCAAAGCGACGACCGCGAGCGCGCACAGGAAGAAGACGACCCAGAGGAAATCCGGGAAGAAAACCTGGAAGGCGATCTCCGCCGGGCCCACGACGCGCCACCGGCCTCTCCCTATATCAGGGTTCCTTGGGCCCGCCCCGTCGGATCAAGTGCGGGCGAGGGACGACTTGCGGGTCGTGCTGTCCGTGTTGGCGCCGCTGACGGGCGTGTTGCTCACGCTGTCCTTGAACCCGCAGTGCTCGCACTCGATCCAAATCCGGGCGGACAGATAACGCCAGTTCCACGTCGGCTTGCCGCACCGCGGGCACCTCTCCGGATGCGAAGGGCGCATCACGGCTCGCCCATCGTGGCCCTTTCCTTCAACCTGTCGCAGTCCTTACCACGGCCGAGCTCCAAGGGTCGCCTTCGCCTTGACCCGTTGTCCCCGGCGTTCCGCCTCGATGTCCATCGAGTCGCCGATCGCCCGCTCCCGCAACGCTTCGACGAGGTCTGCGACGCCGGTGAGGGGTTTGCCTCCGAGGGAGGTGATCACGTCCCCGACCTGGAGTCCGGCGGCTTCCGCGGGGGAGCCCGGGGTGATCTCCGCGGCAAAGACGCCATGGCGGCTCGCGATCCCGTAGTAGGCCGCGAGGCGTCGGTCCACATCGTACCCGCCGATCCCGAGCCACGGCCGTTGGACGTGGCCGTGGGCGATGAGCTCGCGGGCCGCGGCGAGGGCGGCGTTGACCGGAATCGCGAAGCCGATCCCCTCCGCGTAGGGGATCGTCGCTGTGTTAATCGCGACGACACGACCCTGGAGGTCGACGAGCGGACCTCCGCTGTTGCCCGGGTTCACGGCGGCATCCGTTTGGATCACCGGGATCCCGTCCCCAGGACCACGGCCCAGGTGCCGCCGAAGGGAGCTGACGACGCCCGAGGTCACGGTCGGGCCGCCGGGCAGGCCGAGAGGGTTCCCGATCGCGAGGACCGGCTGGCCCACTTTCAGCTCATCCGAATTCGCGAAGTCCGCGGGCCGGAACTCCTTGCCTTCGACCCGGACGACGGCGATGTCCGTCTCCTCGTCCCCTCCGATGACCGTGCCGCTCAACACCCGGCCGTCGCTGAAGGTCACGATCACCTTCTCGGCCCCGTCGACGACATGGTGGGTCGTCAGGATGTGGCCCGTCCCATCGAGGACCACGCCGGATCCGAAGCCGCGACGCGGCCAGGCGCCCCAGGGCGGTCCCACGGGCCCGCGCGCCGTGCCCACGTTGACCGTGCTCGCTCCCGCTCGTTCCACCGCTTGAATGTACGCGTTCTGGAGGTCCGCTAACATGGGCGCCTCCAAGGCGTCCGCGGGGTATGTTGAGCGAGTTCCCCCGGGCGTGGTCACACCGGCCGCTCCCGCTGGAAGATGTCGCGATCGATCGCCCTGGGGGCGATGTAGGACGGCGGGATGAGGGTGTGGTGCTTCGCCCGGAAGGCGTGGTAGAAGAGACGGACCCGAGTCGCATTCGGGTGCTCCTCCATCCGGGTCGTCAAGCTTAGCTTGAGAACCGTCCTCTTTGGGGCCGCGAAGTAAGCCTCAAACTCGTGAAGGTACTGGACATAGTCGTGAAAGCCCGCATCACTGAACCGATAGGTCGCGCAATGAACCGATAGGTCTCTACTTTCCGACCTCGGCCGCCTTGAGCGCATTGGCGGCAGCGAGATTGCCTGTGTAGTTCAGGGATATCTCCCGCAAATCCGAAACACTTTGTGGGGCCTCCATCTCGCGTAGGGGCGTCGGTTCCAGCGTGGGATGCCCGAGCCGGGCGGAGACGAGCAACAGCTCTTCCAGCACGTCGATGCGGTCCTGAAGCCCTTGGGCGAGGTCATGAAGCCGTTGAGCGAGATTGAGGGACCCTCTCCAGCCCGCGAGGGCCTTCGAGAGTTCATCATCGAGTTCCCGTCGGCTCCGAGCGGTCCTGCGGAAGAAGGCCCTGGCGACGGATAACCCGACCACCGCGACCAGCCACAGGGATATGACGACCGGCGCCTCGAACCCAAACAGGAGCAGGTAGGCAAGGATGTTGAGGGCTGCGATCGCCAACCAGAAGGGAGCCCACGAACGCATCCAGGCGATGGGGCTCCAAGACTGTTCCAGTGCCATGGGCTCGGCAACGCCTTGGTGGCAATTAGGGTTTACGGGGAGGAAGGACTAAGCCCATGTATCGATGCGGCCTACGCGTCGCGAGGTTTCGACCACGGGCTTCCGTCCGTCCATGCGACTCAGGGGCTTCCCCATCGTGCGGACGCTCGAGACGGGCCTCGGCCTTTTCGCCGTCCTCGTCGGCTTCGCGGTCCTGGGGTTCCTTGACGCCGACGTGCCCGCCCTCCAGTTCTGGTTGGCGGCGACCTTGTTGCTCCTCGGACTCCGCGAACTCGCGAGAGGAATCGCCTCCCTACGGACCCTGCTCGGCATCTTCGAGGCCGGCGCGGGCCTCACCACGGTCGTCCTGGCGTTCCTCGTCGCGGTCTTCCCGGGCTTCGGCGTGGCGACCCTGTTCGGGTTCCTCTTCCTCGGGCTGTTCGCCTACGGGGGCTCCCAGATCGGGGTCGGGCTCTCGGAGGCGTCCATGCCGCCGTGGTCCCGAGGCTACCTCATGGCCGTCGGTTGGCTGAACCTCCTCCCAGGGCCTCTCCTCCAGCTCATGCCCGGGCAGCCCAGGCTCACCTTCGTCCTCCTCGCCTCCGTCGCGCTCGTCGTCGACGGAATCGCCCTTCTCGTCGTGGCCGGCGGGACCGTCGATCGCGGGAGACCGGATCCTTCAGAGGCGTGGCCCACGCGCCGACGCTATCCTTGAAATAGGCTCGCCGCCCTGTCGCGTCGGATGGCCCGCCGGGAAGTCCGCATGACGAGGGCCGCCCGGCGACGGGCCCGTCGCCGCAAAGGCTCGGGGCCATCCCGCCGGATCAAGCGGCGTCGACGCCGCTAGCTCGTCGGTTTCGTTCCCCGCGATCAACCCGTCGGACGAGCCCGATCGGCAGGCTCGTAGACCATCTTCACGACGCCCGTCCCGAAAGCCTTGGAGTCGACGAGCTTCAGTTTCGACTGGCTCGCCTCGTCGAACAGACGTTTCCCACGGCCCAGCACGATTGGATAGACGAGGAGGCGGTATTCGTCGATCAGGCCGTGAGGCATCAGGGAGCGGATGAGGCCGGGGGACCCGTGGATCACGATGTCCCGCCCGGGCTGCCCCTTGAGCTTGGCGACCTCTCGGGCCAGATCGCCGGCGATCAGGTGGGAATTGTTCCAGTCGAGTTTCTTCAGGGTCCTCGAGGCCACGTATTTGGGCATCGCGTTGAACCGATCCGCGAACCCTTCCGGGTCCTTCCGGCCGGGCCACGCCGCGGCGAAGCCCTCATACGTCACCCGGCCGAGGAGGAGCGCGTCGGAGGCGAACGTTTCCTCGAACTTGAACTTTCCAATCTCTTCGTTCCAATATGGGAACGACCACTTATCGGGGGATTCGACCACGCCATCCAGCGACACGAAGAGTGTCGCCACCAAGCGACGGCTCCCGCGGGACGAGTTCTCCCCACCCGTTCCGGGACCCGCGGGTGCGCGCGGCCCGCGACTCGCCTGGAGTGCCTTCGGTTTTCCGGATCCTCGAGTCTCAGGCATGCGTTCACATCCTCCGGCGACGACTTGGCGTCGCGGGGGCTCGAGGCGCGCAGGGCCAACCATGGCAATAAGGGTTCCCTCGACCCGGCTCGGGATGACCCTTCCTGGACCCTGGACCGGCGTTCGGCTTTGAGATTCCGGACGAATCCCTTATTCAAGGTCCGCGTCATACTCGACCATCGGAGGACGTCGCAATGATGAGCCGGACGCAGTATGTCGCCATCGCCATCATCATGTTCCTCCTCGGGGCCGTGGTCCTGGTCGACCTGTACCTGCTATACGCGCCCTTCCAGGCGGCCGTCTTGGTCGTCCTGCCGTTCCTCGCCGTCACGGCCATCTTCACGACCGGCTTCTGTGCGTTGCTCATGGCCGCGGGCGCCCCGAGTCGGGAGGCACTCGACGCCGAGTTGGGCTATGAGGAAGGGAGCGACCAGTTCGAGTCCTAAGGGGCCGAGGCCGCGCGACGTACCTCTAAGTGGAGGTATGCGCCGCCCCGAGGGCCTCGAAAGGCGTCCCCCCGCGCGCGACCCGCCATTCGGGGGCCGGAGCCGTTTTATCGTCCGCCTCGATGTCGCATTCCATGGTGAAAGCGGTGGAGCCGGAGGACCTCACGGCCTACACGTTCCTCTCGGAGCCGAGCCTCGCGCCCGACGCTTCATTCGCCGCGATTTCCGCGCACCGGGCGCTCCTGGACAAGGACGAATACGAGGGAAATCTGTGGATCGTCGCCCTTGCCGGAGGGGAGGCGAGACAGCTCACGACGGCGGGGAAGGACGGCGCACCCAAGGTCTCCCCCGACGGGAGGCGGATCCTGTTCACGTCGAAGCGGGACCAGGGGAAGGACGACAAGGGCAACGCCCTGTACGTGATCCCGGTCGACGGAGGGGAGGCCCGCCTCGTCCTGCGGCGGAAGGAGGGCATCGAAGGGGTGGCTTGGTCTCCCGATGGACGGCAGGCGTTGTTCCTCTCGAATGTCGGCGAGGACGAAGAGGACGTTCGGACGATCCGCCGAATCAACTTCTGGTTCAACGACAAGGGTTTCATCTACAACGTGCGGAAGCACGTGTTCGTCGTGGACCTGGAGTCGAACGAGGCGAAGCCGCTCACCCAAGGCGAATTCGACGTGACCAAGGCGGCCTGGTCGCACGACGGACGGCGGGTCGCCTACGTCGCGCAGACGGAGGACCTCCGGCCGTACATCCAAGACCTGTTCGTCCTCGATGTCGCCTCCGGGACCACGAACCAACTCACGACGCACACCCTGGAGATCACCTCCGTCGGCTGGTCCCCCGACGATCGGCGGCTCTGTTTCCTGGGCGACGACTTCCCGCGCGGATTCGCCTCCCACGTCCACCTCTGGGCCATCGACGCGGACGGCGGGGCACCCCCGGAGCGGCTCGATTCCCTGGACCGCAACCTCTCGAACGCGGTGAATTCCGATGTGCGCATGGGAGGGGTGAACTCGGAGCCAAAATGGGTCGACGACCGGATATATTTCGTCGCCGCGGAGGGCGGCGATGTCCACCTCTACCGGCTGGACGTGGCCAGTCGACAAGCCGAACTCGTCGTCGGCGGGGACCGAAGCGTGGAGTCGTTCCAGGTGACCCCCAAGGGCCTCGTGTTCACCGCGATGGAAGGGCTCTCGCCGTGCGAGCTGTACGCGGTTGACAAGGAGGTCCGCAAGCTCGCCTCCTTCAACGGGGACGTGGGGCAGCGGATGGACCTCCGGGAGCCCGAGCGGTTCACCTTCGCGGCGAGCGACGGGGCGACGATCGAGGGTTGGATCATCCGGCCGGCCAAGGACGGCAAGGTGCCCACGATCCTGTACGTCCACGGCGGCCCGAAGACAGCCTTCGGGTCGGGCTACGTCCACGAGTTCCAGGTGTTCGCGGGGAAAGGGTACGCGGTCCTGTACGTGAACCCCCGCGGCAGCGACGGATACTCCGAGGCCTTCGCGGACATCCGAGGCCACTACGGAGAACGGGACTACCTGGACCTCATGGAAGCCGTGGACCACGCGATCGCGACGTATCCGTTCGTGGACGGCCACCGGCTCGCGGTCGCGGGAGGATCCTACGGCGGCTTCATGACGAACTGGGTCGTCACCCAGACGAATCGGTTCAAGGCGGCGGTTACGGATCGCTCGATATCGAGCTGGTGGACTTTCTGGGGAACGAGCGACATCGGGCCGTACTTCGGGCGCGACCAGATCGGGGTCGATCCGTGGGACGACGAGCAGACGACGTTGGCGAAGTCTCCACTTAGGTATGTGAAGGACGTCATCACGCCGCTCCTACTCGTTCACTCCTTCGAGGACTACCGCTGCTGGCACGTCGAGGCGATCCAGTTCTTCACCGCCCTCAAGTACTATGGCAAAGAGGCGGAGATGGTCTTGTTCCCGAAGGAGAACCACGACCTTTCCCGGGCGGGAAAACCGAAGCACCGGATTGCTCGCCTGCAGGCCTACTTGCGGTGGTTCGACGCGCACCTCGGCGAGGCTTCGGAGTAGCTCGCTGTTGAGTGGACTTCGCGCGGGTGCTCGTGCCGACACCCTATGGGGCCACTGACTGGCCGAGGTATGCGTAACAGACGCACACTATCGCGAACTCGCAGGGTCCGGTTCCCCCCTGTGGGATTTACGAGGGTGCGAACAGCTGAAGCGCCGGCAGAAATCGCCTTCCTTTGTCTTTGCCTGGTTGGCCCTGACCATCATGTAGGCGAAGAGTTTCTCAGGGGTCGCCAAGTTCATTGATCACATCTGACGAAAGTCGGATGGGCACGTGAGGATTGAAAGCTGTCGGTCGGTTTCGTGAAGGAGGACGGCCTCCAGAATTGTGTTGGTAGCAACGATAAGGGACCGTAGCACCGGGCTCGCGCGGGTCGGGATCGGCCCCCTGGGTCATTCGATTTCCCACGGGTCTCCAGGGCCCATCCTCAAGAAATGCCCACCCTGGGCACTCACATGACCCGTGACCGTCGACGCGACCTCGAAGCAGCGGGCATCAAAGTGGCCGGTACTGCAACCTCTGCCACCGCTCCATGCCCATCGAGGATGAGCGGAACGGGCACGAAATCGGACGACGTGAAATTTTCGGGAGCCTGTATGGAGGGAGCGCCCAGGGCAGGATTTGAACCTGCGAGGGGTAACCCAGCGGTTTTCGAGACCGCCGCCCTACCGGACTAGGCGACCTGGGCAACGCGTCCTTAAGTGGGCGAAGACTCGGATAAGCATTCCGTCACGTGGGTTCAGGAGAAAACGCTTAAGTCGGCCATGGCCCTCGACTCGGGCGATGCGAATCGTCGCGGAAATCCTTCCAAGCCGCAAGGAGCAATCGGTGGACCTCGAACCTGACTCCACGGGACTCGACCTCCTGCGGGCCCTGCGGCTCGCGCCCGATGCCTACGTCCTGATCCGAGGGGATCTCCCGATTCCCGCGGACGGGGCCCTCGTCGATGCGGAGAGGATCCGGGTGGTCCGCATCGTCTCCGGAGGAGCTTGAGCGTGAGGGCCTCCCTCGTCCTCGTGCGCCACGGCGAAATCGTAAGGCCCGCGGACACGTCGAATTTCGATCGCGCTCCCCTGTCCTCCCGAGGGCGGGAACAGATGCGGGCCCTCGCGCGGCATTGGCCGGCCGAACCGCCGACGGCGATCTTCGCGAGCCCTCTCCGTCGGAGCATGGAAAGCGCGGCAGTCTTGGCCGAAGCGTTCCATCGATCCACCGCACAACGGCGGTGCCTGAAGGAATGGTCCCCCGACGAATCCGGCATCCCGCAGGAGG
>DASQXV010000156.1:0-4104 GCA_035639595.1 Thermoplasmata archaeon | reverse complement strand
GGCGCTGCAACGTTCTTCATCCGGAAGCCGTTCCGGGGACATGGTCGCCTTCCGAAGCACCGTCCGCCTGGAGACCCGCGGCCGGACCCAGGCCTTCGACATCACGGACGAAGTGGCGGCGGCAATCGCGAGGTCCGGCGTGAGCGATGGCCTCGCCTGCGTCTTCACCCCTTCGAGCACGAGCGCGATCGTGACGAACGAGTTCGAGCCAGGGCTGATGGAGGAGGACATCCCGAACGCCGCGGAACGTCTGTTCCCGGAGGGGATCGATTACGGCCATGAACGGCGGTGGCACGACGGGAACGGGCACAGCCACGTGCGGGCGACCTTCCTCGGGCCGAGCCTCACGATCCCGATCGTGGACGGTCGGGCCGCCTTGGGCACGTGGCAGCAGGTCGTGTTCCTCGAGCTGGACAACAAGCCGCGACGCCGCGAGGTGATCGTCCAGGTCATCGGCGAGGATTCGAAGCCAAGGGCATAAGAACCGCCGGCGAATCGAGGCGCGCATGGCCGGGGCCACGGCGGATGCGCCCGCGGACCTCGTGCGGACCTCCGTCTTCCGCCTCGCCTGGCCCGTCATGGTCGCGAACCTGCTCCAGACCCTGACGACGACGGTCGACCTAATCATGGTGGGGCACCTCGGCGCGGAGTCGGACGCCGCGGTGGGCGCGGTCGGATTCGGGGCCCAGTTCATCTTCCTCTTCTTCAGCGTCATGATCAGCGTCTCCGCGGGCACGATCGCCCTCGTCGCGCGCGCGATCGGCGCGAAGGACTTTGGCCTGGCGGATCACGTCCTCAAGCAGAGCCTCGTCCTCGGGGCCTTCCTCTCGATCCCCCTCACCCTCTTCGGACTCCTGTTCGCGGAACCCATGCTCCAGGCCTTCGGGGCGGAGCCCGACGTCGTCGCCCTCGGGGGCGCCTACATCCGGATCATCTCCCTCGTCGTGTTCTTCCAGTTCATCGGGTTCCTGGGGAGCGCGGCCCTGCGGGGGGCGGGCGACACGGTGACGCCCCTCTGGATCGGGGTCCTCGTGAACGTCGTGAACTTCGGGATCAACGTGAACCTGATCTATGGGAACCCGGTCGTGCCGCGGCTCGGCGTGCCGGGTGCCGCGATCGGCACGTCCATCTCGTACGTCGTCGGGGCCCTCGTCCTCCTCGCCCTCTTCGTCCGAGGGAACCACCGGCTCACGCTCCACCTCTCCGGCGACTGGATCCACATGGAGACCGTGCGCCGGATTTTCCGGATCGGCTGGCCCGCGGCCCTCGAGCAGATCCTCCTCCAGGTCGCGTTCCTCCTGTGGGTCGGGATGGTCGTCGTCTTCGGGACGGACATCCTCGCGGCCCACCAGATCGGCCTGCGGATCCAGAGCTTCGCCTTCATGCCCGGATTCGGCTTCGCGATCGCCGCGACGGCCCTCGTGGGCCAGGACCTTGGGGCGAGGGACCCGGACCACGCGGAGAAGAGCGGCTGGGAGGCCGCGAAGTTCTCCGTCGCGGTCATGGGCGCGATCGCCCTCGGGATTTTCGTGTTCGCGGAGCCCATCGCGCGGGCCTTCATCGGCGATCCGGTCGTCGTCGCGTACGCGATCCTGTTCATCCGGATCCATGCGGTCAGCATCCCCGGGGTCGGGATCTTCTTCGCGATCGACGGCGCGCTCCGCGGGGCCGGGGACACCCGCTTCCCCCTGGTCACGTCCCTGAGCGGGATGTACCTCGTGCGGCTGCCCTTGGGCCTCCTCCTAGCCTTCGTCCTCGGCTGGGGGGTCGTGGGCGTTTGGATCCCCCTGGTGGTCGAATACTACTACCGGACGGCGGTGATCACGACCCACTTCCGCCGCGGGAAGTGGAAGACCCTTCGGGTCTAACGACGGCAACTTTTAAGCCGACGGCATCCTGGGGCACCGCGGGTTGTTCCCATTCCCAAGGATGTCCAAGGTGAGCGGGTCCCGAATTCGTTCCGGCTGAATAAGGTCGGCGTGACCGGCGTCCTGAAGCTGGTCCAAGTGAGACGCCCGAACCGTTCGGTCACCCTCACGACGCGCCTCGACGTCTTCGTCGACCTTCCGCCGGGCCAGAAAGGTTCCCATCTGTCGAGGAACCTCGAGGCAATCAACGAGGAGGTGGACCGGTCCGTGCGCGAGCCGGTCGCCAGCCTCGAAGAGCTGGCGGAGACGATCGCCCGGTCCCTCCTCAAGCGACACGATTACGCGACCACGTCCGAGGTATGGGCGAGCGCGGACTACTTCCTCGAGCGAGCGTCTCCCTGGGGCACGACCTCCTTGGAGCCGTACAAGCTCGTCGCGCGGGCGAACGCGCGGCGCGGGGCGCGGGACGTGGAACGGTCGATCGGCGTCGAGGTCGTCGGGATGACGGCGTGCCCGTGCGCGATGGAGACGGTCCGCGACGATCTCCTGAAGGAACACCCGGAGATCGCGAAGTGGCCGGAGGGAATCCCGATCATCACCCACAACCAGCGGAACCGCACGACAGTCATCCTCCAGGAGCCGCCGAACTTCGATGTCGAGGCGGACGACCTCATCGACATCGCGGAGGAATCCCTCTCCGCCCCGACCTTCGGACTCCTCAAGCGGCCGGACGAGGGCCGCCTCGTCGAGATGGCCCACCGGAACCCGAAATTCGTGGAGGATGTCGTGCGGGACCTCCTCGAGCGCCTTGCAAAGCGTTACCCGAAAATGCCCGACGCAACCTGGATCCGAGTGAAGTCGGAGGCCGAGGAATCCATCCACAAGCACAATGCGTTCGCGGAGCGATCGACGACGTTCGGCGAGCTCAGGGCATCGTGAGGCATCGCCGCGACCACGCGGCCACGGACAACAACGTTACCTCCCGGGGAGCTCGGGCGTTCCGGCGGACAGCAAAGCCTGATGGTCTCGGCCGGCCTACTTGGCACCATGGCGGTGGCGGTCCTCTGCCACATCTGCCACAAACCGACGCTCCTGGTCTGCCGCAACTGCGGTCGACCCGCGTGCGACGATCACCTCGTCGGAAGCACGTGCGCGGACTGCCGCGCCGGGCGGCGAGGCCCGCGGCCGGGGGTCCGGGATTAGGCCGACGTCTCAGAGGAGGCGCTTCGCGTCGTCCTTCTCCATGCCGAGGGCCCTGAGCGCGTACATTAGGGCCTTCTGTCGGATCATGTCCCGTGTCTTGTCGTCGAGGAATTGTTCCATGACCACGGGCGCCTTCCTCGCATACTGGATCGCGAATTCGGACCAGTAGAAAGGGGCGTTCTCGTCGTCCAGCTTCGCCGCGGCGTTGTACTGCTCCTCCGCCTCGTTGAAGCGACCGAGGTCGACGCAGAAGGACGCCAGGGCGTCGCGATACTGCGGGTTCTCGCCGTCCAACTCGATCGCCTTCTTGTACAGGGCGAGGATCTCCTCCGCCTCGACCTTGGGGACGCCGAGGGCCGCCTCGGCCTTGCCGAAGAACGCGACCGCATTGCTCGGATCCGCCTTCGTCGCCTTGTCGAACGCCTTGTAGGCGGCATCGTAGTCAAGTTGGCCGAGGGCCTGCTCGCCCGCGGAGATGTCGGCTTCGGCGGCGGAGGTCATGGAAACCCGGAGGCGCAGAGTGGCCGGGGGAGGATAAAGATTCCCGTCGCATTCTCAATCCAGATGTCCGATGGTTCACAGGATGGCCCGGTGGTCCCGGAGCCAGTCGAGGTCGCTCAGGTACAGCTCGCGGATGTCCGAGATCCCTTCGATCGCCATGACGAGGCGTTCCAGCCCGAGCCCCCACGCAAGGACCGGGGCCCGTAGCCCGAGCGGGGCCGTGACCTCGGGGCGGAAAATGCCGCTCCCCCCGAGCTCCATCCACTCCCCGTCCGGCATCAGGACCTCGGGCTCCATGCTCGGCTCCGTGTACGGGAAGTAGCCGGGACGGAACTTGGCCCGCGTGAATCCGAGCCGCCGGTAGAACTCCTCGATCGTCCCGATCAGCTGCGCGAGGTTGCAGCCCTCCTCCATGACGACGCCCTCGATCTGATGGAACTGGGGCAAGGACTTCCAGCTGATCGCGTCCGGCCGGAAGACAGGCCCGATGATGAACGCCTTCTGCGGCGGACGTCATGGAAACCCGGAGGCG
>DASQXV010000155.1:0-17675 GCA_035639595.1 Thermoplasmata archaeon | reverse complement strand
AGCAGGGGTTCGATCGCTAGGGCCCTCGCGATCCCCACGCGCTGCTTCATCCCGCCGCTGAGCTCGCGGGGGTACGCCTCCTCGAACCCCGTCAGGCCCACGGCCTCGATGAACTTCCGGGCGATCGCATGGCGCGCCTCGGGAGGCGTCCCCTTCGCCTCGAGCCCGAGCTGCACGTTCTGCTCGACCGTGAGCCAGGGGAACAGGGCGAAGGACTGGAACACCATCGCGACCTGCGGGTTGTCCGCCCGGATCGGCTGTCCTTCGAACAGGACGGCCCCGGAGGTCGGCGGCTCCAGGCCGACGATGATCCGCAACAGGGTGGACTTCCCGCACCCGGAGGGCCCGACGACGCAGACGAAGTCCCGCGCCGTGAGCTCGAATCGGATCGTCTCGAGCACCTTGAACTCCTTGCCGTTCTCGAAATAGGACTTCGTGACGTCCTTCACCTCCAGGAGGGCTTTCTCCATCGTCTCAGACCTCCAGCCGGTAGCGGCGAGACGCGCGCTTGGAGAGGGGACGCCACAACAGCTTGTTCATCGACAGGACGACGACGATCATCGTCAGGATTGTCAGGATCAGGAGGTCGTTGTTCGGGAACGGGAACGTCGCGTGGTTCAACAGGGAGCCGAGGCCCAAGACCTCGTACGGTTTCCCCGCATACAGGATGTACTCCGAGACGATCACCGCATTCCAGCCCGCGCCCCACGCCGTGATGCTCCCCGTCAGGAGAGACGGCATGATGGCGGGGATTCGGACTCTCTTCCAATACGTGAGGCCACGGACCCCGAAGGACCGCGCCGCATCCTTGAGGTCTGCGGGGATCGCCCGGACGCCCGCGATGAGGTTGAACAGCAGGTACCACTGCATGCTGAACAGCGCGATCAGGATCGCCGCGAGCCCGGCCGCCTCAAATGACCCCGCGACGAGGATGGCGAAGCCGACGATGACCGGCAGCAGCGCGGTCGCGGGGAGGGAGGCGAACACCTCGAGGACCGGGGCCAGGATGCGGGACGCCCTCTCGCTTTCCCCCAGGAAGACGGCGATCGGAATCGTCCAGGCGAGCGCGATCACGTACGCCGCGAGCAGTCGGACGAAAGAGAGGGCTGCAGCGGTCGGAAGGAGGTTCGCACTGGAGGGCAGCGGTCGCAAGAACATCCCGCCCAGGCCGACAAGTCCCGTCGAGACGACGATCGTGAAGACGACGAGGAATAGAAAGTAATCGATTCGGCGAATTTCCCGAAGGACTTTCGGGTGGGCCGTGTAGGTCCGTTCCAGCCGCGCGGAGACACGAGCGTACCGGGCCACGACCGGCCGGACCCACAATGCGGCCTGACGACGGGCCCTTGGGAGCCGCGGGATCCAGCGGAATCGCTCATAGGGACCCGGGACGCGCGGGACCTCACGGCCGGACGCGACTTCCATCCGGAACCGTTCCGACCAGACGCTGAGGGGCCTCCAGAGAAAGATGTCGAGGGCCAGGACGACGACGGCGAGGGCCGCGATCCCGGCGGCAATCGCGGCCGTATCTCCGGTCTGACCCGCATTCGCGATGTACGCTCCTAACCCTGGGCGCTGGAACGTCGTGCCCCCGGCCGTGAAGATCTCGCTCGCGACTAGGAAGAACCAGCCGTTCGTCCACGAAAGGACGGAGTTGTAGACGAGTTTCGGGATCGCGGCGGGGAAGGCGAGGTGTCGGAACCGGAGCCAGCCACGCACCCCGAACGCCGCCGCCGCGGCCTCGAGGTCCTGGGGAATCGTCGTGAGGGACTCGTACACCCCGAACGCCATGTTCCAGGCCATGCTCGTGAAAATCAGGAAGACGACGGCGAGTTCGATGCCCAGGGGATGTCTGTGGAACGTCGTGTCGACGAAGATCAGGGTGGGGGGGAAGAAGCCGAGGATGGGGATGGACTGGAGGATGTCCAGGAGGGGCAGGAGGAAGACCGCCGCCTTCTGCCGGGTCGCCGCGGCGTACCCGTACGAAATCGCGAAGACGAGGGCAAGGAGGAAGGCGACTACCATTCGGACGGTGGAAAAGATGGCGAGCACGGGCAGCTGGAGGGCCGCGACCGCCACGCGAGGCTCCGCGATTACGGCCCCGAGTCCGATCAAGACCAGGAGGCCGGCCAGGAGGCGGAGCCAGCGGCGCGCGCCGCGCATCGGCGCGGCAAGGGACGGTCCGTATATACGGATTCGTGAAAGGCCTCAGACTCCCGCGAGGAAGCGGGCGAGGATCGCCTTCTGCGCGTGGAGGCGATTCTCCGCTTGGTCAAACACGATGGACTGGGGTCCGTCGATCACGTCATCCGTGATCTCCAATCCCCGATGGGCGGGGAGGCAGTGCATGACGAGCGCATCGGGCTTGGCGAGGGCGAGGAGTTTCCCGTTCACCTGGTAGGGCCGGAACAGCGCCTCCCGCTCCTCCCTTTCCTTCTCCTGTCCCATGGACACCCAGACGTCCGTATAGACGACATCCGCGCCGCGCACACCGGCCGCCGGATCTGCGACCACGTCGACGGTCGAGCCCGTCTCCTTGCCGATTCGTCGGGCCTCGGCGAGCAGTTTCGCGTCAGGCTCGTGCCCGGGCGGGGACGCCACGGTCATGTGCGCGCCGACGATCGCGCAGCCGAGGAGGAGGGAATTGCAGACGTTGTTCCCGTCTCCGACGTAGGCGAGACGGCGGCCCTTCAAACGCCCCTTCTTCTCCAGGATCGTGAACAGGTCCGCGATGATCTGGCACGGATGTTCCCGGTCGTCGAGGCCGTTGATCACGGGCACGCTCGAGTTCTCCGCGAGCGTCCGGACGTTCTCGTGCTTGAAGGCCCGGTACATGATGCCGTCCACGTATCGGCTCAGGACGCGGGCCGTGTCCGCGATCGTCTCGCCCCGGCCGATTTGGAGGTCGTTCGGGCTGAGGAACAGCGCGTGGCCCCCGAGCTGCGTCATGCCGACCTCGAAGGAGACGCGGGTCCGGGTGGAGGCCTTCTCGAAGATCATCGCGAGGCTGCGGCCCCGGAGGGGTTCGTAGGGCTCGCCCGCCTTCGTCCGGTTCTTGATGTTTCCCGCGAGCTCGAGAAGGCCGACGAGGTCCCTCTCCACGTCGAGCATGGAAAGGAGATCCCGCTTGCCGGCCATCGACCGCGGTCCATCCGGGGGAGGATACTAAACGTTTCTGATGTAGCGAGCGAGTACACAAAAGAATCCTAGGACTTCCCCTAGTTACTCCCACACCAACTTGTCGAGCTCGTTTACCGCCAAGAAGAGTACCTGATGCGAATTCGGTGGTCTAATTTCGACGATTTCCTCGGGGGAAACTTGCTCAAATCGCTCCCGGAGCTCCGATTCCAAGTCGAACGACAGCTCCGAGAGGTACCACTCTCTTCCGCGGAAACGGATGAGGTACCTGTCGCTGGGGCTGGGCTCGTTGGCGCGCTCTACCCGGACCATCCCTTCCTCCTCAACCTACTAGAACGGGAACAGCCAAAGAGTTTCCTCCCTAGCAACGGTTTCGAAACCACGCGTTTCGAGCATGAGTGTGCTCTCTGCTATTGCTCCAAGTCGGCCTTGCTCGACCGATTCCAAGACCGCCAAGCGAACCCGGCGAGCGGCATTCCCCCCCATGGCTTATCTATGTCAGTCACCTTGCATCGCGCGGGAAATTTGCCCGAGCCCACATCGCCTCCCAAGGTGCCTGAATTATTGGAGTTGACCCGTCAGCTTGCCATGAAGGTGCCTGAATTTTTGGAGGTGACCAGTCAGTTTGCCATCACGGAATCAGTCTTCCTCGCGTTGCACTACGATATAGTTGAAGAAGTCGGAAGTAAGATAGGGATGTTCAACTGGATTGGCCTCGTTCTTGCCGCCACCGAAAATGAAGTCCGGCCCGAGGCAGACCGCTTCCTCGCCAATCTGAAGAATGACCACAAAGCGTGGCAAAAAGTCTTCGACTCCCTCGGCGAGCTACAGAAGGCGATTCTCCATGATTCCCTAGGTCATGGAGATTCCCTGCGTCAGTACGAAATCTCCCGGAGAATCCAAAACGCGGTGAAGAAGCTGGAATCGAGCTTGAACTCTCGCGAGAAGGACCTTTTAGCGATACTGAGCCGCGTGGCGAAGCTCTCGGGCTCACGGATTCCGCCCATGCCGCCGAAGCTCGTGAGGCCAAGCAGGTTAACTCCGATAATCGACGCCCTCCAGAGGGCTCTTAGCGGCTACGCCCGCGATAAACTTGAGAAGTAGGCGGCAAGCGCCGACGTGACCTTTGTGGTCATCGGACAAAGTCGCGTTACGCAACGATTCGAACCCCCCACGTTTGCCGTTACAATGTAAACTTGGAGAACGGAGGCTTTTGTACAAGGATTTCCAGGAGCTGGCTTTGTACAAAACGTTTGTGCAGCTGCCCCCCTTAGACGCAGCCATCAAGTAGCCGGATTCGGAATGAGGGACGTGGCCGGGGAAACCGCGCGCCCTAGGAGCCGTGAGGAACAGGAAGCCCGCGAGAGGCGTCGGAGGACGAGTCTCCTGATGGGCGCGGCAGGCCTCGTAGCCCTCTTCGGTGGAGGCCTCGTCATCCTCTTGGTCCCCGGATGGATGGTCCTTCTCACGCTCGTCATGCTCGGGGGCGTGGTCCTGCTCGTCGTCGCGTTCCTCCTGGCGGGCGGCTCGACGTTCGCCCGCGCCCTGCAATCCCACGACCGGTCGATCGGAAGGAGATGAAGGTCATCGCCGCTTATGTCCAAAACCCATTGATCACCTCGGCAGGCCGTCGTGCATCATCGACAGCGCCAATCCAGGAACTGAGCCGAAGATGAAACCATTCACCTGGCGAAAGTCGGAAAGTGTAGAGCCCACGCGCCCTTTCGGGTTATGCCCTGACCCGTGCAATCGCGTCGCGACGGACAAGGTGGTGTGGGGGACGGAAGACCTATCGCGATTTGCGGCGACGCAGTGGATGTAACGCGGCTCCGCCGCTTTCGTCCACCCCGACCTAATAATGTCCTCGGGTGGGTGGAATCAGGCCGGATTATTGAATACGGGGCCTTCAAATAGCCCCTACTGGGCTGGCGCCAGACACCCACCGGTGGAAAGCATTGACGCTTCCTTTGGCCTGCCCTATGAATACACGGCGAATGGACGTCACCGACCAGACCCTTTTCGTTCCCGGTCGCACGCGAACCGGACAACAGGGGTTGCAGCATTAGGTTTGAACCCTCGGACGCCGGTTCCTTCATCGAGAAACCGAGCGCAGGAGATCACGTCCTCTTTCTGAGCGACGATGTGGCCCAGACCTACGATGCCCTCGAAGCCTTCCTGCGGAACGCCATAGCCCGGGACGACCTGGTCGCGGTGGCGGTTCCGGGGGAGGAGATGCAGGGGCTCACGGACCTCCTTGAGCGGCGGCCGCTCGGCGTGGACCCCCTGACTGTGTACAGCAAGCTCGTCCTGGTCGACGTCGAGACCTGGATGCCCGGCGGCCCGTCGGACCACGAGACGATTCACTCCCTCCTGGAGGTCTTGGCGTCCCGAGCGACCGAGGAAGGGCGTCCTGGACTTTCTGTCGTGGAGCGCATTGGCGCTGTATGCGCCGAACGCGGGGACGTCCCGCTATGCGAACACGTGGAACGGGACATCCACGAAGGAAGAGGAGCTGCGCGGATTCTCTGTCCGTACAACGTGCCTTCCATCTCGGAAGAGGGACTCCGGGCTGCGCATGATCTTCCTCGGTCCCACACGAGTGCCGTGGCCACCATGGGCGCGGGTGGCAGGATCGAGAGGCTCGGTCCCTCGGAAATCCGGCTTCGGTCGAAGATTCGGGCGGTCCCGACCTCTTGAGGAATGAGATGCCCGAGCATTTCCGTCCCACTTGGAGTTCAAAAACCCTATATCCCTCCCGCTGATTCTGACGCCCCGCGGCCGGGATGGGCTAGCCTGGTTTATGCTAGGGGACTGTGGATCCCTTGACGCGAGTTCAAATCTCGCTCCCGGCCCTACCGGGTTGCGGCTCCTCGCCGACTCGGAGTGGAACGGGCTCCGCACATTTTAATACGGCCTGCCGGATGGGTGGGGTGCTGCCGCGGGCGAGGAAGAAGCCACGCGACGGTCCGAATTCCCCGGACGGGGGCTGCGATGATCAAGCAGGCGGAGAAAGCGTATGCTCCACTCGAGGTGGAGAGTCAGGTCCAAGAGTTCTGGAACCGCGCGAAGGTCTACGCGAAGACGGTCGCCGCACGGGAGAAGGGAGAAGACTTCTACTTCGGCGACGGCCCGCCGTATACGACGGGCTCCATCCATCTCGGCCAGGTGCTCAACAAGTCGATCAAGGACGCGATCCTCCGCTACCGCCGGATGCGCGGGTTCCGCGTGCGGGACCAGCCCGGTTACGACATGCACGGCCTCCCCATCGAGGTCCAGGTCGAGAAGACCCTTGGAATCACGAACAAAAAGGAGATCGAGGACCTCGGGATCGCGAAGTTCGTGGACACCTGCCGGACCTTCGCCCTCGACCTCTTGAACAAGATGACGGACCAGTTCAATGCCCTCGGCGTCTGGATGGACTGGGACCGCCCATACATGACGATCAAGAACGAGTTCATCGAGGCGGCCTGGTGGACCCTCGCCCGGGCCTACGAACGGGGTTGGATCTACGAGGCCCTCCGATCGACGCAATGGTGCTCGCGGGACGAGACCGCCCTCGCCGATGCCGAGATCGAATACTCGGATGAGACGGACCCGTCGATCTACGTCAAGTTCCCGCTCGTCGGTCGGGAGAGGGAGTCCCTCCTGATCTGGACGACGACCCCGTGGACGCTGCCCGCGAACCTCGCGGTCGCGGCCCATCCCCAGTTCGTCTACGCGAAGGTGAAGGTGGGCCGCGGCACGACGACCGAGTACATCTGGACGATCGAGTCCACGGTCCCCTCGGTCATGGCCACGGGCGGCGTGACCTCGTACGAAATCGTCGAGCGGTTGACGGGAGACAAGCTCCTCGGATGGCCCTACACCCATCCCCTCGCGGCGAAGGTGCCGTACCAGTCCAGCGTGGCCGGCGAATGGGTCCACAAGGTCGTCGCCTCGGACATCGTCGAGGCGGAGCACACGGGCCTCGTCCACTCCGCCCCGGGACACGGCCCGGAGGACTTCGACCTCGGGCAGAGGCTCGGCCTGCCCGTGTTCAGCCCCGTCGACGAACGAGGCCGCTTCACCAAGGAGGCGGGCGCGTACGCGGACCAGCGGGTGAAGGAGGCGGACGCGACGATCATCGAGGACCTCCGTCAGGCCGACGCCCTGTTCGCGGCGACAACCCTCGTCCATGCGTACGGCCACTGCTGGCGCTGCAGGACCCCGATCCTGTACCGGGCCACGGTCCAGTGGTTCCTGCGCGTCGACGCGATCAAGCCGAAGATGGTCGAGGAGGTCCGGAGGGTCGCGTGGTTCCCCGAATGGGCGGGCGCGGCACGACAGATGGACTGGACCCAGAACCTGAGAGACTGGGGGATCTCCCGCCAGCGGTACTGGGGGACCCCCCTCCCGATCTGGCGGTGCACGAAGTGCGGCCACACGACCGTGGTGTCCTCGTCGGAGGCGTTGCGCCGCGGTCGCGGGTACAAGGACGGCATGGACCTCCACCGGCCCGGCATCGACGAGGTCCTCCTGACGTGCCCGAAGTGCCGCGAGGACATGCGCCGCGTGCCCGACATCCTGGACGTCTGGTGGGACAGCGGGGTCGCGGGCTGGGCCAGCCTCGGATATCCGGGGCGCGAGGACGAGTTCCGGCGGTGGTGGCCCGTGGACTGGATCGTCGAGGGGCCCGACCAAACCCGGGGCTGGTTCAGCTCCCAGCTCGCGGCGGGCGTCGTGGCCTTCGACCGCGCCCCCTACGACAGCGTGCTCATGCACGGTTGGGTCAATGGCCCGGATGGCCGCCAGATGCACAAGTCCCTCGGGAACTACATCGAGCCGGAGACGGTGGTCCAGAAGTTCGGCGTCGATCCCCTCCGCCTCTACATGCTGTACGTTAACGCGCCGTGGGACGACAAGACGTTCCAGGAGGAGGGCGTCCGGACCGCGCACCGCACGTTGAACATCCTGTGGAACGTCCTCCGCTTCGCGACGACGTACATGGTCCTCGACCGGTTCGACCCGATGGCGATGCCCTTCCCGGCCCTGGCCGACTCCCTGCGGCCGGAGGACCAGTGGCTCCTCTCACGGCTCGAAGGGCTCAAGGGGACCGTCGCGGCGGAATTCGCGGCGTACAACCTCCACCGGGCCTACCGCGCCGTGGAGTCGTTCATCCTGGACGACCTTTCCCGCTGGTACGTCAAGCTGGTCCGCGGCCGGACCTGGATCGACGCGCCGGCCCGGGACAAGCTCGCCGTGTACCACGTCCTGTTCGAGGCCTTGCGGACCCTCGCCCTGCTCCTCGCGCCCGCGACGCCCTTCCTGGCGGAGGCGATCTACCAACGGCTCGACGGGCGCAAGCTCAGCGTCCACATGCTCGACTGGCCGACCTCCCAGGAGGAACGCCGGCGCCCTGCGCTCGAGAAGTCCATGGGGATCGTGCAGGAGCTCGTCGAGGTTGTGTCGAAGGAGCGGCAGAAGGGCGGGCGGAAGCTCCGATGGCCCATGAAGCTCGTCGCGGTCCGAGATCCGACCCCGGAGGCCGCGGCGGCCCTCGAGTCCCTTCGCGGGATCTTCCTGGATCAGGCGAACGCGAAGGATGTCGCGGTCCTCAGGCCTGCGGAGGAATTCCCCGGGATGAGCCTCGTCCTCCGGCCGGACGCCGCGGCGATCGGCAAGGCCTATCGGGTCCTCCAGCCGAAGATCGTGAAGCTCCTCGAGGCCCGTTCCGCCGACGAAGTCGCGAGGGCCTTGGAGAAAGGGCCGCTCACGGTAGGCGTTGAGGGTCAGGTCGTGACGATCCAGCCGTCGATGGTCCGGTTCGAGAAGGCGATGCCCGCGGACGTCGTCCGGGTGGCGACTCCGCACGGCGAGCTGTTCCTCGACCTCCGCGTGACGCCGGAGCTGCAGGCTGAGGCGTATGCGCGGGAGATCATCCGGCGGGTGCAGCAGATGCGGAAGGACCTCGACCTCGAGGTCGACGACTTCATCGTGACCGTCGCCAAGACGGACCGGTCCCTCGCGGCCATGCTGGAGCCCCAACGGGACCTCATCGCGCGGGAGACCCGATCCCGGAGGCTCGACGTCGCGGACAAGCCTCTCCAATCGGAGTACGTCGTCGAATGGAACGACGTGGATGGGCACAGCGTGACGATCGGGGTGACGCCGCTCCACATGTCCGAGGCGCTGCGGGAATTCACCCAGATCCCGGGGATCACGATTCCCAAAGCCCTCTCCCTCTTCGATGCGGGATACAAGAGCCTCGCGGCCGTGCGCGCCGCGACGAAGCAGGAGCTGTCGAAGGTCGAGGGGCTCGAGCCGGCCGACGTCGTCCGGCTCCTCGACGCCCTCGCGGCGAAGAAGGAGCCCCCCGGGACCTGCCCGACGTGCGGCGCCTCCGTGGCCCGGGGCGCCCGCCGGTGCCCTCGATGCGGGGAGGCGATCAGCCCGGCCATGCCGTGCCCTCGGTGCAAGGCCTCGATCCCCGCGGGGTCCGAACGATGCCCCGTGTGCGGCTTCGTCGTGGCGACGGGCCCGACCCCCGCCTTGTCCCGGGTGGAGTGCGTCGCCTGCAGGGAACTGATCCCCGCGGGTTCGACGACCTGTCCCTCGTGCGGCGCCTCGCAGACCGCCCCGGCCCCCGCGGCGCCGGAACCCGGTCCGGAGGACGCGCCGGCCTTGTTGAAGGAGTCCTCGACGTACCTGGTCAAGGAGGCCGCTCCGGCCGAGGCGTACAGCCTGTTCCAGATCGCCCAAAAGGCGGGGAAACGCGGGATGGTCATCACGAGGGCGTTCCCGCAGAAGATCCGAGAGCGGTTCGGGGTCGCGGACCTCCCGATCCTCTGGTTGAGCAACGTCGGGAAGGAGGACACCGTGCGGCCGAAGGACCTCGAGAAGCTCTCCCTCGCGGTGGAGCAGTTCCTCGCCCGGGAGAAGGGCATCATCCTCCTCGACGCGATCGAGTACCTCGTGACGAACAACAATTTCCTCACGGTCCTCCGGCTCGTCCAGTCGATCCGGGACCAGGTCGCGATCAACCACGCGATCCTGCTGTTGACCGTGAGCCCGTCCTCCCTGGATCCGCACCAGATGACCCTCTTGGAACGCGAGGTCGATCAGGTCATCGTCGGCGCGACCCCCGACGAGTCGGACGGGACCGGGTAGGCCCTTCGGCCGCCGCTCCCAGGAGGACCGCCGCGAGGACGTCCTTGAGCCGCGGGACCGTGTCGTACCCGTCGAGTTCGGCGGGTCGAATCCAGCGGTGCTCGACGTTCTCCCAATCGAGGTGCACGCGGCGGCTCGCCACGTCGATCAGGAACGGATGGACGACGTAGAGGGTGGCCTCGTCCCGCGCGAGGACCGGCGGGGCGGTCCCTCGGACCTTGCCCCGCTGGATGCCCGTCTCCTCCCGGACCTCTCGAAGGGCACGGGCCTTCAGGTCCTCGCGTCCCTCGACGTATCCGGAGATCGCGGACCACCTCCCGCGGAAGCTCCCGACGTCCTCGCTCCTCCGTACGATCAGGATCCGGCCGCCGTTCCGCAGGACCGCGGTGACGACGGGGACCCCTCGGACGTCCGGGAGTTCGAGGACCCCTCGGTCTCCGTCGACGACGATCCGGTCGCCCGTCCGCAGGCCCTGGGTGTCCACGCGATCGACGAGCGGGATGCCCGCGAGGGTCGCCCCCACGGCCACGATCCCGTCCGCCGCGGAGTTCACGATCCCCGCGGGTCCCACGCCGCGCTTCCCGAGCCCGTAGATCACGTACGAGCCGACCGTGCTCCCTTTGCCATGGGGAAAGGCGAAGATGCGACCCGACAAAGGCTCCCCGCTCCATGCCTCCGAATCGAGGAGGGTCCCGGTCATCGGATCCACGCCGCCCACGAACGAGAAGGCGGCCGGATGGACGAGGGCCGTGCCCGTCGCGCGTCCGGGACTCAGGGGCCGCGCCCGCAGCTTCATGCGTACCGCTCCAGGAGGACGTCGATCCGGTCCAGGATGACCTTCTGCTTGCAGAGGGAGGGAAGGTAGTGGGCCCCCTTGCCCGACGGCGTCGCGACGGTCCCGAACCGGTGCTCGAGGAGGGTCACCTCGAGGCAGGTGTCCGCGAGGACGCGGCCTCCGAGCCGCTCGATCGTCGCGACGGCCTCCGGGTTCGCGTCCCGGACGGGCCGGCTCGTGAAGACCCATACCGGGATCCGCGGCGGTGTTCGTTCGACCCGATGCGCGATCTCCCGGAGTTCCTCCGACGAAAGCTGCGGCGAGCCGAGGGCGATCAGATCGGCCTCCGTGCCGTCCGTGTACGCGCGGCGGGCGTCATCGAGGTCGCGCCGCGTGATCGAGATGGTGGGGAGTCCCTTCCGCGTGACCGTCCGTGCTTCGGGGGTCACGCCCTCCAGATGGAACATGCCGCAGGAGCCGGACGAGGCGAGGGCCGCCCCGAGCCACTTGAGGTCCGCCTCCGAGCCACGGAAGCCGCGGAAGAAAGGCAGGCCGTCGCCCACGCGGTCTCCCGCGACGAGGCCGATCAGGGAGAAGTCGAGGTCCCTGGGACGCACCGCCGCCGTGACGACGGCGGTCGGCCGGCGGCCCTCGTCCGTGTGGAGGCCGTATTCCGGCGTCGCGCCGACGATTGCCGCGGCCAGGGCGGACGGCCCGCTCTCCCGGTTCGTCCGCGCCCCGAGGACGGAGTTCGCGAAGCAGACCGCGTTCGATTCCGCCCAGGCGACGTGCTCCCCGAAGGCCGGGCGCACTCCGACGTGGTACGGCGTGCACGTGAAGGTCGGTTGGACGCCCATCCGCTCGTATGCGGCCGCGATCCGTCCCTGCTTGTCCGCGAATTCCGCGGGGATGCCGAGCTCCCTCCATTGTCGGAGGTCCGTGCCGAGCGGATTCACCGTCGTCGGGATGACGACGCGGGCGTCCGCCGCGATGTCCTCGAGGAACTCGAGCCCGGGATCGCCGATCATCTTGTACGACGCGCCGGACACGTGGGCGCCCGTGATCTGAACAAGCCGCGGCGCATCGGACAGCTTCGCGAGGGCGAGGAGGATCCGCATCGCTTGACGCTGGGCTTTGCCGCCGTCCCGAAGGAGTCCTCGCTGCGCGTTCGTGAGGCGCATTCACATGGCCTCGGGGAGCAACGCCCGCGCGGCCTTCCGGGCCTGTTCGGGCTTCGCGGGATACGCGATGATCTTGATCCGGACGTCGATCGCGTCCGCGTCCTTCGCCAGGTCCAACCGGCCTTCGAAGGCCGCCTGCTTGTCGATTCGAAGGTGCAAGATTCCATCATCGTCCACGCGGGCGTCGACATCTTCTTGGATGCCCTTCGGGAGGCCGGCCGCGGCCCAACGGTCCCAGACGCGGCGCACGGATTCCTTGTCTTGGAGCCGCCGGGAGAGCCGCACGAGGGGGTTCCCGAAGTGCCCCTCCAGGGGCTCGCGGACGGTCTGCCCTTCGGGGCAGGCGAAGGCGAGGGCGGTCTCGACCCGGGCCTCGTCCTCCGTCGCATGGCAATACGTCCGCGCCTCGATCCACCGGATCGGCAGGCTAGCCATGGAGCCGCTCCAGGGCGGCCTTCGCCTGACGTCGGAAGTCGTCGAGGGTCCCTTCGTTGACGAGCATGACGTCGGCCATCGCGATCACCTCGCCGAGGCCCCATCCCAGTTCCCGTCGGTCGCGGGCCCGGAACGCCTCCAGGGTCGCCGCATCGTCCTTCCGCTGGCGGCGGAGCATCCGGTCGTACCGCGTCTTCGGCGATGCGTGGACCGCGACGACGAGGAGGTCGTCCCCGAACGCCTTACGAAAGACGTCGACCTCCGTCCGGCCCCGGAGCCCGTCGACGAGGACCCGGTTCCCGCGGACCCGCGGGACCGTCCGCTCGGCCCAGATCCCGTAGCCGTGGGCCTCCCGTTCCGCGTGGGCCATCCCTCCGACCGCCTCGTCCGTGATGGGCAGCCCGCGGCGGGTCGCCTCCTCGCGGACCACGTCCCCCATGCGGACGATTGAGAAGCCGAGGGCCTGCGCGACGGACACGAGCTCGTCCTTGCCGCAACCGGGCATGCCCGTGACGCACACGACCCGCACGAGGCCGCTCATTCGACAGGTTCACTTAACCCTTTCCGGGCGGCTCCTGAAGCCTCGTGAAGGATTGCTTTTCCGGCAGCGAACTGGTTGCGGCCACCTGGAACTTCCGGACAGACCGGACTTTCGAGGACGAAGGTCAAGGTGGCGTCGGGAAGGATCGCGAATCGGACGGAGCCCCGAGCTCGAAGTTCGGCGCGAACGGACCGGTCGGTTCTTCGGATTGCGCCAGTATCACCCGGCTCTCTTCGCGGACCTTTCCTCTCAGTGGCACCCGCTCCTTCTAAGCGCCCTCGTCCCGACGCGACCTCAGGAGGCGCTGCACGCCCCCGTCCTAGAGGAGCCCCTGCGATAGCAGGCGGTCCGCCCCGCTCACTTCGTCGGCGTCGCCCGCCCAATCGACGAGTACGTCGTGATACGCGTCCTCGACCCGGACGAGAGTGGCCTTCATCCGACGGGGCAATCCCGCCGGCGGCCGGCCCGCGACCACCACCGCGAGATAGGTGTCCGCGCCGCGCTGGATGAGGATCGTGCGGCGGCCCAGGTCGAGTTCTTTCAGCTCGCCCGCAACCCTCGGGTCGAACGAATCCTTAATGAAGCTCTGGACGGCGGTCAGCATCCCGGCGAGGATGTCCCGGTCGTGTTGTGGTTTCAAGGTTCGGGAGAAGTGGCTGATCAGGGTTCCGGCGCGGCTCACGAGGAACACCTCCTCGAGGCGGCCTTTTGGCCTCAGAACTAAGATGGCGACGATCGCGGGGATGCCGACAAGGAGCGCCAAGGTGAAAGGGGTCCAGAGATTGATCGGCGCACCTCCGCCGGCGCTAGCGATTAGGATTGACGTGACCGCGGCGGCCGAACCGGGCTGCGACGCCCCAGCCGAATTTGTGTAGTTGAGCCTGGCCACGTTCGTCAGGATCGCCCCGGACGCCGCGCCGTCTTGCACGCTGACTTGAAGCACAAAGGAGTGGGCCCCGGGCGACACGCTTGTGAAGGTCCAGTTCGCGGGGCCGAACTTGATGCCGCCGAGCGTGGACGCGTTGTCCCATGCGTACGTCATGGACGCGGGTAAGGTGTCGTTGATCCAGACCCTCCCGGAGGGAGCCGCCCCGGAGTTGTTGAGCCACAGCGTGTATGTGAGCGTATCACCGGTCCGGACGCCGAGCCTGTCCGCCGTCATGGCCAGCACAACCCCGGCTTGCGCGTACCCGAACGTCCGCAACTCGAAGTCTCCCTTCGCGACCCCCCACTTCGCCCCGAGGTTGTTCGATTGTTGCCCTTGCCCGGAGGCGATGTACGTATCGTTCCTCGTGTTCCACCAGCCCCAGCCCGTCCCGCCACTCGGGGCGTTGTTCTCGAGGACGACCCAGTAGATCGCTCCCCTGGTGAGTTGGACTTGGGGGCTCAGGGAGAAGACGACCCAGCCGTAGGAGGCGTTGGCTCGAGCGGACGTGCTGGCCAGGGCCGGTGTCGTCATGTCCGGGCTCCCGCCGCTGTCGAGGCGAATCTCCACCGTCGAGGTGTCCGCGGTCGATCCGTGGGCGATGGCCCAGAGGTGCACCTCCGCCAGCACGTATGTGGAGCTGGCGGCGAGGGACTGGGCTCCCCACTGGTTCTGGAAAATGTCGATACCCGAACCGCCCGAGGGATAGGCCGGCGGCGGATCGCCCACGCCGTCGTAGAACGTTAAGGCGGCCGCAGCGCCGGTCCCTGCGAACAAGGCCAAGCTGGCGAGGGCGAGGGTGAGCGCGAACGCCCGGGTGGAGGGTCGCACGCCCCTATCCATCGCGGCCGCGTGGGCCGAAGCCGGCATCAAAGTTGTCGTGCGATTATCGGATCCTAGACCACGCTCTCGATCACCCGTCCGGACGATTCCGCCCTAGGGTCCGGCGCAACGTACATGTAGGGAGAAAACCGATGGTCACGCGCATGACTCCATCGACCATGGGAATCACCCTGGCGAGGGTCGTCGTCTACTCGCTCGACCTGTCTCGGAAGGAAGCATGCGACCTGATCGTGGATACTGGTGCCACCCTCTCGTGGGTCCCGGAAGAGCTCGCCCAGCGGCTCGGCATCCGTCACACGGAGGTCCGCACGTTCCGGTTGGCGGACGGGCGCCAGGTCGACCGGCCCGTCGGTGACGCCATCATCGAGTGCGAGGGATTACGCGGCGCGACCCGGATCGTGTTGGCCCGACCTGAGGATGGGTCAGTGCTCGGGCTTCTTGCCCTCGAGGGCCTCGGGTTGGAGGTCGATCCCACGACCCGGACCCTCCGAAGGACGTCAGCCTTTCTGGCTCTCGGGTCCGTCTAGGACAAGGTGCCCCCGATCTCGTTTTCATTCGTTTTCGATTCTATCAGGTCGCCCGAAGCCCGTCCGCCGCCAGACCCGGCCCGTCTGCACGAAGCACGTTCGCTCGCCTCATCGTTATCGTTAAATAACGATAACGAGATGGCCCCTCCGAGGTTAGGGTGATGGGCCGATGATGCTCGGCTGCGGATACTGTGTGAAGACGATTCGAAAGGGCCGCTACCTCTACTTCTGGCACTACGAGGATCGCGGGGTCGGCGGGAACAGCTCGAGGAGTACATCGGCCCGTCGCGGGATCCGCAGGCTCGGGAGGAGGTCTCGCGGCGCGTTGCCGCGTACGTCGAGCGCGCGCGATCCGAGATGGGGCGCTTCGTCCGCCTCACGGAGGCCGAGATGGCATCTAGCGTATGAGGCGCCTGTTATCGTCATTCCACGATAACGCCGGACCGCGGGGTCCGTTCGATCCGGAAGGGCGGGCCCGGAGTGAATCGGGTGGGAAATCTACGATTTCCACGGGCAATAAGGTCGGTAACCTCATGAGGGGTTACGCGGAGAAAGCGGAAGGATGTCAATTCCTCATTTGAAGTTGCAGGTTGCAGAACCAGTGAAAGATCCTGTGCCACCTTCGCTATCTGAGTAAGAGATGACGACTTCGCTCGGTGGTGTGCCGCTGCTGCAAGCACCACTAATCGTGAACGACGCTCCTGCACGACAAGGGGGAGGATTATCCATGACGCCTGTGAAACGGTAGTGTTGCGCGTCGCCCACATTTCCACCCGTGATCAATCCTACCAGCAGAGTTCCTTGAACAAAATCTGCAAGTGTCATGAATCCATTGACACTATTTCCCTCTCGTGTGGCATGGAAAACGATTGCTGAGTCAAAGGGCTGAGCAAGCCCTCCGCAACCCGGAAGGGTTGCTTCCCCTCTGCCGTTGCCGTCTACGGACTTCATACTGGCTGCAGACGCCCCATGGACTGCAACTGCGCCAATCACGAGTAGAAGGGTAGAAATGGCCGCAATGGGTAGCTTCCTCGAGTTCACCATGGCCGGCCGCCGGATTCTCCATATACCAACCATCTCTAAGAAGCGGGAGGTTACATTTTGGCCACTTAGGTCGCGGACATTCGGTACGTCGGTCCCGACTGCCGGCCTCGAACTTCCGCGAACCGGGCCCCGAAACAACCTTCTGAAAGTCTAACCTCGAGCGATCATCTCGAGCGGCTATTAGCCACGAAACCCGATTTCTCCATGAAAACGGCCTCCCGCACGGTTCCCGAATGCCGAATCTCAGGGAATTCGGCGGCGGACGGTTCCTTCTGATGGCTTCCTCGACACAATCTACTAATACCCACGGACCGTAGTTCTCGGCCGAGGCACCCATGCCCCTCGATCTCGACCTCAGTCGGCTCCGATTCGGCACCGAACTCCTCAAGCGAGGGTTCGCGAAGATGCAGAAGGGCGGCGTCGTGATGGACGTGACGAACGCGGAGCAGGCCGCGATCGCGGAAGAGGCGGGCGCAGTCGCGGTGATGGCCCTCGAGCGGGTGCCCGCGGACATCCGCGCGGCGGGTGGGGTCGCGCGCATGGCGGACCCCACGAAGATCCAGGAGATCATGGACGCGGTCACGGTCCCCGTGATGGCGAAGTGCCGGATCGGGCACGAGGCGGAAGCCCGCGCCCTCGAATCCCTCGGGGTCGACATGATCGACGAGTCCGAGGTGCTGACCCCCGCGGACCCTTTCTTCCACGTGAACAAGAGGGCCTTCGAGGTGCCTTTCGTCTGCGGCGCGCGGAACCTCGGCGAGGCCGTCCGGCGGACGTGGGAAGGGGCGGCGATGATCCGCACGAAGGGGGAGGCCGGCACGGGGGACGTCGTCGAGGCGGTCCGGCACATCCGGCTCGTGACCACGGCGATCGCGGAGCTGAAGCGGCTCGACAGCGAGCGCCTCCAGGCCGTCGCGGTCCGGTACGCGGACAGCTACACGAAGCTCCTCAAGGAGGTCCGGGCCGCCCAAGGCCCCGAGGCCACCGTCCGCGAGGACGACGTCGTCTTCGCGGGAGCGGTCCTGGACGACATCACGGAGGGGATCTTCCAGCTCCTCACGGAGATCAAGAAGATCCAACGCCTCCCGGTCGTCAACTTCGCCGCGGGCGGGGTCGCGAC
>DASQXV010000154.1:0-17953 GCA_035639595.1 Thermoplasmata archaeon | reverse complement strand
ACACGTACATTCCTGTGACCGCCACGACCGCGGTCTCCCTCGGTGTCGACGGCATCCCCATCTTCGCGGCTTCCACTCCATCCACATTGACGGCCGTCGCATCGAGCGCCGCCTTCAGCGTGACCTTCGACTACACGGTTCGAGGCGCGACGCAGCGGATCGTGGAGATTTCGAACGGCTCCATCGAAATCGATGTGCAGAACCGATACTTCGCACCCCAGCGCATCGCCTACGAGAATGGCGCGATCATCCGATACCAAAGCGGCGGACAAATCATCCGAGGCGCACCCACGTTCTCGGTGAGGAACGTCAACAACGCGCTCGACATGACGTTGGGCCTCGTGAACCTGTATGGGACCGGGACGGTCTCCGGCACGACGACGGAGGTGATCAATTCGCAGCTGTTCGCCGCGGACGCTCAAGAGTACACCTCGTTCCCGTCGGGCAGCCGGATCTGGGTCAATCACACGTCGCGGTACGGCCTGGCCTGGTACCAGTTCCTGAACGCGACCCTCGCAAGCTCCCTCGGGTTGGGCGGGACCTTCAGCCAGACCTCCCCCACCTCCCCCGTGAGCTTCACTGGGAAGCTGGGGGCCACGATCGTATACGTCGTCTCCACGGTCTTCAACCCGACGACGTCGGAATACACGACGCGCCTCGAGCTCCGAAACAACGTCGGGCTGAGCTTCGGGACCTTCCGGCTCCTGATCGCCCAGGTGAACGTGCAGGTGGGAGAGGCCACGCTGAGAGGGCCGTAGCCGGAGGGACAGACGATGCCGAGAAAGCGGAAGATCATGGTGCCGAAGGGCGCGATCCAGCGGAAGGCGGAGTGGTCCGGCACCCGCGGCTCCTACCTCACGCGAATCCCGGACTTGGGCCGGGAGACCCTCGAAGAAATCGAGGTCGTCCCGATCCGAGAGCCATTCAGCTACTCCCGCGTCGTGTACGACCACGAACGCTCGGAGTACGTGTACGAAGTCTGGGAGCCGCAACTGGCGGAACGAGACAAGGAGTTCCTCGACATGATCAAGGACTCCCTGAACCGCACCCTCGAGTACGAGTGGGACAAGATGGCGGAGAAGGATAAGCAAGAGTATCTCCAAGAGGCGGTCGATTCCTTCATCTCCTCTCGCGGCCTGCGCCTCGAGCCCGCGTCGAAGGACAAGATCGTGTACTACATCATCCGGGACTTCGTCGGCTACGGCCCGATCGACGTCCTCATGGCGGACCTCCGGATCGAAGACGTCTCTTGCGACGGCACGGGGATCCCGCTGTTCGTGTTCCATCAGAAGTTCGAATCGATCAAGACGAACGTGATCTTCGAGGACGACGACGCACTGAACTCGTTCGTCGTCATGTTGGGCCAGCGGTGCGCGAAGCAGCTCAGCGTCGCGAACCCGATCCTTGATGGGACGTCAACCGAAGGACACCGCGTCCAGGCCACCTACAGCCGCGAGGTCACGACCCGCGGCTCCTCCTTCACGATCCGGCGGTACAAAGAGAAGCCCTTCACGCCGGTCGAGCTCGTGAAGTTTGGGACCGCCAGCGCGGACATGGTCGCGTACCTGTGGGTCGCGATCGAACACGGAAAATCGATGATGGTGTGCGGCGGGACCGCGAGCGGGAAGACGGCCACGCTGAACAGCGCAGCCCTCTTCATCCGGCCCGGCGCGAAAATCGTGTCGATCGAAGACACTCGAGAGATCAACCTGCCCCACGAGAACTGGATCCCGGGAACGACGCGATCCGGCGTCGGCGAACGAGGTCCCGATGGCAAGGCCGGCGGGGAGATCGACATGTACGACCTCGTTCGCGCGGCGCTGCGGCAGCGGCCGAACTACATCGTCGTCGGAGAGGTCCGCGGCAAGGAGACGTACACGATGTTCCAGGCCATGGCGACGGGCCACCCGACGATGTCCACGATGCACGCGGACTCCGTGAAGTCCATGGTCAACCGGCTGGAGAACCCGCCGATCAACACGCCGAGGATCCTCCTGACCGCCCTCAACTTCGTCGTGATCCAGACCCACGCGCGGATCGGTGACTCGATCGTCCGGCGGATCAAGCAGATCGTCGAGCTCGTCGGGTTCGAACCGGAGACGAACGAGCTGATCACGAACACCGTCTACGAGTGGGATGCGGCGACGGATACCTTCGTCTACAAGGGCCACTCGTTCCTGTTCGACGAAATCATGGAAACGAAGAACATGACCCACGAGGAGATGGAAGGCGAATTCCGACGTCGGATCGACATCGTGAACTACATGCTCGAGAAGAACCTGACGGACTTCCGCGAGATTGCGAAGATCGTCGTCCAGTATTACCAGTACCCGGAGGAGACCGCGAAACGGGTCCGAGACGAGATGGGCTGGCAGGACCACGGGGTCGCGAAGCCGATCGAAGCGGGGGGTGAGACGCTTGGGTAACACCGCCTTCGACAAGCTCGAGACGCGAGGCACCCTCACGAAGACGAAGCGGTTCCGTCGGGAGGGGGAGTCGTCGAAGGCCCACCACGTCGTGCGACTCCCGAAGGGCGCGAAGCCCGTGGACGTCGGGCTCAACTCGAAAGAGCAGATCGCCTGGAAGATGTTCGGGAAGTTCGTCCAGGCCCGCAAGCATGAGGATCCGGAGCTCGAGGAGAACCTCCTGAAGGCCCACATCAAGCTCCGACCCGAGGAGTATCTCGCGGTCGCCTGGATGAACAGCACGTTTGTCGCGGTCGGGGCCGTCGTCGCGGCGATGGTCGCGTCCCTGTTCCTCTTCATCCTCCGGATCGACGTCCTGACGCTCCTCTTCATCTTCGGCCTCGTTGCGGCGCTCCCGATCTTCTTCTCCTACATGTACTACTTCGGCCTCCCCGTCGGATACCACGGGAGGCCCGCCGGCATGGCGAAGAAGCGGGGCCGGAAGCTCGACAAGCGGATCTCGGGAGCGATGTCGTTCATCTCCGCGATGGCCTCCGCCGACGTCCCGGTCGACGTGATCTTCAAGGAGCTCTCCCGCCAAACCGTGTATGGAGAAGTCGCCCGCGAGGCGGAATGGATCACGCGGGACACGGAGCTGCTCGGCGTGGACATCCTGACCGCGATCCGGCGGGCGGCCCAGCGTTCCCCGTCCAACAAGTTCCAGGACTTCCTGCAGGGCGTTGTGACCACGTCGACGAGCGGCGGGCAACTGAAACCGTACTTCCTCGTGAAGGCGGAGCAGTTCGAGAAGGAGGACCGCCTGGAGATGCGGAAGAAGATGGAGACGCTCGGGATGCTCGCGGAGTCGTTCGTGACCGTCGTCGTGGCGTTCCCCCTCTTCCTCGTGGTCATCATGGCGATCATGGCGCTCATCAGCAAGGGCGGGTCGGACATGGTCCTCCTGCTCCTGTACGTCGTCGTGGCGCTGATGATCCCCCTGAGCCAGTTCGGCTTCATCTTCGTCATCTGGAACATGGAACAGGAGGGGTGAGATGCCGGACTCCGAGCTGGAGAAGGCCCGCATCCGAATGTTCGAGAAGGCGGACCGGCAGAAGGCGATCGTCTCGGCGAGCGTGGTCCTCATGCTCCTGTTCGGATTCGTCGCCTTCCTGAACGTGATCAACTCCGTGAACCTCTCGTTCCGGCCGGGACAACGGCCCTTGGAGCGATTCCTCTATTGGTTCGTCGTCGCGGCCATGGCGTTCATCGGACCGTACGGCTTCTACCTCGCGAAGAAACACCGCGGGATCAAGCTCATCGAGAGACGACTGCCGGACTTCCTGCGGGATGTCGCAGAGGCGGGCCGGTTCGGGATGACCCTTGCCGAAGCCATCGTCGTTTCGAGCAGCGGCCGATACGGCAAGCTGACGCCGGAGATCAAGAAGATGGCCGCCCAGATCAACTGGGGGGTCCCCGCGACGGAGGCGTTGCGGCTCTTCTCCAACCGGGTGCAGACCCCGATGGTCCAGAGGGTCGTCGCGATCATCGTCAAATCGTCCGACGCGGGGGGCGACGTGGCGGACGTCCTGACGATGGTGAGTCACGACACGAAGGAAACCCAGCTCACAGAGGACGAGCGCCGCATCGCGATGTCGACGTACATCGCGGTCATCTACATCTCCTTCATGGTCTTCCTCGTGACGATCTGGATCCTGAACGTGACGTTCCTGCCGAAGATGCTCGAGGCGAGCGGCGCGCTCACCCAGGGCAACACGAGCCTCGTGACCGCCAGTCCCTTGGCCTCGAACCTGCCGGAGGTCGTGTTCAACATCAAGATCGCGTTCTTCATCTCCCTGATCGTCCACGCGATCGGCGACGGGATCCTCGCGGGCGTGCTCGACACCGGGAAGATCCCGAACGGGATGCGGCACAGCTTCATCATGCTGATGATCGCGTTCTTCGCATTCCTGATCATCTGAGGTGACCGAATGGCCCAGTCCACGGAGAAGAACTACGCCGCGGAGCTCGAAGAGCTGGAGCGGAAGAAGGCCGCCACGAGCTCCCGGGTCGCCTCTCTGGACCAGGAGCGCGACGAGGCGAAGAAGTCGCTCGACGACCTCGAGAAGAAACGCAAGCAGGCGGTCTTCGGCGCGCTCGACGCGATGAAGAAGCGGTATTTCCAGCGGCTCTTGGGGGACCGGGGGGTCAAGGTGAAGGCCCCAAAGGTCACCGGGGTCATGGAAGCAACCCTCGGCAAGATCACGACGATCCCGAAGATCGTCAACCGCAACATGAACGAGATCGAGATCCAGCCGATCCTGAAGAATTACGCGTACGTCCGGATCCTGTACGACACGATGGCGAACGAGTACTTCTACGAGGCGATCGAGCCCAAGCTCCTCCAGGAGGAGTCCGAATTGCTGGACGTCCTGAAGGAGATCCTCGTGGAGCAACTCGAACTCCTCGACGACGCGGAGCGGGCGCAAAAGGAGAACTACCTCCGGCGCGCGACGGACGGCCTGCTGCGGGACCTGGGGGTTGAACTCCATCCCGTCTCGAAGGAGCGGGTCCTGTACTACATCTTCCGGGACTTCATCCGGTACGGCCCCATTGACGTCGTGATGACGGACCCGCAGGTCGAGGACGTCTCCTGCGACGGGGTGCGGGTCCCCTTCTACATCTACCATCGGAAGTACGGATCCATCCCGTCGAACCTGAAGTTCGATTCCGCGGAGGAGCTGGACGGCTTCGTCGTCTGGCTCGCCCAGCGCTCGGGGAAGCACATCTCCGTCGCGCAGCCGATGCTCGACGCGACGATCCCGGACGGATCGCGTCTCCAGGCCACCCTGGGGATGCACGTCACGAAGCGCGGCTCCTCCTTCACGATTCGGCGGTTCCGAGAGAACCCCTTCACCCCGCTCGACCTCGTGCGCTTCAAGACGATGTCCCACGAGATGATGGCGTACATGTGGCTCGCGATCGAAAACGGGCAGAGCATGCTGATCTGCGGGGGCACGGCGTCCGGGAAGACGACGACCCTGAACGCGATCCTGCTGTTCATCCCGCCCCAGATGAAGATCGTGTCGATCGAAGACACCCGGGAGCTGAACCTGCCGCACGAGAACTGGGTGCCGCTGCTGACGCGCGGAGGGTTCGGCGGGAAGTCCCAGCGGACGGGCAAAGCCGCCGGGGAAATCGACATGTTCGACCTCTTGACCGCGGCCCTCCGGCAGCGTCCCCAGTACATGATGATCGGAGAGGTCCGTGGCCCCGAGGCGTTCGTCGTGTTCCAGGCCATGGCGACGGGCAAGTCCGCCTACACCACGTTCCACGCGGACGACGTCCAGGCGATGGTCCACCGGCTCGAGAACGACCCGATCAACCTGCCGCGGGCCCTCGTCGCCGCGCTCGACATCGTCCTGCTCCAGGCCCAGGTCAAGGTGGGAACGGACATGACGCGCCGGGTCAAGGCAATCGTCGAGGTCGTCGGGACGGACCCGGAGTCGAACGAGCTGATCACGAACTCCGCGTACACGTGGAACCCGGCGGATGACACGTTCAACTACTCCGGCCACTCCTACGTCTACGAGAAGATCTCCCTGGCGCGGAACTGGAACCAGCGGCGGATGGAACAAGAGGTCAAGCGCCGCCTCGACATCTTCGACTACATGAAGCGGATGGACATCAAGAACTACCGGGATGTCGCGAAGATCGTCTCGTCCTACTACAAGGACCCGGATGGGATGATCAAGATCGTCCGCGACACGCTGTCCGCCCAGGGCGTCCAGGTCGCTTCGAGCTAGTCCGGCTCACCCCTTGGCCGTGACGTTCCCCACCCCGAGCGCGACGCTCCCGGAGGCCGTCAGAAAGGCGGCGAGGGTCAGGAACAGGGCGCTCAATTCCCCGCGGGCGACCAGGATCCCGGAGGCCGCCGCTCCGGCCGACCCGAGCCCGAAGACGCTGAGGAACGTCAGGCCGAAGGCGAAGCCCCGGATACCCCCCGGGACGGTCCGGGTCACGAGCGTGTTCTGGAGCGCCTCCAGGGAGAAGAGGAAGAAGCCGAATGCCAGCGCGCCGACCGTGAACGCCGCGGACGGCCCTAGGACCGCGAGGAGGACGAGCAACGCGGAGGCGCCTACGCTCAGGGCGAACAGGATCCGATCGGCACGCCGACGGTCCGCCAAGGTCCCGGCCAAGACCTGTCCGATCGCCCCGAGTCCGAGGGCGACGACGAAGGCGGCGAGCCCGATGAATCGAGGCAGGAAGGTCAGCGACCCTTGGTAGGCGAATCCGGCGAACAGGTAGACGAGGACCATCCGGACGTAGGGTTTCGTGAGGAGGGTCCGGGCCTTTGGCGGCGCCGCAGGGGGCAGAGCCCGAATCGATTCGGGGACCAACCGGCCCAAGAGGAGGGCGACCGCGATCAGGGGAAGCAGGCCTAGAAGCCCGACCGTCAGCCGCCAAGACCATCCCATCGTCAAGGTCAGCGTCGCGACCGCGGGGCCGAAGGCGATGCCCAGGCTCCCCCCCATGCCGTGCCATCCCATCCCGCGGCCCTGCTCCCTCACGATCCTCGAGATCGCGGCCAGGCCGGTCGGATGGTAGATGCCTGACGCGAGGCCGAGACCCGCGAGCGCCGTGGCTAGGACGGGCAGGGACGGGCTCAGCGCGATCCCCTCGAGAGAGGCCGCAATGCCGCCCCCGCACACGAGCAGCAGGGTCCTCGAGGCCCGACGGTCCGCGAGGAACCCGAACGGGACGCTGCCCAGGCCGAAACACGCATACGCGACCGCAGCCAGCAGGCCGAGGGTCACATCGTCCGCTGCGTACTCGGACTTCCAGACAACCAGGAACACGGGGATCGCGAGGAGGTTCGCGTGGACCACGCCGTGGAGGAATCCCAGAGGGGCCACGATGGCGCGATCCTCGGGCCGCATTCGGCTGCCATCCCCGCACGGGCCATAAGGCTTCGCCGAGGAGCCTGCCGAATGCTCGGCGGGCTAGTTCAAACACCCTTCGCACGGAGCGCTCTGAGCGCGCAGGAATGCAAAGGAAAGGGTTGGGGGAAGGCGGGCTCAAAGCTCGTCTTCCGATTGGCCGCCGCTCGAGTCGGACTGGCCTTCGCCCTCTTGGCCCTCGCCCATCGGCTTCTTGACGACCTTCTTCTGGACGACCGGCTGCGCGGGGGCGGGCTTGCGGATCACCCGGCGCGGGATCGACTCCGACCCCGAGGGAGCCGCAGGCGCTCCCGCAGGACGGAACGCCGTTCCGGCCGCCCCGGCGGGCGCCTCCGCGGGCGGGCTGCCGGTCTTGCGTGCCTGGACCACGGGCGGGGCGCCTCCTCCGCCGCCGCTCGGCGGCCGAGGGGCCTCCCGCATGAGCGAGCCGCACTTGTGGCACACGGTGGCCGTCACGGAGTTGAGGGTCCCGCAGGTCGGGCAAGGCTTGGAGCCCATCTTGCGCATCTCCTCTTCCTCGCGGAGCCAGTCCTCGAAGGTCACGAAGGTCGGCTGCTTGCGCCACCACTCCTGGAATTCGCGGTCCGACAGGGCGCGGCCGAGCTGCCGAGACGCTTCCTCCTTGAACTTCGAGACGACCTCGTCGTACTGGAGGCGCATCTTCTCCTGGTAGTCGGCCATCTCGACCTCGCCGGTCGCGAACTCGACGCCGCACTCGGGGCACTGCTTCACGTCGACCGGGATCCAAGCCTGGCAGTTCGAGCACTTCGCCATGTCCTTCTCGAACTCCACGCCGCACTTGGGACAGGAGGTCGCATCCTCGGGGATGAAGGCTCCGCACTCGCCGCACTCGACCATCTTGCCGAGGCCGAAGACCTTGATGTACAGGGTCACGCCGATCCCGATGGCCGCGGCGGCCGCCAGGATCACGAGGAACAGCCAGAGCGGGATGCCGAGGAACGGCAACGGTCGGTTCAGGAGGGGCGTGTTCACCGTGACCTTGACCGACCGTTGGTCCGGCGTGATCGAGGACGCGCTGGGAGTGACGACGAGCTGGTACGAGCCCTCCGACAGGCCGCCCGGCACATCGAGGATCGCAGCGAAGGTGCCTTCCGCTCCCGTGGTCGTAGAAGTCGACGCCAACGGGTTTCCTGCCTGCCGCAGCTGGACGTTCAGGACGACTCCCGCAATGCCCGTCTGGTTCGCGTCGCGGACGAATCCCGTGACGGCCATCTGGCTGCCCGGCTGGATCGCCTGGTCAGGAACGATGTCCATCGCGACGTAGCCGGACGGGGGCGGCTGGACGAACAGGGAGACGTTCACCGCGTTGTTCGACTCCTGCGCGACGCCACCCTCATTGATCGTGTTGTCGGGGTCGACCCACAGCAGGAGGGTCTGGGCGCCGCTATTCGCCAATCCAGGGATGTTCAGGGTCTGCGTGACTCGGCCGTTCGGGACGACGCTCGGGACCGTCGCACGCACGAGCAGCTGCGAGCGGTTGTTCAGATACGCGGCGATGTCCACGCTCGTCGCCGTCGTCTGGCCTTGGTTGTGGATGATCGCGTCGACGGTGAAGGGCTGGTTCTGGATCACGCTCCTCGTCGTGTATTCGGATGACCGGAGTTCGAGGTCTGGCCCCGTGCGAACCTGGATGCTGAACGCCATCGCAACGGTACGGGTGTTGTCCGCCGAGCTGATCGACGGATACGCAGGGAACGCGGCTCCCCCGTTCACAGTCGACGAGGAGAAGGTCGCGGTGATCGCGTAGTTGCCGAACGACACGGCGTTCGGGAGAGACGCGAAGGTGATCTGGTCCGTATACAGGGGGACACGGGCCTCACCATTCTGGTTCGTGCGGTCCCAGCCGAACCCCGACTGCGCGATAAACCATCGAGTCTGGGGCGTGGGCGTCGAGGTGCCGCTGTCCGGGTATTGGGCGGCGGTGTTGCTCGGACTCAACGTCGCCGTGAGGGCGGCGCCGCTCACGGGGAACCCGGTCGAGTCGACCGTGAGTACGCGGGCCCAGCGGAGAAGGTATACGTTGCCACCCGAGGCCGGGACGAAGGCAGGCTGCCAGTCGGCCCTCGAGCTCTGGTCCTCTTGGGACCGGTCAATCGTGACCCCGTACAGGTAGGCATTCGAGGTCCCATCCACGGTCAAGGCGTTGTGGACGGTCGAGACGTTCGAATAGTCGACGCCGATGTAGGAATCGTAGGCATACAGGTTGCTCGCCGCGCTCAGGGCAATGTTCCGGGCCGTCGGCGTTCCTTCGTAGATCCGGTCGATGCGAGACCGGTAGAAGCTCGCGGTTGTCCCGGCCCACGCGATAATCGGGCCATCATTGTAGGAGTCGATGTTGAGGCCGCTTCCCGCGAGCTCCGAATCATCGAACCCCGTGATCGTGGAATCCGTGACGTTGAGGGTCGCGCTCGTCGCGTTGAACCAGCCGGGGAACTTCAAGACCGCCCCGTTCCGCATCGTGAGCGCACTGTTCGCGCCGGACACGGTCAAGGGCAAGTGAATGTACGGATCGATCGCGTTGATTTCCGTCGTGACGATCGAATTGTCGAGGACGAGGGCCCCGCCCGCGTTCACATTCAATGCGTAGCCAGAGTGACGCGAGTCCATCGTGAAGCGGAGTCCCCCGTTGATCAGGGTGAGGGAACCCGGGCCGTTGATGTTGATGGACCCGTCCACGGAATAGACGATGCCGCTGCACACTTGAGCCGTGGTGATCGTCCAGGTGCCCGTGATGACGCCGCCGACCTGGTCGCACGGCCCCGCGGACACGGCAGGACTGGTCGCGATGAAGGCGAACAGGGCGCCGAGGACGAGGGCGGAGACGACCAAGAGGCTGAGCGCCGTGCCGCACTGTCCGGTTCGATTCGACATCGAAATTCCTCCCTTGGTCGTGACCACGAAGTGCTCTGCAGAGGGACGACCGGTGGGCATGTTATGCGGGCCATCCTGGGGCGGTTTATAAATAGGTTACTTAGCGATTATCTTTCCCGATACGGACCTGTTCTCAGGCAGGAGAACGATTCGTTTTCATGGAGAGAAAATATTATCTATTTCAGACGATGAAAGTGCGCTGAAAACGACGATCAATCCCCCAAAAAAACGCGGTGAATTGGCCGGGCTGGCGGGCGTGAGCTAAGCTCCGTCGAGGCTGCTCCCGAGGTCAGATGACCTTCTTCTTCAGGACCTTCTTCACGCTCACGGGAGACTTCTTGCCGCCCTTCTCTTCATCGGCGAGCCGGTGGCCGCACGCGTAGCACATGATCGCATCCGACGAGATCATCGTGCCGCACGCGGGACAGGGCATCTCGGACTCGTCTCCGCCCCCGGCGGACTCCTCGGCCTGAGGTTCTTCCGCGAGCCGGTGGCCGCACGCGTAGCACATAATCGCATCCGACGAGATCATCGTGCCGCACGCGGGACAGGCCATCTCGGACTCGGCAGCGGCCACCGGTTCCGGGGCGGGCGCGGGCTTCGCGACGGGTTTCGCGGCAGGGGCCTGGGCGACGACGGCGGGCTTCGCGGGACTCGCGGGCGCCGGCGTGGGGGCGGGTTGCGGTCGAACGACCGGCCCCGGGGATGGAGCAGGCCTCGCGGCCGGGGTGGGCACTTGGGGCGTCGGTGCCGGGGTCGCCCGCGCTGACTGCTCCTCGGCCAACAACTGCTTCTCCCGCTCCACGAGTCGCTTCGTCTCCTCGGCGACCTTCGCGCGGGCCGCCGCGAGGCTCTCCTCCTCCGCGGCGAGCTTCCTCTCCCGTTCGATGAGTTCGCGGTTCCGATCAATCTGTCCCTGGAGGGCTGCCTTGTGGTCCTCGAGGAGTTTCACAATCTGCTCCTGGCGGGCGGCGATCTCGTTCTTGCGCGCCGCGATGTCCCGGCCCTGGGCGACGGCCTCCGAGTCCCGGGCCGCGACCTCCTCTTCCCGTCGCACGAGGGCTTCGAGCCGCTTGGCGAGCTCCTGCTCCCGAGCGACGATCTGAGTCTCCTTGGCGAGGATCGCCTGTCTCGTCCCTTCGAACTCCTGGTCCCGCTGGTCCAACGTCCGTTCCTTCTGTTCGAGCTCCTTTTCTCGAGCCCGCAAGCCCTTCTCGCGTCCGACGAACGAGTCCCGCTCTTCGGCGAGCGAGGCCCGCTCTTGCTCCAGGGCCTGCCGCTCTTCCTCGAGCTTCGCGGATTGCCCCTGGAGAGATGTCTCCCTCTCCCGAAATTCCGCGTCTCGGGACTTCAGGCTCTCTTCCAGCTTCTTGAGTGCGTCCAGCGCATCCAGGATCGATGCTTCGGGCATTTACCGTCCCTTCCATGGGTCGAGCGAGCCGCGCCCTCGGGGCGTCGGCGCATGAGCGTCCTTCAGGTCACATCCCTCCCTGTGTCGAAGATCGGTCCGAGGACGGTCAGGCCGCCCTTCCGGACTTCGATCGCGTGCTTCTCCATCGAATGGTCCGTGGAACGCATCTTCTCCACCTGTAGGTATCGGACCAACTTCCCGCGGGAGCGATCCAGTCCGAGGAGCACGATCCCGTCGACGAGGAACCCCTCGTTCCCCAGGATTTGGCTCTCCCCATCCGGGTTGCGCTCCATCACGATGAGGGACGTGAGGTCGTTGTCCCGCAGCATCTTGAAGAAGTAAAACATCCGCTTCCGCATGTTGTGCGTGTTCTCCATCAGGGAGTAGAGCGCCCCGAGGGAGTCCAGGGCGAAGAGGCGAAACTTGTGCCCGTGGACCTTTCGATAGTGGCTGATCATCCGTTCGATGAACGCGAGGTAGTCCGTCTGGTCCTCCGGGCCGACGACCGCATCGATCTCCCGCAGATCCGTGAAGTCGCTGATCTGCATGTTCATCGAGAGCTCGACGCCGAGCGATTCCATGTTCCGGAGATGGGACTGGACCGTCTCCTCGAGGGTCGTGTACAGGCCGAATTCTCCGGTGTCCTTCAGGTACCGCGACATGAGGGTGTAGCAGAAAGATGTCTTCATCGATCCCGGCGGCCCGGTCACGAGGATGACTTTCGGGGGCGTGATGTCCGTGCGAATCACCCGGTCGAGTCCATCGATTGCGGTACGAAAGGCCATGAACCATCCGCTAACGCCGGACCACGGCACAATGTTCGACTTAATCGTTTTGCGCTGATTATCTTCCTGATGAACTATCATTCTCTGAACTGAGTACGGAAAGTCTTAGTACGCCGGTCAAGGATAGAAACGGGTCGACCTAATTCGAGGTGTCGGCCTACGTCACCGAAGGAAACGCGAGTCTGTCCCGTGTGCGACTCGTCGATCGATGCGGACGCCCGCGTGTGTCCTTCGTGCCAGACGGACCTGACCTTGTTCGACCTGAAGGGCGGCTCGCACGAGTCCTCGGAGGTCGCGGTGAAGGATGGACGGAGCATCGATGAGATCCTCGCGGACATCATGGAGGGGAAGGAGGATCACCAGGAGATCATCGAGACCCTGAAGAACGTGGCCCGGGAGACTCCCGAGGCGGACGGGAGCGTCGCCGCGAAGCCGGTGCCCGCCTCGACGACGGCCCGGGAACTCGGAGAGCAGTTCCTCTGTCCCGTGTGCGAGACGCTGGTCGCGGCAGACGCGACCGTGTGCCCCGGATGCGGCGCGGAGTTCTCGGAAGGGCAGACGACGGAGTATGAGTGCCCCGTCTGCTCGGCCTCCGTCCCCGCGGATGCAGACCAATGCCCGAGTTGCGGCGCCCGGTTCGCGGACGATGCGGTGGCCAAGATCCCGACACGCCACGAGAAGACCCGTGCGTCCACGGACGTCGTCGCGCAAGCCGCGGCTCCTGCCGCAGGCCTCGTCGTGACGGAGGCCACCGGCCAGAGGCCTCTCCGATCCCCGGTCTTGACCCGGCTCGAGGCCTTGCGGGAGAAGAGGAAGGAGATGGATCGCCGAGTCCCCTCGGGGGATCGGAAGCTCCTCTACCGTGAGTTGCCGAAGCTCGTGAACGAGGTGAAGCCCCTCCTGGTCTCGGCGAAACGGATTGGCCTTGAGATCGAGGACGGGAAGCGGATGATCAACGAGGCGATCCAAGCGGGCAAAGGCCGCGATATCGAGCGGGCCGTCTCCCGGATCGCGGAGGCGCGGCACGCCCTCGACATCGCGTTCGTCGATTTCATCGGCTCCGGGATCGACCGGTTCCTTCGCGAGATGCGGGCGGCCAAGGGAGACGAAGGGATCCAAACCGTCACGCCGATCCTCCTCGAGGCCATCGGCCGTCTGGAGGCGGGCGACTACGATGGCGCGTGGGATACGTTCCAGGACGCGCTCGCCCAATTCGAGTCCGAGGCGAAGGACTTCCGCGATGCTCGCAAGGCGGTCGACGAAGGGGACCGACTCATCCGCGACGTCCGCGCGATGGGCATGGATGTGTCGTCGTCGGAGCGACTCCTCCGGCAGGCCCGCGACCTGATGGAGCGGAGGGATGTCGCCTCCGCCCTCCGGCTCGGGCAGCAGGCCCAGGACCGGCTGAAGCGCGAGGTGCCCGCGTTCGTTCAGGAGGAGATGCGGAAGGCGAGGGCCCAGCTCCTCGATTTGAAGCTGAAAGGGAACGACCTCGCGAAGCCGATCGGCATCCTCAAAGAGGCGAGCACGTCCGTGAAGCAGGAGGAGTGGGGTGAGGCCTTGCACCTCATCCGCGAGTTCTACGAGGAGGTCGAGAGGCTCGGGTGAGGCCCGAGGCCTCAGGCGATCCGGATCACTTCCATCTCGCGTTCCAGGATCTTCCGTTCCTGTTCCTTCAACGTCTCGGGGCCCAACGAGATGATCAGCGCGTGGCGGCTCTCGGAGAAGGTGTCGAGGAGACGTCGGACGAACTTCAGCACCGCATCGAACGAGTTGTTCGAGACCAGGTATTCGAGGCCGTCGAGGAGGACCGCCCCCCGCGGGTCCTTCGCGATGAACGCCTCGATCTCGTACACGATGCGCTCCAGGGCCGGAGCGATCGTCTCCTCCTCGGATCCCTCCCGGTCCGTGAGCCACAGCACCCGTTGGACGACAAGGTCGTGGTCCTCCCGCACCCGCTTCGGGTTCGTGCGGGTGATCACGAGGCCGCCGCTCCCGCCCGCGAGGAACGCGGCGAACCGGCGGAACGCCTCGGCCGGCCGAGACTCTTCGATGAGGTAGCTGTGCCCGGGCATCAAGATGGATGGCGCGGGGGGTGGCTCGGTCGATGGCGCGGTCGATGGTGCAGTCGAAGGCGTGGGAACGGGAGGCTCCGGCGGGGCTTCCGGGACCGCGGCCGGCGGCGGGGCAGGCTCGGGGATCGGCCCCGCGAGCACCTCGCGCACGAGGTCCTCGGTGATCGGACGGCCCATCATGGAGGAGAAGGCGATCACGCGGTTGAGGGCCCCGCCCAGCTCCCGCACGTTGCCCTCGACGAGGCCCGCGATCTGTTTGAGGACCCCCGCCTCGATGGGGACCTTCGCGTCGCGCGACCGTCGCTCGAGGATCGCGATTCGGGTCGCCAGTTCGGGGGGCTCGATGCCCGCGACCAAGCCCGATTCGAACCGCGAGATGAGGCGCTCATCGAGGTTCGGGATCACCTTCGGGGGGCGGTCGCTCGCGAGGACGATCTGTTTCTCCGCCCGGTGCAGATCGTTGAAGGTGTAGAACAGCTCCTCGTGGATCTCCGGCATCGAGCTCAGGAACTGGAGGTCGTCGAGGAGGAGACAGTCGACGCCTCGGACCCGGTCCCGGAACGCCCCGAGGGATCCGTCCAGGCGAGCCTCCTCGAGGCCGGTGCCAAAGGCCTCGCACGTGAGGTACAGGACCGAGGCGCCCGTCTGGTGGGATGCGATGTAGTTCCCAATCGCATGGAGGAGATGGGTCTTGCCCAGGCCGGGTCCCGACGTGATCAGGAGGGGGTTGTAGGCCTTCCCCGGTTCCTTGGCGACCGCGACGGCCGAGCCGTGCGCGAACCGGTTGCTCTCGCCGACCGTGAAGCCTTCGAAGGTGAAGGACGGCGCGAGGTTCGACCTCACCTCGCGCCCAGGAGGCCGCTCCGTCGCGGACGTCCGGGCCGCGACCGGGACGGGGCGCAGGGGGGCGACCGCCGGTGCGTGGCGGCGCTTCAGGACGAGTTCCATCAGTTTCTTCGTCCGCTCATGGGAGTCCCGTTCCCGCACCGCCTCGATCTTCCGCCGGGCGTCGGACCGCCGGGCGCCTTCGACGACCTCTCGGAGGTTCTCGACCTCCGCGTCGAGGTCCGGATGGCGGACGGGATCCCGGAGCTTTTCGCGGAGGATCTCGGTCCGGGACTCGAAGCCCCGGATATCGAGGGTCGAGAGGACCTCCGAGGCCGCCTCCGCCCTCTTGATCGCCTCGCGCATCGCGAGGACCGCGGCGGTCAGGGCCCCGGGGTCCCCGTCGAGCGCGGATTCGACGGACGACACGTCGTAGCCGAGGTTCCTCCAGCGGCGGATCTGCTTCTCGATCTCGCTCGCCTCGAGGGCTTGCGGGACCTTCGCCTTCTTCACGACCTTCGGGGATCGCTCCAGGGTGGCGTCCGCATACTCGCGGACGAGCTCGTCCATGTCGACTCGGGCGTGGAGCTCGAGGAGGCAGGTCTCATCGTAGGAGTCTTGCCACACCTTCTTCAGCGCGCCTCGACCCCGTTCCTGGGCGCCGTCCCGCTGGTACAGGCTCGCCTCCGGGTTTCCGCCGCGGAGGAGGACGATCCCCTCCCCCCGACGGGCTCCGGAGGAACGGACCGTCCGGATGTACCCGGAGAAGGAGTACTTCTTCAGGTCCAAGAGGAGTTGCTTAAGCGCCGTCGCCCCGCCCCGGGTCGTCCGGATGAGTTTGCCCTCTGGGAGCAGGAGGTCTTGGGGCGTAGGGTTCCCTCGACGACATCGACGATTTCCGGGGCCTCCCTAAAAAGGTTCCAACCTAGTTTCTTGCTTTGAGAACACGGACCGGGGGACGCGGGCCCAGGGCCCCGTTCCGCGGGGCGAGAACACCCTCGAACCGCGGCTCGAATCGCCCGCCAGCCCGATGCAAAAAGGCTATTACGGTCCCGACAACTTCTCACATTCCGATGGCCCGGGACTTCTACACGATGGATGACTTCGACCTCTCCGGCCACACGGTCCTCGTCCGCGTGGACATCAATTCTCCCGTCGACCCCGCCTCGGGGGCGCTCCTCAACGACGCGCGGATCCGCGAGCATCTCGTGACCCTCAAGGAGCTCCGCCACTCGAAGGTCGTCCTCCTCGCCCACCAGTCTCGGCCCGGCAAGGACGACTTCACGACGTTGGAAGCCCACGCGGAGCGGATCGGCGCCCTCCTCGGCCGACCCGTCCGATACGTCTCCAGCCTCTTCGGGAAGCCCGCGATCGAGGCGATCGAGTCCATGCATCCGGGCGACGTGGTCGTCTTGGAGAACACCCGGTTCTATTCCGAGGAGGAGGCCCTCGCGGACGCGAAGCTCGAGAAGATGGCGAAGACCCACATCGTCCGGAAGCTCGCGCCCCACGCGTCGTACTTCGTCCTCGACGCCTTCGCGGCCGCGCACCGGGCCCAGCCGAGCCTGGTCGGCTTCTGCGAGGTCCTCCCGTCCCTCGCGGGCCGGGTGATGGAACGCGAGCTGACGATGCTGACCCAGGCCCTCCAGGACCCCGCGCGGCCCAAGGTCGCCCATCTCGGGGGGGTGAAGGCGGACGACTCGATCGCCGTGGCGAGGCATATGCTCGAGAAGGGCATCGTGGACACCGTCCTCACGTCCGGGGGCGTCGCGAACCTGTTCCTCCACGCGTCGGGCATCGATCCCGGCGAGCCGACGACGGAGTTCATGCGGAAGGAGGTCGAGGACTACGACGGCCACCGGGCCCGATGCAAGGAGCTCCTGTCTAAATTCAAGGGGCGAATCCTCCTGCCCACGGACGTCGTGGTCAACGCGAACGGCGTCCGCCGCCCAATCCGCGTCGCCGACCTCCCTGCGGACCGCCCGATCTACGACATCGGACTCGACACGATCGCGCGGTACGTCGAGGCCCTTCGTCGCGCGAAGACGACCTTCTTCAACGGACCCGCGGGCGTGTTCGAGTTGGAGCCCTTCTCCGTCGGGACCCGCGAGCTCCTCACTGCGGTGGCGGAATCGGACGGCCTCTCGGTCGTCGGGGGCGGCCACACGGTCGCCGCGGTGGAGCAGTTCGGCCTCCAGGATCGGATCGATCACGTGAGCACGGGCGGCGGGGCCCTGATCAACTTCCTTGCGGGGAAGGAACTGCCCCTCGTGACCGCGTTGCGACACTCCTACGAGAAATTCGCCAAAGCGAAGCGCTGACCCATCGGAACCTGGCCCGCTAAGTCAATATACGCCAGGCGGGGTGGAGCGAGGGATGGTCCGTATACGTCGGCCTCCCGAGTGGGGCATCGATCCGGTCCCCCAGTCGCTCCGCATTTTGCGGACCTTCGATCTTTTCATCTTGTGGTCGAGCCTCGGGGCCGGACTCCTTGTCTTCGCAGCGGGGACGATCCTGATTGGGGTCAAGGGATCTGGGTTCGGCCTGACTCTTTGGGAATCCGCGGCGGTCGCCGTGGCGGGATCGGTCGTGGGGAGCCTCA
>DASQXV010000153.1:0-9719 GCA_035639595.1 Thermoplasmata archaeon | reverse complement strand
CGCTCTCAGGTATACGATCCGGGCCCGCGAACGTCGGTCCTCAGATGTCCGCAGTCTGCGCTGTTACGTGAAGGTGTACCGCGACGACCGGGGTGCGAAGACGGCGCACATCCTCCAATCGTTGTCACACGAGGGCGCCGGGGGCCGATGGCCCTTCTCCATCGTCCGTCCGATTGCCTATCTGGACCAGCTCCGCACCCTCGTGCTGGAAGAAGCTCCCGGGCGTTCCTTGACCCAACTTCTAACCGAAGGTGCGGACCCGGAGAGCACCTTGCAACCGGTGGCCCAAGCCGTCGCCGCGTTCAACCAGGGCGATTTCGTGATTCCACGGCATGAGTCGCACGCGAAGCAGATGGAAGATGTCCGCTTGGCGGCGGATCTCGTCCGTTGGGCGCGCCCCGATCTGCGGTCCGCCGTGGAGGCGATCGCGGCGTCCGTCGCAAAGGGCATCGAGGAGGTTCCATCGCGTCCGATCCACGGGGATCTCAAACCGGACCATGTGTTCCTGTCAGGCAAGCGGATCATGTTCATCGACCTCGACGCCGCGGCGACCGCCGACCCGGTCCGAGATCCCGCCCATCTCGCAGCCTACCTGACCGGTCGGGTCGGACTCCAGGATGCGCGGCCGACCACAGTCAGCGCCGCCTCCGAGGCCTTTCTCGAAGAATACTTCCGCCGCGTCCCGGCATCCTGGCGGCGACGGTTTCCGCCCCACTATGCGGGCGCCCTCCTCGAAGTGGCCAGTGGAATCTTCCGACGGCAGGAGCCACGGTGGCCCGAAAAGATCACGGCCGTGATCGAGTCGGCGCAAGACGCACTGTCCAAAGGGTTCTGGTAGTCGATGTCTCCCTCTTTCGAACTTCCCCGCCCTTTCGGTCCGACCCATCGGTGGTAACGGACCCTGAGCCTGCTCGATGACTCGGACCTGCTTCCCCTCAGTTCGTTCCGGGCGCACACTCTCGCCGGAGCGATGACAGGGCTAGGACCGAGCAGTGATACCATCGGATCCGGCAATCGGCCAGATAGCGCCTTGCGACCCAGACGACCTCAAGACGACCATCAGGCCGCGAGGTCACTGACGGAGCCACTCCCCCATTGTACCGATATTCGGGTCCGAATTGCGTTCGACAAGTGTCAAAGGACCAATGTGCGCCCCCTGAATATATATGAGCCAATAGGCCTCATTACAAAACGTGCCGCTCAACTACGCCGCGACGCTGAGAATCGGCTTGGGTGTGTACCATTCGGATTCAGCGACCATGGACAGGTCGCGGCATTAGGGTCCGCGATAGAAGCGTGTGGGCCAGCCAAGAGCATTCTTCGGAATCGCAAGGCGCCGAGTCCATGAGCCCAACCTCGCAGTAGCGAGGCCCGCACCATGAGCGCGAGGTTTGGGGTCCCCTTCCGCAGAGTCTTGGCGGCGAGTTCGCCGCTGTCTATCACAGGGGCGTTTCGGAGACGAATTCGGGGACGAAGGTCCATTCGTCTTATTCGGCAGCCCAAGTCCCCCGACGTCCGAAGGGTGCTCTTGTACGCGCAGGACAGCAAAGGGATGGGCCATGTCACCCGCACCCTCACGATCGCGCGGCACCTCCTGGCCGCCTACCCGAACGCCCACGCGTACATCGCGACGGAGTCTCCTATCACCAGCGAGCTCTCGCTCCCCCGCCGATGCGACTACGTGAAGCTGCCCACGCATTGGCTCTCCTGGTCGGATCACGAGAAGGATACGGAGCACCTGCGCGACAACCGCGCCAAGCTGTTGCGCCGGATCGCCCTCCGGCTGGCACCGGACCTCGTCTTGGTCGATCACGAGCCCCTGGGCCATAAGGGAGAACTCCGGGCCGGCCTGTTCGCCCTCAAGGCGTGGTGCCCCTCGACAAAATTCGTGTTCGGGCTGCGCGACATCATGGACGATGCCGGCCGCATCCGGAACCAATGGCGGGAATTGGGGGTCTACCAGGCTCTCGAGACCGTCTACGACGGGATCGCGGTGTTCGGGGACCGCAGCGTATACGATGTCGCGGATGCCTGTGGCCTCCCGCCGTCCGTCCGATCCAAGCTGCACTACTGCGGATACATCGTGCGGGACCCGCCGCGGGTCGTCTCGTCCGACGTGCGCCAGCATTATGGCCTGTCCTATGCCGGCCCCCTCGTCGTTGCGACGGTCGGAGGCGGAAGCGATGGATACCCGATCCTCGCGGCCACGCTAGACGCCTTGGATGGGTTGGAGGCCGCCCATCCCGGGCTCAGCGCAATCCTCGTGACGGGACCTCTAATGCCGGCCGAGCAGAGGCAGATGTTGCGGATGCGAGCCACGCCGAGGCGTCGCATCGTGTCGCATGCCGACAATTTCACGCTCGTTAGCGCGGCGGATGCCGTCGTGAGCATGGGGGGCTACAACAGCGTGTGCGAAGCCTTGTTCGCGGGAAAACCGCTGGTCATCGTCCCGCGGGTCCGGACCAAGCTCGAACAGCAAATCCGGGCGGAGGCCATGGCGGCCAAAGGCGTGGCTCGATGGGTCCATCCGCGGGATCTGAACGGGAGGACCCTCGGGGAGGCCCTGGACTGGGCCCTCCGGTGCGACCGAAGGGTACATGCCCGACAGGTTCGCGAAGCGATCCCTTCGTTCGACGGCGCGTCGCACCTTACGGCCTATCTCTCCCAATGGCTAGAGACCGGTCACACTCGCCTTGCGCGCGCGGGGGAATTGCCATCGGTACACGCCTCATGAACGCTTCGACGACGGCCTGGATTGCGGAGGGTCTGCCCGACCCATGACCGGAGATCGAAGGGACCCGGGCCTGACCGTCCTGCAGTATTCGCAGGACAGCAAGGGACTGGGCCACGTCAGGCGGAACCTCACGATTGCCCGCCAGCTCCTCGCCGCCTATCCGGACGCCGTGACGTTCATCGCGACGGAGTCCCCGGTCGTTGACGGATTCGCCCTGCCGGATCGTTGCGACTACATCAAGCTGCCTCGCCGTCTAATCCGTAGCGGAGTCGCAGAAACCCACGATGAAGCGAACACCGAGAAGAATCACTTTCGAGACGTCCGAGCCCGGATGCTCCGGGAGGCCGTGTTGGGTCTGGCCCCAGACCTTGTCCTCGTGGATCACGAGCCCCTCGGGTATCGAGGGGAACTTCGGGAGGGACTCCTCGCCCTCAAGGACCGCTATCCCGACACGAAGTTCGTCTTCGGATGCCGCGACATCATGGACGACCCGGAGCACATTCGGGCGAAGTGGCAGGAGATGGGGGTCTACGACGCGTTCGAGAATCTCTACGATGGAATCGCGGTCTACGGCTCGCGGTCGCTCTACGACGTCGGAGATGCGTACGATATCCCACCCTCCCTGCGGTCCAAATTGCACTACTGTGGATTCATCGTGCGCCCACCCCCTTCCGCCGATCCCGTGGCCGTGCGTTTCCATTACGGATTTCCCGCCACCGGGCCCCTCGTGGTGGCGACCGTGGGCAGCGGCATCGACGGATATCCCGTCCTGGAAGCCACTGAAGCCGCGGTCGATCGGCTTCGTATGAAGTTCCCTGATCTCCGCGCGGTCCTCGTGAGCGGGCCGTTCATGCCGGAGGAGCAACAATCGAAGCTGCGGGAGCGCGCGACGGCCGCGGTCCGGATCGTGCCGCGGGCCGATACCATGCAACTCATGGCATGCGCGGACGCGATTGTGAGCATGGGCGGGTACAACGGCGTCTACGAAGCGCTGGCCGTCGGCCGTCCTCTGGTGATCGTCCCGAGGTGCACGCACAAGGTCGAACAGCGGATTCGCGCGGAGAGCCTGGCCGCGCACGATCTGGCCCGGTGGATCCATCCGGACAGCCTGACAGGGAGGCGCCTCGCGGAGGATTTGGACTGGGCCCTTTCCTGCAATCGGGACGACTACGCGCGGCATGTCCGCGAGACAATTCCCTCGTTCGACGGGGCCGCCAACCTCACCTCGTATCTCGGGCGCTGGCTCGGCCCGGCTCCTGCGAGTGAAGAGGGTTCTGGGGAGCATCCCGCGTCGGTGGTGCATCCTGCATGACTCCGCTATCCGCGACCCTGGATACGGAGGAAACGCAGGCCGTGTTGGCCACGGCCCTGGAGGAGGTGCAGGGGACGGGGACCCGGCTTGAAGGGTGGACGGCAGACGATCGATTCACGGAGTACGGCAAACGAAAGGTGGTGCGGTACGACATCGAGGCGCGTCGGCCATGGGATCACGGGGTGCACCATTTCCAATGGCTCGGGAAGTTCTATGACGACGACGAGGACGCGCACCAGGTCATGGCCGTGCTCCGAGACTTGGCGGCGAACGGCGGCCGGGGTCGGGACGGGCTGGCGGCCCCCCGAGTCATCGCCTACCATCCTCCCCGCCGCCTCCTCCTGATGACGTACGAGCCGGGCGAGTCGGTGGGCACGGCGATTGCACGGGATACGGAAGCGATCCTCGAGGCCCTCGGCCGAGCCCTCGCGACACTGCACGCCCTGCCCGTGACCCCAAATCGGATCAAGACCCCTTCCGACGTCCTGGAGGATATTCGGCCGCGGGTGGACAATCTTTGCACGCGGTTCCCCGATGCGGCAAAGGCTCTCCGGGACGAGTTCGGCCGGCTCGAGCGGGATGTGCCCCCGTTCCCCACGGTTCCCTCCTTCATCCACGGAGACTTTGGACCCGCCAACCTCCTCTGGAGGGATGGCCGCATCGTCGCGCTCGATTTCGACAAGTGCGCCCGAGGCGACCCCGCCTTGGACCTCGGCAACTTGTTGACGCAGCTCCTCCGCATGACCGTCCGCAAACCCGAAAAGCTGCAGGACTTCCCGTCCGCGAGGGCGATGGTCCTCGACGGGTACCGGCGCGGGTCCCCGCCGGATCCCGGACTCGATTCGCGGGTCGCATGGTATGAGCGCGCCATCTTCCTGCGGAAGATCCACACCCTTGTTTCCAGCGACAGCCGGAACCGTGACCCGGAGGTGCGACGGAAGCGAGCCGACGAGGCGACCCGCCTCGTGGACCTGATCTCGAGGGGCCGACCCGACGAGGCGCGTGCGCCGGCCCCCATCCCCGCGAATTCTCCTTCGACCCGCCCGATTTCACTTCCGGAGGGGGGGCGATCGCCGTCGACCGCGGTCCTCTCGGACGGGTTTCCGGTGGATCCCCGGTTTCCCCAGCTCCCGGTTGCCGCGGATCCCCGCCGCATGCTCGACGTCTTCCGGACCCATCTGAAGCCCGTCGGAGGGAGGGTCTACCACATCGAAGGCTGCATCCCGTTCCGGTTCCGTTGCCATCCCTCCGCCAAGCGTTGCGTCCTCCAGTATACGCTCCACGTCGCGGAGCCCAGCACGGGTCGCCGGTGGGATCAATGGGTCACAGGCATCCTCTATGCGGACGAGGGCAAGGCGGAGCGGCACTGGAAGCAGATGCGGGCGGTGGACCATCCCGGCCGGCAGATTCCGGAGGGCTGGATCAGCTTCGAGCCCGTTGCACTGGTCCCGGAGATGCGAATGCTCGTGGAGGTCTTCCCGTTCGACCGGAGGCTCCGCAATCTGAGCCTCGTGATGGGCGACGCCCGACGCCGCCTCGAGCCTCTCTTGCTGGCGCAGTTGGGCCCGGGCATTTGGGAAGCTGAGGGTCGGACGATGGAACCCATGCGATACCGGACCGAGTTGGGGGCCGCCCTTCGGTACACGATTCGCGCGCGGGACGCACGCACGGGTCGCGTCGGGACGACCCGTGCCTTCCTCAAGGTGTACAACCACGAGCACGGGGCGGAGACGTTCCAACTGCTCCGGGCCCTCTCCGGTGGATCCGGCGATGGGAGACGGCCGTATTCCGTGGTGCGGCCCATCGATTACTTGAGCGAGTTCCGGACCCTCGTCCTCGAGGAAGCTCCCGGCCGCCCCCTGAGCCAGCTTCTCCTCCAAGGTCCGGATCCCGAGGCCCCGATGCGCCAAGCCGCGCGGGCGGTCGCCGCTCTGAATCAGGATGACCTCCCAATTCCCAGGCAGGAGACGTGGTCCGAGCACGCGGAGGTCGTCGGCAAAGCGTCCCGTTTGGTCCAATGGGCCTGTCCCGAGTCGCGGGCTCGCGTGGAGGCCCTCATGGAGGCGTTTCTTCAAGGGCTCGACGACGTGCCCCTGGGACCGATTCATGGGGACCTCAAGCCCGACCACATCTTCCTCGATGGGGACCGGACGACGTTCATCGACCTCGACCGCGCCGTGCTTGGCGATCCCGTCCGAGATCCTGCCCATCTCGTCGCCTATCTCCTGGGCCGGGTTGGCTTGGACGCCGCGCCTCCGGCCAGGACGGAGGCCGCGGCGGTCGCGTTCGTGGAGGAGTACTTCCGCTCCGCCCCGGCGGCCTGGCGCACCCGCTTCCCTCTCCACGCCGCAGGCGCCTTGCTCGAGGTCGCGGCCGGCGCGTTCTGGCGCCAGGAGCCGGGATGGCGAGAGGAGATTCCTCGGATTGTCGCGGCGGCCCACAATGCGCTGTCCGGCAGCTTGGAGGTGACGAATGCAGCCCGGGTTTGACCTGGCCAAGGGCCCCCCCTTGCCGTCGCCATGGAAAGGTTCGCTCCAGATTCCTTCCGATCCGTCCCTCCCCGCCCTGGGGATCCTCCGGTCCACAGACCTTGCCGATGCGATCCCTGGGATCCGACTCGGCGACGGTCCGGTGGAGCTTCGGCTGTGCAACCACGTGCCGGGGTCCCGCGCGACCTTCGAGGTCCGGGCGGGGGACCGGCGCTTCGCGGTCAAGTTCTACACCGAGGATCCGGCGCCCGAAGCGCGGCTCTATGAGAGGCTGGCCAAGGTCGGTCTCGGGTCCGACTCCGGCGCACGCGCCCCCCGCCTTGTGACGTGGGACTCCGAGCTGAAGATGGTCGCGATGACCTGGCTCGAAGGGCCCACGGCCAATCACATTCTGAGGGAGGGCCAAGGCGCTAGGGCGGGACACCTCGCGGCGCAGTGGCTATGGCACGCCACGAGAAGGCGCGTCAAACTGGGACCCCCCCGAGGACGGACCTACATGTTGTATCAAGCGGGCCTCGCCGCGGGGGCCCTCGGCGCGGCCAATCCGTCCCTCGGCGCGGCGGCCAAAGGGGTGGCGAAGATGCTCTTCCAGGAGAAGCTAAGAGAGCGGGTGAACTTGGTCCACGGCACGCTGTACGACCGCCACATCTTGGACCTGGGCGACGGGCCCGGGGTGATCGACTGGCAGCAATTTGGCCAAGGTCCTGCGGAGCTCGATGGAGGCATGTTCCTCGCGACGATCTCGCGGGCTGCCCTGCGCCGGCCATATGCCGCCCTCGAGGCGATGCGGGCCAAGGAAACGTTTCTCAACGAGACGCGCAACCTCCTCGATCGCCGCCTTTTGGAGTGGTACTGGGCCGCGTGCCTCCTGCATCGCGCCGGCAGCGGTCTGAGGACCGGGAGGAGGACGGAACCCACCCCGAATGCGAAAGAGCTCGTCGAGGAAGCGGCTCAACACGCCCGGAGGGCGACGTGCGAGCGATCGGGCGGATCGATCGAGGCTCAACCCTCGGATCGACGCGGTTCGCTGTTTCACCTGCGTCGGGCGCGACCCCCGTCCGATTCGTCGCATGGACGACACCCAAGGGCGCCCCCGCCGGACGCCGAACGTCCTGACCGGAGGGAGTAGGATGGAACGCACGCTTCAGGACGACGCCTCGCTTCCGGCGGTCGTAAGGGAACGCCCGATCCGCCCCTGCCGGCCACCTTCCGGACCGGGCCAGCGCACGGTAAGCGAAGAGTTGAGAGGGGCGCAGCCATGATCCCCTCTGGGCGCCTCGGTGGTCCGTCGGACCCTCCGATCGCCCCCTTGGAGCCTTCGTGGCGTCTTCGGACCCGAGTCCTCCCGGAGGACCCATCGATCCCCGCGATTGCGGCCCTGAGGACCAGCGGGCTATCGGCCCTACTTCCATCCTTGGGATTGGGCCACCTCCCGGTGCAGTTGGAGTTGTGCGGCTACACCCCGGGCGCCCGTGCGACCTTTGAGGTGCGGGCCGGCGACCAACGGTTCGCGCTGAAGGTCTATGCGGAGGATCCCTCGCAAGAGGTCGCGCTGTACAAGGCGCTCGCGGAGGCCGGCCTTGCGGGCGACTCCGGGCCTCGGGTGCCGAAGCTATTGGCCTGGGAGCCAGGCATACGGGCGTTTGCGATCACTTGGCTGGACGGATACCAAGCGAACGAACTTATCAAGGTGGGTCGCGGTCGCCGAGCCGGCCGCCTGGCCGCCGCGTGGCTCCGGCGACTCGTATCCCGGTCGCCGAAGCTGGGACCGCCCGTGGGTCCGTCGAACGTCCTCGCCCGGTGTGTCCAGTCCGTTGAGAGCCTCCGGGCTGCCGACCTCGCCCTGGGGACGGCATCCGAGAAAGTCCTCTCGACGCTCCGGTCCGCGGAGCCCGAGAACCGTCGCCCGTGCCTCGTCCACGGGACCCTGTACGCCCGGCACGTCTTGGATTTGGGAAACGGTCCCGGCATCATCGACTGGGAACGCTTCGGGCAGGGCCCGATCGAACTCGACGCGGGGACGTTTTGCGCAACCGTGTTGCGTTCGGCCTTGCGCAATGAACAATGGGCCAAGCCCGTTGTCCAGGCGGAACACGCCTTCCTCCGCAGGATTCGGGGATTGGTCGACGGCCGAGTCGTCGCCTGGTATTGGGCCGCCGGCCTGCTGCACCTCGCGTCGCGCGGACTGAAGAGGGCGCGGCTCGCGGAAGCTCATCCGCTCGTGCGCGAGGCAGATTCCTTGGCTCGGTTTGCTGCGGGAGACGAGGATCCGCGCGATCGATCCGGTCAACCATGGAGATGGTTAGATGAATGAGGAACAACCCACGAGCGTGGTCGTAGACCCTGTCCAGGTGAATTCATGAATGGCCGAGAGTGGAAAGACGGGACCCCGGCGACCGGGATCGGCCGGTACACCGCCCTCATTACCGCGGGCGGGATTGGGACGAGGCTCCTGCCTTTCTCCAAGGAAATCCCCAAGGAGATGTTCCCCATCATCTCCCGCAACGGGGACAATTCGCTCCAGCTCACGCCGGTCATCCAGGCCATCTTTGAGCAACTGTACACGATCGGAATCCGTCGGTTCTTCATCGTGGTCGGACGGGGCAAACGGGCCATCGAGGATCACTTCTCCCCCGACGTCCAGTTCTTGGAGTTCCTGAGCAAGAAGGGAAAATCCGTGGACAGCCTGACCGAGTTCTACGACAAAATCCGGTCCGCCGATCTCCTGTTCCTGAATCAAATCGAGCCGCTCGGTTTCGGTGATGCGGTCCTCCTCGCGCGACCCGTGATCCAAGGCCCCTTCCTCGTCCAAGCGGCGGACACCTTCATCCTCTCCGACCGGAACGAGTACCTCGATCGTCTCGCGACGGTTCATGAGAAGTACGACGCCGCGGCGACGATCCTGCTGCAGGAGGTTTCCGATCCGAGGCGATACGGCGTCGTCGAGGGCGACGTCCTCGAGGAAGGCGTCCTCCGAGTCACCTCCGCGGTGGAGAAACCGCGGGAGCCGCGGAGCAACCTGGCCATCATGCCGGTCTACATGTTCACCGAGGCGATCTTCGACGCCTTGTCCGAGGTCCCGCCCGGATTGGGCGGGGAGCTGCAGCTGACGGATGCGATCCAGAAGCTTGTGGCCGAGGGCGAAACTGTGCTCGGGGTCCCGCTCAAAGCCGGCGAACGGCGG
>DASQXV010000152.1:0-3057 GCA_035639595.1 Thermoplasmata archaeon | reverse complement strand
GAACGGGGCCCACTCGGGGGGTTTCACCTTGCCGTCCTTCTGAAGCCGATCTTTGAGTCGCTCGATCAGCAAGGCCGGGGGCACGTCATAAGCGGTCGTCATCGCGCGAAACGCTCGAGGAGTTTGGCGTTCATAAATCGTGGTCATATATCAAGGCTTCTAGCCGTCCTCCGGGGACCGGCGGCTTTCTCGCGAGCGTCGGGTCGCCCGTCGCCCTGGAGTCCGCGGGCCACGGATTCGAGGTGTTCCGCGGGACAGAGATCGCCTCATCTCCGCGGTCCTTTCGAACCCCAAATCGCGGTAGATCGACTCCCCGTATTTCGACGCGTGGAGGGTCATCGTGGTGACCCCGCGCTTCCGCGCCCACGCCATCGCGGCCTTCACGATTCGCGTCGCATGACCTTTTCCTCGCTCGTCGGGTTCGGTGAACATGGAGAGCAGGTACGCGACGACGGACTCGTCTCGCCCGGGTCGCGGCTGGACCTCCGTCAACCACACGCACCCGCTCGCCAAGGGACGTCCCGCGGATTCGACGATGAAGCCGGCGAGGTTTCCGGATCGGATCCGCGACCTTGCCCATCGTCGGTACACGGGGTCGGCGGCATCGAGCTCGCGCGTCGAGAAGTCGTGGATCGCCTCGAACATCGCCCGACGATGGCGGACCAGGAGATCGAGATCCTCCAGGGTCGCCCGGCGCACCGTGGTCCGCGTCACCTCTCCGAATCGACCTCCCGTTCACGGCTTTCCGCGTCAACCTTAAACAAGGTTGACCATAGTGGCCGCCTCTCGCGGAACCTTCATCCGGCCTCCGAGCCTCCGCCTGCCGTGGACGCGGGGGCGCGATTCCTCGTCGCGGTCACGGGCGCCTCGGGCGTCGAGTACGCGAGGCGGCTGATCGAGGTCCTCGGGACACGGACCGACGTGATCGTGACGAAGGACGCGGAGGCCGTCATCGAGGTCGAGACGGGACTTTCCTTCAAAGAGTTTTCCGCGGGCGTCCACACCCTGTACCGCGGCGAGGATCTCGCGGCTCCGCCCGCGTCCGGGTCCCATCGTTTCCACGGCCTCGTCATCGTGCCATGCAGCGGGACTACCTTGGCCAAGATCGCATCGGGCATCGCGGACAACCTCGTGACGCGGGCCGCGGCGGTCTCCCTGAAGGAACATCGTCCGCTCATCCTCGTCCCCCGGGAGACCCCGGTGAGCGCGATCGGACTCGAGAACGAGCTGAAGCTCGCGCGGCTGGGCGCGGTCATCCTCCCCGCCTCCCCCGGATTCTACGGACGGCCGAAGCGGATCGATGACCTCGTGGATTTCGTCGTCGCGCGGATCCTCGACCAACTCGGGGTCGAGCACGGGATCGGCGTCCGGTGGAGGGGCCCGCCGGAATGACTCGGTCACAGCTGGCCCGATAGGTCGAGGTACTCGTCGAACTCGGCATTGAGGCGCCTCACGTCGCCCTCCTCCAGGCGACCGGGGGCGATGCGCGCGATGACCGTCACCCCGTGCACGAAGGCCATGTCGTTCGCCTTGCGGAGGAACCGAATGACGTCCCCGAAGGAAGCCTCCTCGATCACCTCGTCGAGGCCGTCGTACAGGACCACCCCCGACTTTTCCTGGCGGGCCAGGGGCAGGATCGCGCGCAGACCGAGGGGATCCAGGCTCTTCGGGTCAATCGCCTCCACGGCGGTCGATGAAACCTGGATGATCGCGAGGCTCTTGATCCCGAACTCGAGCTTCAAGCGCTCGGGCGCGGCGGCGGAGAAGCAGAGGGCGGGACGGCCCGCCTTCGCGAGGTCCCGAATCCAGGCGAAGGCGATCGCGGGGTCGCGCGCGACGACCAGGTAGCGTTTCCCTTCGTCGAGGTGTCGAAGCCGCCCGCCGCATGCCGGGCAGGTCGCCGCCCGAGGATCGATCCCTTCGAGAATCGACTGGGATTCGCCGCACGACTCGCACCGCAAGGTGATAGGTTTCCGCTCGCGATGGACCGTCGCGGCGATCGGCTGATTGCAATTCGAACAGCGCGTCAGGCCCTTGGCGCAGTCGACATGGTACGGAGCGGCGCAGGTGCACTCGTACGTCGGATCGCCCTCGTGAATGTCGCGGAGGCAACGGCTGCACCGTCCCGCGATCTCGGCCGCGGAGGTCTCGCCCGAGGGAAGCGCGGCGGGGAGCACGACCTTGTGGACGAGCGGGCCCTCCTGCCGGTCCGCGGCGGGCAACTGCTCCGGATGCCGGGCGTAGTAGGCCCGTGTGCCGACCCCAAAGGCGACGAGGAGGCCGATCGCGAGGGACAGGTACGCGAGGCCGCCGACGAAAATCGGCAGGCCCAAGAGGCCGAGGGCCGTCGGGACGAAGTAGAAGAGGACGAGCACCCCGATCGCGACTCTTCCCACGTGATGGATCCATCGTGACCGGTGGACCAGGGGCCGGTAGACCGCGGGATGGTCCTCCCGGTAGGTCTCGTACGCGGACTCCTGCATCCGCGAGATTCCGTAGGAGGCGATCAACATGACCGCGGACAAGATCTGCGGATTCTCCGTGACGTCGAAGGTCCGGAAGGAAATCGTCTCGCCGGTCGGAGGGGAGCCCGTCCATCGCGCCGAGTACGTCAGGATCTCCCCTCCCGGGGTGCGGATCACCTGGAGGGCGCCGGCCGGAACCTGGGGATTCGAGAAGCCGAGCGTGCCGATTAGGTAGTGCGTGTCGGATTCGACGACCTCGCCGGTATAGGCCGCGGGCGCGGCGAGGACGAAGTCGCGCAGGAAGACGGTCGACGGAGGCCCCGCAGAGTCGGAGACGAAGCGAAGCCGAAGTCGGGCGACTTGGCCCAGGAGCCCGTTGAGGTCGACGATCACGTTGGACCAGGAGGCGTTCGACGGAGGGAGGGAGAACGGGAGGCCCGTCCAGTCCGTGTACGCGGGCGGGTGGGCGTACTCGAGGCGGAGGGCGTCGCCGGGTCCCACGAAACCTGTGTAGTTGAACGTCGCCCAGGCGCGGGACGCGTATCGGAAGTCGAACGGATCGTAGGCCGGGGATGCGGGCGCGAGCAACGGA
>DASQXV010000151.1:0-11543 GCA_035639595.1 Thermoplasmata archaeon | reverse complement strand
GGTCGAGCTGGATAACGCCCTGGTTCGTCGCAATCCCGCCCGTCATGACGAGGGCGAAGCTCTGCGGCCCCTGCGGGACGTTGAACCCCGCCACGTCGATCGTCCAGAGGCCGGCCTGGACGTTCGTGATGACGAGGACCGACTCGACGTTGTTCAGCGCGTCCCGGTCCGCAGGGTTCGGGACGGATTCCCCCGGGTTCGACCCCGCGTACTGGTTGCCGTGGTACACGGTCCCATCCGGTGCCGTCACCGTGAGGTCGAGGTCGTTGACGAGGTTCGGCGAGGTCCCGGGCGTCCCGCGGTAGTCCGACCACACGAGGGTGATCTCGACGGGGATCGAGGTGTCTCCCACGGCGAGGGAGTAGGAGACGGAATCCCCCGTGTTGATCCCGGCGCGGTGATCGTCGGTCACGAGGCCGCGGGTGTCGCCCGCGAAGAACAGGCCGTTATCGAGGAGGATGCGGCCCCAGCCCTGGTTGTCGTTCGGGTAGTAGGATTCGCCATTCGCGTACGCGCCCGTGCCGGTCATCTCGACCGCGCTGTTGATCAGGGTGGCCTTAATCAGGGCCGCGGAGGGCGTGAAACCGTTCGCCGGATTGGGGGCCCCGGTCGGATACCAGCCGTCCATGTAGTATTGCCGGACCAGGGCCGCGCCGCCCGCCGTCGTCGGGGTCGCCATGCTCGTCCCGCTGAGCTGGAGGTACCCGGTCCCGTCGCCGCCGGGGTCCTTCCCTTCCGCGGACCACAAGGATACGCCCGGAGCCATGACATCCGGCTTCAGCCGGCCGTCGCGCATGGGTCCTCGGCCGCTGAAGTTCGCGATGTTCTCGAGTCCCACGCCGTTCGATGTCGCGCCCACCGCGATCACATTCTTTGCGCCTGCGAAGGGGTTCATCGTGCTGAGGGCGGAGCCCGAGTTACCGGCCGCGAAGACGACCAGGAAGTCCTGGTTGTTCCAGATGAAGTCGTCCGTGTCCGCGGCCTCCTGGATGTAGTCGCTGCAGCAGGAGCCCCAGCTGTTTGAGTGGATCCAAGAGTCGCGGTTGACCGCGCGCTGCCAGACCGCGGTCATGTTGTCGAAGTAGACGAAGAATCCGTCGTCGGACATGTCCGTGACCTGGATCTTGGCATCGAAGGCCTGCCCATCGTGCGGACCCTTGGCCCCGTTCGAGCCGTCGGGCGTGCCGTCGTAGACGTGCCACGTGCCGTCGTCCCCGGCAACGGACCCGGAGGTGTGGGTGCCGTGGTTGATGCCCGGCGGGCATGGGCATCCGTTATCGGTGTTGTCGCAATGGTCCGTGCACGCGGGATAATAGTCCGTGAGCTTTCGGGCGTCGGGACCCGGCGTCTTGTTGACAGGGTCCCAGAAGGCGGGGTGCTTGAAGTCAATCCCCGTGTCGCCAAGGGTGACCGTCTGACCCGTGCCGTAGATTCCATGGTCATGGACGGGAGTCGCGAAGGTGTCCGGGTCGCCGCTCTGGATGACCCAGCGCGCGAGATCGTTGAAGACGTAGGGCTGGACGGACCGATCGATGAACATGACGCCCGGGACCCGCGCAAGGAGGCCAATCGCGCTCTTCTCGATCTCCATGCGGACGGCGCCGGATTGGGACGTCGTGTAGGCAATCTGCTGTCCGCCGAGGAAGGAGGCGGCCCGGAGGATCTCCGGGATACGGCCGCGTTCGAACGAAGCCACTTCGATCGAAAGGCGGGTCGAGTCCGTTCCCGGACTCCCGAGGGCGAGGTTCGCGGAGGGGCTCGGGGACATCGCGGTGGCGCGCGGGCTGAAGCCCGTCGATGCGCTCGCCGAGGTCGGCACGCCAAAGGAATTCACGGAGAGGGATTTCGCGGGAGCACCTGTGCCGATCGCGGTCACGACGCCACCCGTCGGGTCCGTCCCGCTGCGCTCGCGCTCGAGGGCGGCCTGGACCATCGCCCCGTAGTCCTCGGAGAGGCGAGGACTCAGTTTGTATGCGGGCTGGAAGACGCCCGTCCATCGGACGGCCGGGAGAGAGGCCGCCCGGTCGATTGCCGCGCCGTCGGCGCGCACGATGAACGCGTTGTACGCGATGTAATCGAGGATCGTAACGCCGGTCGCCGCCAACGCCGATTTCATCCCGGGCGTGACGGGACCCTTGAACTGAACAAGATAGTAGAAGTCCTGGGTTCTGGGGATCGAGTCGTATCGGAGGGACGCGGGGATCGAGGGCATCTCCGCGAGAGGATCAAAGCGATAATTATTCACCGTGATATATTTCATATAATCCGGGAGCGCCCCGGACAATCCGATGCTCGGAATCGGGCTCGACCGCGCGGACGTCATCACGATGCCAAAGGCGGAGGCAAACATGACGGCGACGAGCGCGAATGCGACGGGGCGACCCCATGAACGACGAGACACGGCGCGGGCAAGCTCTCCACTCCAACGCGTTTTCATCCAACCCCTCTCCCAGATTTTCGGGTTGGGCCTCTCCCCGGCGCGCCCGCGACGGACCGCGGGTCTACCGAACCCAACGCGAATGAGAACGTCGGGGAGACGATAAGGATAACGGACCCTAAGGGTGTTCTCGGACCTGGTAGCACCGCAGGTCCCAACGCGGTCGTCGGACGCAGGAATGATTCGGCCAGCAAGCCGGCCGGCGGGATTTCGATTCGAAGCCGTGTTTCAAGCGACGACGAAAGGGAGCGGATTCAGCTTCGCCCGGAGGTCCCAACCGGACCGATCCACCGACAATCCGTTCGCTCGAGTCACCGCGTCCAGCCGCAGGAGCGCCAGCGCAATCCCGCTGCGAAGGGTGGGAGACCACGCTCCGCTGGTGACCGCCCCGACTTCGTGGCCCTGCGCGGACACGGGATCGCCGTGGACCGGAGCGACATCGCCCTCGGTCCGCAGGCCCAGCAGCTTTCTTCGAATCTGCCCGACGTACGTGCCACGGGCCACGACCTCTTGCCCGACGTAGCAACCTTTCGTGAAGCTGAGCGCGGATTCGGGAGCGACCTCGAGGGCCAACGTTTCCTCGCCCATGTCCGCCCCGAACCGCGGGACGCCCGCCTCGATGCGGAGGACGTCCCACGCGTCCCGACCGAGCGGCGTGGCACCGCCGGCGATCACGCCGTCCCAGGCGTCCGCGAGGTCTGCAGCAGGAGACCACACCGCGTACGCCGTCCCCGCGAGGGAAGGAACGCGGCCCGCGTGGACCGTGCCCCATCGCTCGGTGCGCGAGGTGAGGAATTCGTTCGTCGGAACGCCACGAAGATCCGAGCCGAGGATGTCGGATAGCAATGGGCCCGCCAGGGGGCCGTGGACCTCGAGATGTCCGACCGCGCCGAGGTCCCGAAATTCTACGTCATCGCTCACGCGCGCCTTCTCGAGGATTCGGAGGATCGCATCCCTTTGGCCCATCTCAAGATCGAGCACCAACGAATCCGGAAACACGAAGACCCGGAGATCCCCAAGGACTCGGCTCTTCTCATTCAGCAGGAGGGCGTAAGCCGATGTGTTCGGCCGCAAGACCTTCACGTCCGCGGTGACGACGCCATCGAGGAACGGGACACGCTCCGTGCCCGTCAGCTCGATCTTCGCCCGGTCGCTCCAATCGATGATGCCCGCCCGAGTTCGGACGGCGCGGACCTCCGTGTCCACGGAGGTGTATCCGGCCGGGACGGACCATCCGGCCTCGGGGCGGAACGTGGCGCCGCGGAGCTCGTGGCGTGACCGCAATCGGAGGTCCTGCATGGTCGGGGCCAACCAAGCGTCCGCGTCATTTGACCCTTTGCGCGGTGCGGCGGAACCTTCATGCCGCGGCGCGCTTTGGTCGCGAGGCGATGCCGCCCGAGCTCCGGGAGGGCCAGATGTCCTCGTTCGCGAAGCGGATCATGCGGAAGCCGAGAACCCTCCATTGCCCGTTCTGCGACGGCAAGGTCCTCTTCACCCGCAACGAGGAGCACCTCGACGCGAAGAACTGCCCGCACTGCGGCATGCGGGTCGAGCGGCGGGAATGGCCGGAGAAGATGTACGACCCCCGGCCGATCCTGCGGGCGGAACCCGGCGGACCCGACAGCCTGAAGATCGAGATGCCGGAGGGGAAGGAGCCGCCGAAGAAGCCGGAGAAGAAGGACTAGCCGAAGACCGCGCCGCATTTCAGGCAGTCGCTCCAGAACTTGCCGACCGGCGCGCCGCACTCCCCGCACTCGCCACCCTTCGCCGTCTGCTCCGCCTTGACGACCACGAGGTCGGTCGCCGCGATCTTCTCCCAGCGGGGCTCCCGGACGAGGAGGAACGCGAAGTCGTCGCCCCACGTCTCCAGCTCAAGGAAGGCCAGTTTCTTCGACCCGATGAAATCGTTCACGGGCCTGAGGAAATCCCGCGCGTCCTTGAAGCGGACAATCCGTTCCTGATCGCCCATCACGAGCTTCGCCTTCCGCAGGTTCAGCTCCTTGTCGAGCCACGTCAGGTCCTTCAGCGCCAACGCGAGCTTGAAGGAACTCAGGCGAAGGTTCACCTCCGCGAGCAGGGCCTCCGGCTCGAAGGCGTCCGGCACGCGGAACCCCAACCAGTCCGCGAGGACTCGGGTGACGGCCCGGTGGCGCTCCCGTCGGTAGTCCGCGGCGAAGGCCGCGTCGCCGCCCGGGTACGCGGCGATCCGCTTCCCGAACACGGGACGCGTCGGGGGGACCGTCAAGCCGAGATCGACGAGGGCCGCGTGAACCTGGCCGATGATCGCCTCCGCTTCCTGCGGCGTTGGCGGTGCTCCCTTGTCTTCCGGCTTCTTGGCTTCCGCCTTGGGGCCTTCCGCCTTCTTGACCTCGACCTTCTCCGCGGGCTCCGGCCTCCGCTTCTCTTCGGGCGGCGCCGGTTTGGGCCTCGGCGGCTCCTTCGGTTCCTCCTTCGGTTCCGGCCTCGGCTCCTCCTTCGGCTCCGCCGTCTCCGACTCGTCCTTCCCCTTCTCGGGCTTGTCTTTCTTCCAGAACCGGAGGGGCATCGCGCAGGAACCCGGGTCGCGCGTATTAAGAGTTGTGCTCCCTTGGTTTATTCGACGGCAGGGCCAGGAGGACGACGGCCCTAAGTATCCGGGCCGCGGTGTCCCGCGGGCTCCGAGGGGAGAACCTGGCTTCCGAACCGCGTGTCGTTGCGTCCGCCAAAATCCGTCAGGCGTGGCCTCCGATCTCCGAGGACGAGGTCGAGCTGCCGAGCGGCGCGCGCAAGCGTTGGATCCGGATCCACTTCGGGACGTCCGCCGCGGTCCTCGCGGTGACGAAGGAGAAACAGATCCTCCTGACGCGGGAGTATCGGCACGGCCTCGGCCGCATCGCGTTCTCCCTCCCGGGCGGGATCGCGCGGGACGGCGAGACGGCGGAGGCATGCGCCCGTCGCGAACTCCTGGAGGAAACCGGATACGACGCGCCCCGCCTGCTCGAGATGTACGCGGGGAACAACCTGACCGGATACCTGGAGGGGACCCTCCACGTCTTCTTCTCGAAGGACGCCCGGCCGACGGACCGCAAGCCGGACCCGGACGAAGTCCAGTCCGTCGAGCGGATGAGCGTGACGCAGGCCCTCGCGAACGCCCGTTCGAGCACGTTCGAGTCGACCGTCGTCACGCTCGCGATCCTCATGGCGGACGCGCGAGGTTGGCTCGTCGGGTGAGTTCTTCCTCCGAGCGCGGGGCTTCCCTCCCGACGGTTCGGCCTGCGGCGTTATCAGATCCGTGAACGGTTTTGCGGCGAAAGGGCGAATTCGTACATCCTGAGATAGCATTAAAACAGGGCAACACATTCGGCCCGGGCACAGGGGGAGCAAAGGCTGCTGTCATTCGACGAAGCCGGCGAGACGCACGCGGACACCCCGATGGCGAAGGCGATGGAATACGCCGAACGGGCCGAGTACATGTACATCGCCCCGGGCCAGGCGACCGTGAGCGCCCTGTTAGCCTTGTTCTGGCTGAAGGTGGCAGAGTTGGAAGGACGCGGGCTGATTCCGACGGAGGCGACCGACGTCCCCACCGAAGACCCCTCTCCGGACAAGTGAACGCGCGGAAGGATTCGTTCGACGCGTTCGGACCGACTACCGAAGGAACGCCCTTCCGAGTGCCGTCGGTCCGCGGGAAGCGGATGCGTGGGGCAGGATTTGAACCTGCGAACCCCTGCGGGACAGCGACCTCAACGCTGCGCCTTTGACCAAGCTGGGCCACCCACGCACGGGCCGCTTTCATCGCGGAGCCCGTAATGAATCTTCCTTCGGGGTACCTCGATTCCTCCAGACTCCGCAAAGGCTATCCGTCCCGGCGTACCTGCGCTTGCCGGGAGGCGGGAATCGTGCTTGCGACGAAAAGGAAAGGGCGGGCCCGGGCCGCGCGTTCGCCCCGGACGTTCGATGTGATCAACCCCGCGACGGGAAAGGTGCTCGCGACATACCCGATCACGACCGCGGACCAGGTGCGGGCGAAGGTCGACCGGGCCCTTCAGGCGTTCCGGGGATGGGCCAAGCGAGATCCCGAAGACCGCGCGGCGTTCCTGTCCCATGCGGCGGAGATCCTGCGCAAGCACGAGGACGACTATGCGTCGACGATGACCCTCGAAATGGGGAAGGTCATCCGGGAGTCGAACGCGGAGGTCGAGAAGTGCGCCTGGGCCGCGGACTACTTCGCCCAGAACGGCCCGAAGTTCCTCGAGCCGGAGGCCGTCGAGACGGACGCGAAGCGATCGTACATCGCATTCCACCCGCGCGGCGTCCTCGGATCCATCATGCCGTGGAACTTCCCGATGTGGCAGATCGTGCGGTTCGCCGTCCCCGCGTTGATCGCGGGCAACGCCGTCGTCGTGAAGCCCGCGAGCGCGAGCCCGAAGTCCGCGCTGAACCTGGAACAGGCGTTCCAAGAGGCGGGCTTCCCACCGGACGTGTTCCAGATCGTCGTCGGGGACCGCACGACCGCAACCGCCCTGATCCGGTCGCCCGTCTCCGTTGTCAGTGTGACGGGTTCCGTCGGGACGGGAATCGCGGTCGCTCGCGAGTCCTCCCGGGACCTCAAGAAGACGGTCCTCGAACTCGGCGGGTCCGACCCGTTCATCGTGGCCGAGGACGCGGACCTCGATGCCGCCGCGAAGGGGGCCGTCACGGGCCGGTTCGTGAACGGAGGCCAGTCGTGCATCGCCTCGAAGCGCTTCTTCGTCGTCGATTCCGTCGCCGACGAGTTCATCGAGAAGTTCGCGGAGAACATCCGGAAGCTCAGGGTCGGAGACCCCCTCGATCCCTCCACGGACATCGGGCCCCTCGTGAACGAGGCCGCGCGGGACACGATCGAGGCTCAGGTGAAGGACGCAGTCAGGAAAGGCGCGACAATCGAAGCGGGTGGCAAGCGGCCCCGCCGAGCCGGCTGGTTCTTCGAGCCGACCCTCCTCCGCGGGGTCACGAAGGAGATGCGGGTCCTCCGCGAGGAGACGTTCGGCCCCGTAGCCCCCGTCGTCGCGGTGCCGGACCTGGAGACGGCGATCGCGGAGGCGAACGACTCCGAGTTCGGCCTAGGCGCCAGCCTCTGGACGGGAAACCTCGCCCGCGCGGACGACCTCGCCCGCCGGATCGAGTCGGGGATGGTCTTCGTCAACGGGAACGTGAAGTCCGATCCCCGGATGCCCTTCGGAGGCGTGAAGCACAGTGGGATCGGCCGGGAGCTGAGCCGCTACGGCCTGCTCGAGATGGTGAACGTCAAGACGGTTGAAATTTTTTCGACCGCGGGTACTGCGGAGGCGAAGCTGACGGAGTGAGACCTCGATACTCGTCTTGTAATCTAGTGTCCTTTTTACGGGCTACGAAACTATTGATTCCCCAACGTGCATATCTGCGCGCGAGGGAGAGCCGGACGCTTTCACTTCGAGTTCTCATCGTGGTCGCGCTGGTGCTCGCGGCGCTCGCGCCCCGGGCCGCGGCGGCCCCCGGGCCCTGGGGAATCGACGTCACCCTGAGCCCGACCCGGGCGAAGCCGGGGCAGGTCGTGGACTTCACGGTGACCCTCTCCAACTCCGGATCCTTGACCGTGACGGTGTGCCGGATCGACATCAAGTTCGTCTGGGACGTGGTCCCGGCAAACGTGTTCACCGGGAGCGAAGACATCGTGGTCGGAGGGAGTCGATCGTGGCACGCCGAGGAGCCGATCCCGGCGTCGTTGGCGCGCGGAAACTACTCCGCGGACGTCAACGTGACCGCGATGACCGTCGTCCCTCCGGTCTGCGAGTCGAACGACTGGTCCATCTATCCCATCGAGATTGTCCCGAACGTCCCCCCAATCGCCGACTTCTCGTTCGCGCCGTCCAATCCGGCGGCGGGAACCATCGTCTACTTCACGGACAAATCGACGGATCCGGATGGCACGATCGCGCGATGGCAGTGGGACTTCGGCGACGGGACCAACTCGACGGTTCCGAGTCCGGTCCATGCGTACGCCAGTTCGGGAGGCTTTTCCGTCGTCCTCATGGTCTGGGACGACAGCGACGGGTCGGATACTGCAACCCAAACCGTCCCGGTCCTTTCCAACCTGCCGCCCCTTGCGGGTTTCTCCTACGGCACCCCAACGAATAGCACGAGCATGGACATCGCCTTCACCGACGGATCGTCCGATCCCGATGGGCAGGTCGTGAAGTGGTATTGGGACTTCGGCGACGGGACCAACTCGAGCGAGCGGAACCCGATCCATCGATTCCCTGACGCGGGCATCTATCCGGTCGTCCTCACGGTGACGGACGACCACGGGGCCTCGAATTCCGTGACACGGAAGGTCGTCATCGCCGCACCAACGTCGCGGGGTGGTGAACCGCAACAAACCGGATTCGACGCCCTGGAGTGGGGGCTCCTCAGCGCCGTCCTCGGATCAACCTCCGTGATCGCGGCAATCCTGGTCCGGCGGAAGATTCGACCCCATCGACGATGGGGCCAGGCGCAGAATCCGCCTACGCCTGTGGAACCGCAGAGACGCTGGCGCCCCCGATGAACGCGGTCCCGACGCGAATCCGGCAGACCCCTGGGAAAACCGGTTGTAGACGTGGGATTTATGGCCGTCATGCCGTAAGGATCTCCGCGGGGGTTCCACCGCTGGGAGGCGGGTCGGAGGACCGTGCACCGGTCCGAGTCGTACTGCTGGTCTGCTTCGTCTGTCTAGGGTCTTTGCCCCTATTTGGCCTCGTGCCCGCCGAAGCCAGCGGCCTCCTCCAAGGGACCGCAACGACCGCCGTCGAGCCCGTCACCCCCGTCGAGAGGTTCGCGCGGACGCCGGGGCCCCAAGGAGGGCAGTTCACTCCACCCCACAAGGACTCGGGCCTAGACCTCAACGGGAATGGTCTGTACGACTTCCTCAACGTGAGCGTGACCATCGTCGTCGACGCGGCGGACAACTACACCGTGGGGGGATTCCTGACGAAGGAGACCACGAGTCTCAACCTCTACAACCAGTCGTCCGCGTACCTGGCGCCCGGCACCTGGACCCTGTCCGTCCTCTACGACGGCCCGCTGATCAACTCCAGCGGGGTCGATGGTCCGTACAACGTCAGCCTCACCCTGTGGCTGTCGGACCAGTTCAGGAATCCTCTCGACACCGCCTCGTACACCACGCATCCGTACCTTCACACGGACTTCGACGCCCGTCCCGCCGAGTTCGCTCCGCCCCACTCCGACGCTGGGGTCGACACGGATGGCGACGGCCGCTTCAACCTCCTGGATGTGAACGTGAGCCTGAGCGTGCAGGTCGGGGCCGACTATTACCTCAACGCCGTCCTCTTCGACTCGACCTACAACATCACCTTGTTCGCCTCCGACTCCATGAGGTTAGACCCGGGCCGGAGGATCGTGGTCCTGGCCTTCTCCGGAGAGGCCTTGAACGCCTCGGGCGTCGACGGTCCGTATTTCGTCAGCATGGGCCTGTTCTCGAGTCCCGGCCGCCAATTGATCGACAGCGGGAGCCACGTGACCGCGGCGTACAACCACACCCAATTCGAGGAGCCCCCGGTCATCGAGTCGCCGTACGCCCGGACGACGCCCGTGATCGACGGCGCGATCGCGTCCGGCGAATGGACGAACGCCCACACGGAAAACCTCGCCACGGTCCCTGGGAATCAGGTCCCCGCCTTCCTCCACGTGATGAACGACGCGACCTTCCTGTACATCGCGTACGACGCGGTCGGGGACCGGACCGACGATGCGAACGACACGGCCGCGGTCGGCTTCGACACGGGCAACGACGGCATGAAGACCTTTGGCCAAGAGGACGAGTTCCTCCAGGGGGGACTGGCTCCCGGGCACCAAGCCCACTACACCTTTGCAGGCGGCGACACGTGGACGATCCACGACTCGCCGTTCAACCCGGACCTCCCGAACCAGACCGGGCTCGCGGGCGCGTGGGGGTTCGGGCCGAGTCCCGCGGACTCCTCGCCTCATCGGACCTACGAATTCCGGCTCCCCCTGACGCTCCTCCTCGCGAACCCCGGCGACACCCTCGGGTTTTTCGCAGGGAGCCACGCCCCCATCCCCGGCGGGGTCTTCGACGCGAATGCGACCGATTGGAGTTCGTGGCCCGTCTGGAACTTCGTCCCGATCCCGCTGGCCGCCTACGGCGACGTCGTCCTCGCGACGCAGGTCGACACGGTCCCACCGATGATCACCATCACGTCGCCGACCGCGGGCGCGGTCTTCGCCACCGACTCCGTCACCTTGGCCTGGACCGCAACCGACGAAGGGACGGGGCTGGACCACTTCGAGGTCCAGGTGGACAACCAGGTCCCCACGACGGTCGCTCCGTCAAATACCTCCTACAACGCCACACGCCTCCCGGAAGGGCCCCATACGCTGAGCGTCACCGCGTTCGACGCCGCGGGCAATTCGAGGTCCGCCTCGGTCCAGATCACCGTGGACTCATCCCCACCCACCCTCCACATCAGCGCGCCGAGGGACGGCGGGTTCCTCGGATCGAGCACGCTCGCGGTGAGTTGGACTGTCGAGGATTCCGGCTCTGGGGTGGCGAAAATCGAGATCACGGTCGACAGCGGCGCCCCGGTGAGTCTAAGCACGTCCGCGACGAGGTACACCATATCCAGCGTCCTCGATGGGCGCCACACGATCAACGTGACGGCGATCGACTTTGCGGGGAACCGCGATACCGATCGAATCCGCTTGACGATCGATACGGTCCCGCCCGACGTCGCCATCACATCCCCGATGTCGGGGTCCGTCGTCCCGTCGTCCGACGTGACCGTGTCCTTCACGGATGGCGACGCGTGGGGGATCGCCCGGGTCGAGATCGCATTGGACGGCGAATCGCCCCAGGCGCTCGACCTGGCCGCGACGTCCCTTGGCTTCACGAGCCTGTCGGATGGGGGGCATCGGGTCGACGTCACGGTCTACGACCGCGCCGGGAATTCCCGCACCGCGACGACGTCGTTCCAGGTCGATACGTCCTTCTTGAGCATCCACGGGCCCTACGGCTACGGCGGGATCGGCGTGGTGACGGCCCTCGCCCTCGGGGCGGTCGTCGCCGGGATCGCGATCGTGCGCCGGCGGGGCG
>DASQXV010000150.1:0-2471 GCA_035639595.1 Thermoplasmata archaeon | reverse complement strand
CACGGGAGGAGCCGAGCGGGGTGGAGTACGCTGTGGAAGTGGTCCGATAGAGCCTCACCCACCGCAGATGGTACGCAACCCCGGGAGGAAGTCTTTCATCCGCTCCCGCGTTCGGGTCCGCGATGGTCCTGCGGACGCCGCCCAACGACAAGGTGACCGTCCTCGCCGTCGGGCCTGCTGCGACGACACCGTCGAGGGAGTCCTCGTTCGTGTCGAGGGCGACAGCGGCCTGAGGGTCGAAGGGCTTCGGCACCTCCTTCCTCATGACGACGATCACCTTGCCCGTGACGACGGTCAGGGATCCGAGTCCCCACGAGGGATCGGAAAGGAAGGACCGATGCCATTCCGAGAGAGGCAGTTGAAGCTGGACGCCCTCCGTCCCGCGGACCGGGATCCGGAGGCGCCCCGTCTCCCGGTCGAGCCGGTACGACTGGTTCTCCGCCTTTAGCATGAGGCGTCGCATGAACGGCGTGGAGGTAGGCTTCCCCTTCCTCATGCGCCGACGATAGACCTTCAGGACGGCCAACGCGACTTCGAAGGCGGACGGGATGTATTGCTTGTACACAGCATGGCGGGCGCTGAGGTCTCGGTACGCGGCCCAGACGAGCCGCGCGCGGGATTGGTGGTTTCCTTGCAACGCGGCCCGGATCGATTCGTTCACGAGGAGGCGGAACTCGGCCAGGAGCCACTTCAGGCTGGGATCGTCCCACGCGACCGGGAACACGAGGGCCCGGTTGGCGAGCACGACCTCTCCTTTGGCTGGCTGGGAGGAAAGGCTATCGAGGGGAGGTGTCCGAATGTGAAAATCCCCCCTGGTCAGGGACCTCTAGAGGGAGTCGACGGCTATGACGAGGGCACGAGGAGGCCTCGGGCCGAGGAGATACGCAACCTCCTCCCGGCAAAGCTTATGGCGATGCCCCCCTTCATCGGCGCCCGCCATGGGGCTGTTCCAGGAGCTTCGCTACGAGCTCAGCGCCCTGATCCTCGCCCTCGGCATCCTCGGCATGGTCTTCTCCCTCACCCAATACCTCGTGCCGAGGGAGAGTCCGGATTGGCTCAAGACGATCCACGCCGCCGTGGGGGCGTGGGTCATCTGGGAGGCGTTCTTCGCGTTCCTCGCGGTCCTCGCGGGCGGCTTCTACTTCGCGGACACGATCCGGAAGGAACGGGAGTTCGACCGGCTCATCTCGACGACGTCGAAGGAGGTGTTCGTCAAGAACATGAAGCGGATCGAGGAGCTGACCTACGACCACCTGCCCTCCGCCTACGAGCGGCGGTTCCTCGAGAAGCGGCGCGAGTTCCGGATCCGCTAAGTCCGGCGTATCAACCGTCGGACCGCGCGAGGACGACGCGGCCCAGCCGCTCGATCGCGTCGCGGTCCCGCGGCTGGCATCGGACGACGACTTCGATCCGATCGGGTCCGTGGACCGCGCTCACGACCTCCGCGTGTTCGTAGAGCCAATGCACCTTCCCGGAGGCCTCGCCATCCTGCGGGAGGACGAGATGGAGCTCCAGGGGGAACGCGAAGGCCTCGTGGATCGCCTCCCGTAGCTCGTCCAGGCCGCGGCCGTCCCGGACGGAGACCGCGAGGGGCGCGCGATGGAACTCGGATTCGGCGAGGAGGCGCGTGGTCTCCGCGAGCCGATCTGGCGGAAGCCGGTCCGCCTTCGTCAGGAGTGGGAGGACCCGATCCGACGACACCTTCGGGAACAGGGTGCGCCCGGCGAGCCGCACCTTCCGATGGATCTCCTCGTCGAGGTCCGTCGCGTCGACGAGGAGGAGGACCAGGTCCGCTTGGAGGATCTCCTCGAGGGTCGCCTGGAACGCCTCGACCAACCAGAATGGCACGCCGTCCACGAAGCCGATCGTGTCCGTGAGCAGGATCCGCCGACGGGTCCGGCTCAGGCTGCGCGTGGTCGTCGACAGGGTCGAGAACATTCGGTCTTCGACGAGGAGGCGCTCGTCCGCGAGGGCGTTCAGCAGGGAGGACTTGCCCGCGTTCGCGTACCCGGCGAGGGCGACGAGGTGGTACCCGCGGTCCCTCCGGGCGAGCCGGCGCACCTCCCGCTCCCGACGGATCGACTCGAGCTCGTCCCGGATCCTCTTGATCCGCCGTTTGACGGTCTCGTAGTACGCGTCCACCCGCTGCACTCCGCCCGCCATGAACCCGGGCCGCTCCCCGATGTCCGCCTCGTGGATCCACTCCCGGAGGAGGGGGACCTCGTACTGGAGCATCGCGAGCTCCACCTGCAGCTTGCCCTCGCGGCTCGAGGCGCGCTGCGCGAACAGTTCGAGCAGGACGCGGATCCGGTCGTAGCACTCGATCCCGAGGTCCCGTTCCAGGAGGTAGTGCATCGTCGGGCGCAGCTCGCCGTTGAAGACGACGGTCTGGACGCCGCCGAGGTCCACGCGAGCCCGCACCTCCTCCAGCTTTCCGCGGCCCACGAACGTCCGCGGGTCGGGACGCTCCC
>DASQXV010000149.1:0-16371 GCA_035639595.1 Thermoplasmata archaeon | reverse complement strand
CGCGAATCGTTTCTCGCTTTCCGTCTTGATCCCGGACGTCCCGACGACGAGGTCTGCGTCCTTTAGGGCCACGGCGAGGTCTTCGACGGTTGCCGCGGAATCGAGGATGTCGATCCCGTGCATCGCACGCTGCCGGGCCTCCGCGCCGAAAGCGCAGGGCTTCACCAGGACCAATTCGCCGACCCCGAAGTTCTTCATCGCGCGGGCGACTGCGCCAACGTTTCCTTCGACCTTCGGTTCGACCAAGACGATGCGGATTTTCGCCACGTTCGCTCGATATACTTGTGCGGGATATTCCTTGGCATGCGCGTCGCCCTCAAGATTGCTTACGGTGGACGTTCGTTCTACGGTCACCAACGGCAGCCTGACCGTCGGACCGTGGAAGGGGAATGTCTCACCGCCCTCCGTCGCGCCCGGATCCTCACAGGCCCCAAGGAATCCTTCTTCCGAAGCGCGAGTAGGACGGACCGCGGCGTGAGCGCAATCGGCAACGTGATCGCCTTCGACACGCCCCGCGGCCCCGGGGCGGTCGTCGGGGGCTTCAACGACAGGGCCCGCGACGTGTGGGCCTGGGCCGCCGCCGAGGTGCCGCCGAACTTCCATCCCCGTCACGCCCTGGAACGATGGTATCGATACCACCTGTATGACCCCCAGGACCTCGACCTGCTTCGCGCCGCGGGGAAGCTGTTCGAAGGCGAGCACGATATGGATTCGTTTACCTCCGATTCCTCTGGGATGCCGCATCGAATTCGTTCCGTCGAAGTCTACCCAGTGAACGGAGGCCAAACCATCGACGTGCGCGCGCCCAGTTTCCGTCGGGGCATGGTTAGGCGAATGGTCGCTGCGATGGTCGCGGTGGCACGAGGCGACACGACGATGGACGAACTCCGCGACGCCCTCACCGGCGCGAGATGCGACTTCGGAAGCTCTCCTCCGGAGCCCCTGACCCTGATGGACGTCGCATACGGGTTCCCGTTCCTGACGTTCCTGAAACCCAAAGTGATTGCGGAGTGGCGGAAGGCCAAGGTCGGTGCGGATCTTCGGGTCCGGTTCCTCGAAGGATTCGCAAGAGCCTCCGGCCTCGAGAGCCCACACGAACGCGAACCGTGAAAAGGGATCGGACGGCTCGCGCCAATTTTGCACTCTCGGACGTTCGCCGAACCTTCGGCGGGACCCGCGGACGCCATTCGAAGAAACCTTCTTATACGGTTCGAACGCTGCGGTTGCAAACCTCTTTCGGGGAGAGTAGACACTGATGAAAAGCAAGGTTTTGCGCTCAATCGCACTGCGGTCGGCCTTTGTCGTATTCGTGCTCCTTGCGTCGGCTCTCGCGCTGATGGAGAGCTCCACCTACGCGGCCGCGGCCTCCTCGCGCACGAACCTCGTCATCGGCCTTCAGAATGACATGCAAAACCTCAACCCGTTCGACCCGGGGACGAATAGCGTATGGAAGGACTATCAAGTCTACAACAACTTTGAAACCCTCTTCACCTCCGACCCTGACTCCGCGTTGTATGCGGTTCTTGCTGATCCCGCAGCGGCGTGTCCCGCAGGCACGACGGTTGGCATTCCTGGTTCATGCCTCGACTCGAGCAATCTGAACATCACGGTCAACATTCGCTCAGGGATCACATTCACGAATGGGATGCCTCTGACGGCGGACGACGTGGTCTTCTCCTATCAGACGTTAGTATGGTCCGCTATTGCAACTAGCATCCAGAGCGCCATTTGGTGGCCCACTCCCATGGCCCCGTTGTGGAACTCGACGGCCAACGGCGCGACCGGAGCGGGCTCATGTCCCGCAGCGAGCCCCATGTGCAGCTCCCACGTCGCCGTTTTCAAGAACAGCGCGACCCAGGTCAGGTTCCAACTCACACCTCACACGGTTCCTGGCGTCACGAACGGCGGCTACGCCTTGATCTACTACGATACCTTGTCTGCCGTTTACATCATTCCCTCGGGAGTTTGGAAGAACCATCTCCAAACCACCCCGCAAATCAACTACTCGGACCCCAACCTCGGCCCGATCACCGACACCTGGGATCAATCGATCAGCTTCGCCTTCGGGGCGAACCCCGCCGAGTCAGACGCGACCGTTGGGACGGGTCCGTTCCACCTGGTGTCTTGGACCCACAACTCGGGGTCGAAGTCGCAAGTGTACGCGAACTACTGGGGAAAGACCCAGTCCCACACTTGGAAGGGCACTGGTTATAAGTTCTACCCTGTGACGGTCACCGAGCTCGATTTCATCGTGTACGGTAGCCTCGATGTGGTGGAGCTCGCCCTCTCACAGGGAACCATTGATACACTGCTCTGGTCCCTGACTCCCGGGTTCGTGAACGTGGTTCGGTCGAACCCGTTGGTCACGGTGCAGACGGTCACAGAGTCCGGGTACTTCTATATCTCTTTCAATACACGGAAGGCTCCGTGGAACGACAAGTGCCTACGCGAAGCGATCTCGATGGCGATCGACAAGAACTATATCGTGAATACGCTCATGGGCGGCTACGGGATTCCCGGGACCGTCCCGATTGCGATCGGGAACCCCCTCTACATCAACACGTCCGCCTCCCCGCCCGCGTTCGCGGGTGCGGCTGCCATCGCCGCGCACCTGACCGCGTGTGGCTATCGCAAGAATCCCACCACGGGATTCTTCGAAACTTCCACGGGCCAACCGGTTTCGACGACGATCCTGACGCCGCCGAAAGACTACGACCCGGTGCGAGCGGACGCAGGCATCATGATTTCCAACAACCTGAAGGCCGCCGGCCTGAACATCGAAGCAGCTCCGACGAGCTTCGACACGATCGTCGCGAAGGCCTTTACCCGCCCCGTGAACTTCGACATCTACATCCTCGGATGGTCCCTTCCGGGCTTCCCGGAGACCTATCTGTGCACGTTCTTCTGCTCCCAATTTGACGTGAACAAGAACCCGGCCGGTCAGAACTCCGCCGGGTACTCCAATCCGCAGGTCGACACCCTGATCAACCAGCTCCTGTACACGACGGACTTCAACAAGCGCTTGAAGCTGGTCCAGGACGTTGAGGGCCTCCTGACGAAGGACATCCCGTGGAACACACTCTACTACCGCAAGGCTGTCGTCGCGTGGCGCAACGACGCTTGGCAGGACTGGGTCCTCTTCCCAAATGGCAGGGCTCACTTCAATTCCTACAGCGTCGTGAACTTGAAACCCGCCGGAACGGTCACGGTGACGCCTCCGGCCGGAGCCCTGACCGTCGCGACGTCGCTCCCGGACCAGGTCTTCTATCGTGAGAATGTCCCGATTGACGTGTATGTCTCGGAAGGCAGTGTCCCGGCGAGTGGGGCCGCCGTGAAGGTGAACCTAACGTTCGGGGTTTATTCGGTGGAGTTCGCGGGGACTGCGGATGCGTCGGGTCACTTCAAGGCGACGTGGAATGTCCCATTGATTCAGGCCTCGGGCGTGGCCGTCACGACGGCAACGTTGGGTTCGGCGACCGGGAGGAACACGAAAATCATGGAGAGCGTGATTGGGCCTCCAATGCCGATGGGTCAGCTTAGGCTTTCGACCCCCACTCCTGTGATTCCTTCGACCGGCACGGCAACGATCACGGCGACCCTCAAGGACGCCGCAGGCAACGGTATGTCTGGAGTGGCCGTGGCGATTGACAAGAACGTGACGCTTGGTACCGTTTCCCCGCTGACCGCGAACACGGGCGCGTCGGGTACCGCGGTGTTCACGTACACGCCGCCCGCGGCCGGGAGTTTCGTAAACAGCCATTTCACCGATATCGTGAGGGCGTCTGTTGGCCTGCCGAATACGGTCGCGGGTGAAACCCAGACCGCGCAGATAGTGATCGTGACGAGCAACAGTGCGGCGCCGACCTGGAACATTGTGTCGTTGGCCACGACACCGCCTCCGATATTCTTCTTGAACGGCTTGGTCAATTCCCGGAACTATGGCGTGACGGTGATAGACTTCACCGGAGCGCCTGTCGCGGGTCTGACGGTTGATCCGGTATTCACGGACACGGGGAACTTCACGGTCTTACCGACCGCGCCTGGCAGCAACGTGACGGACGGAACCGGATCGGCTGCGTTCACGGTGTCCGCAACTCCGGCCGCGATCGCGGCAGGCCGGAGTACCACGTTGCCTCTGACGTTCCAGGTTCACAACAACCTGTTCTCGACGTCAGACGAAATCCTCGTGTTCCTCGCGAATGCGTCGAGCACGGGATACGGCGGGTATATGAGCTTCGGCTCGCGAGCCATGCCCTACGCGGCCGCCCGGACGTTCAACAACGTGAGCGTTCACCTGTTCAATCAGGCTGGTGCACCCGCAGCTGGGGTCCCGGTGATTTTCAAAATCGACTACGGCGACTTCGGCCTGCCGGCCCAATTCCCGTTCGCGATTGACTACTCGTGCGCCGTGAGCTGCCCCACCTACACCTCGACAGACGGAAGCCTCGACTTGAACTCGTTCGGGCAGGGGGTTCTGGGCGGCACGTTCCAGAGCAGCGTCGGTCAAGCGTGGGACCGCGGCGTCGAGAACATGATCAACGACTTCGAGGTTGTCAACGCGGGCACCAACTTTGCATCGGGGACCCACGACGGTCTGACCGGTTCGGTCTTTGACGCGTGCGATGCGTCGGGCCGCGTGAACGGTGTGGACCCTGCCCCGAACCCCACATGGGGCGGCACGTACACGATCAATGCGACGAGCGTAACGGACGCGGCCGGGGGATACACCCTTCCGTTCTGGATTGAGCATGAGAAGAAGGACTCGAGAATCCAGGTCCAGGCCTTCATCGGCGCGTCCGGCGGCCAGCCGAGTGTCACGGTGAACGCATGCGCGTTCTCGTCGACGATCGACCACTTCCAGCACCAGATCAGTTCCGGAATCGTCACTCAACGAGCGCCGATTTTTGCCTTGGCCCAGTTCACGACGGACCTGCCCATCGCGACGAACGTGAACCGCGTTGTCGCGCTGCAGGCGCAGTTCAAGGACGTTAACGGCATGGTGGCGAGCCCGACCTTGTTCCTCACCCAGGGCGCAGGAAGTGCGGCCCGGAACGTCCTCGGATCGTTCGGTGGGACCCAGGTCGGAAGCGCGTCCGGTTGGCTCAACTTTACGCGGACGTTGTGCGACCGGCCCACCACGTGCCCCCTAACGCGTTCGCCACCGAGCCTCACGCAGGGCATCTCGTTCACCTACCTGCCCGCGGACACCCGATATGCGTACAGCGCGCGCGATCAATTGTTCTCGGGTGCGTTTGGAGACTACTGGTTCGCGCCGACGTTCGAGGTGCTGTTCGCGAAGCTGCCGTTCCTCGTAACCGTCGGCTACCTGTACACCCCGACGACCACGGCGTTCCTAACCGTGTCCGTCACGAATGGACTGGTGTCTCAAGGAGGCCTAACGCAGGCGACGGTGACGACGTACAGCTCCTTGACCGGACTCCCCATCGCGGGAGCGAATGTCTGGATTGGCAACCTGCAGGGGACGTCGAATTCGACAGGCGTCGCCGTGTTCAACGTATCGGCGACTCTGCTCGGTGCCAATGAGGGCCTCGTCGTGGCGACGACTTCGTACGGGGGTGCGGCCCGTGGATGGTACGCAGTTCTCGCGAGTGCTCCCGTGCTGACCTACAGCAGCCTCTCGGCCACTTCGGCCCAGGCGGGCCAACCATCGACGATCACGGTGACCGCACAGAACACTCTCGCGGTCTCGGGCAACGCGACCGTCTGGCTGACCGTCGACGGGAACGTCGTGGCCGGGCAGACCGTCGCCTTCGCTCCGAACCAGCAGAAGACCGTGACCTTCACGTGGGTGTTCTCCGCCTCGGGATCCCACAGCGTCGCGGTCGGTTCACAGACGGCTTCGGTTTCGATTTCGGCGGCTCCCCTGGCCGACCAGACCTTCGCGTACGTCTTGAGCGGAGGCCTCTTGGTCGCGGGAATCGTCGTGGGGGCAGTCATCGGTCTCATGATGGGCCGCCGCCGGAAGCCACCCACGTCGATGCCTGGGTCGCCTCCGTCGCAAATGGGCAGGACCGATGAGGAGATCGGCGAGGACAATCTTTAGGTTCTTCATGGGCCGGGTCGGAAACCCGGTCCACCTCCCCTTTCTGTTTTCATCGGAGCGTCTCCCAACGAGTCGCCTGAACAATCTAGAAATAGGAATCGGTCCATGGTAGCGAGAAGGAGCGGGGGTTGAGCGGTGGCCTCCTTGGCCTGGTACATCGTTCGGCGCGCGATTCAGGGAATCATTACCATTTTCATCGTCACGGTCATCATATTCGTCCTGTTCTATTTGTCCGGCAATCCGCTCGACGGTCTTCGCGCGAATCCGGCAACTCCCCTAGCTGTAATTGAACGCTACAAACGCGACTATGGGCTCGACCAGCCGGCCGAAATCCAGCTCTACCGCTACCTCGTCAACATGTTCACCTTCAATTTCGGCTGGTCTACGTATCGAAACACCTACGTGTATGACGTCATGCAGGAAGCCCTCCCACGGACCCTGTTCCTCTTCGGCGGCGCCGTCATTGTCCACTATGTCATCGGCGTCATCGCGGGGCGGTACATCGCATGGAAGCGGGGCCGGTTCTCGGAAGGCGCCGTCATCGTTTCGAGCCTGTTCTTCTACAATATGCCTTCCTTCTGGATTGGCCTGATCCTCCTGTTCTTCTTCGCCTTCGTCCTGCCATGGTTCCCATTACGAGGATTCCAAGATAGTCCGACGGACCTGTTCACCCACAATCACTATCCTTGGTTGCTCGGCCTGCAAGGGGTCCAATTGCAGACTGTGCTCGGGGTCCTCCTCGCCCTCGGTAGCGCCGCCCTCGTGGTCTTTACCTGGGCGAACTTACCTCGACGCCATCTCCAGCCGAGAGACCTAGCGTTCCGGCTCGCTCCCGGTACCGCAGGCGTCCTCCTCGGAGGAGCGATCGCTGCGGTCCCCTTCTGGAGTTTCTCGATGTTCGATGTGGCGGACGTTGTGATTCACGGCTTCCTGCCCATGCTCGCATTGGTCCTCATCTCGTTAGCGGGAGTCATCCTTCTGATGCAGACCACGATGTTGGAAGTCATGGGGGAGGACTTCATCCTCACTGCGAAGGCAAAGGGACTCTCGGAACGCGTCGTTCGAAAGCGCCACGCCGGGAGAAATGCCTACCTTCCGGTCGTCACGGCCCTCGCGATTAGCTTGGGTTTTGTCGTGGGTGGGGCGATCATCCTGGAGTACATTTTCTCCTATTATGGGCTGGGATCATACCTTCTGATCGCAATCACGTCCAACGATCGGTTCCTTGCCGGCTCGATCCTTTTCCTCATTTCCGTCCTCGTGATTATCGGGAATATCATCGCGGACCTTCTCTACGGAGTTCTCGATCCTCGTGTCCGGATCTGAGGCAGGCGTCGCCTCCGACACGGGCGCCACCACCTGGAGGTCGCGGGGGGTCACCCTCGGACGCAGGCTCCGTCGGTTGCTCCGTAGGTCGTGGAACACGTTGCGTCAGAGTCGCCTGGGCCTCCTCGGTTTCAGCATCGTTCTCGTGTTCGCCTTCATGGCGATCCTCGCGCCGTTCATCGCTCCGTATCCGCGCTTGTACCAAGCCCCCATCATCGATCGATTCGAGATCCATGCCTACAGCCAAACATTGCCGGGGGGACAGACGTACGACGGCCCGGTGATGGGGCCTTCCACTCCGTTCCTGGTCGATGCTGGCGGAGGCATGTGGGATATCAACTGGAACTCGACCCACGCCACCGTGTACATGAAATTTCTCAAGTACACGTTACGGCTCAACGAGACGCCCTTCAATGCGGGGAACCTCTCCCTCGATTTCGACGCGACGCAGTGGTTCGGTGCAACGCCGTTGCCGTCCGGTCCCCTCTCGGCCTTGCACTGGATCGCACCGGGTAAGAATTTCTCTTTTGGGACCGGCCCTTCCGACGCGAATGGCGCCCTCGCGCTCGTCATGAACCGCACTCTCATCGTCGGCGATCCATTCTCCAAGACGTTGATCTTCTCTACTCAGCTCCCGTTCCGACCGGTATGGACAGGGGAGGATCCCGAGACGGGGGGACTCCTTCTTGCGCAGCCCGTCCAGAATTCGAAGGTGAGGATTCCTGGCCTCCCGCCGACCCCGTTCGGTCCGTATCGCTACATCTACGCGTCCAATGGGACGCAGAGCCTGGTCTACGAAGTGACCTACGTCCATACCGGGGACGCGACCCTCCCTCCATCGGGCAAGCTCGCCCTGATCTTCAACGGAACGCTGTCTGCGCCGCCCTTCACGTATTACCACGCCCTTGGTGTGACGGATGACGACAACTCCGGTTTCCGAAGCGGCCCGGGACAGGCGATCGTGTTCCCGCTCGCCAATGACAGCCTGGCGGTCTACAACGTGTCGGGCCGACTTCGGAGGTTCGTGCCTCTCACCCTGTTCGGACAGCCCGCCCGCGTGGTCGCCCCCATCGGATATGCGCGATCTCCCCAGACGCCGAGATTCTTCATCTACCTCCAGTTACGATCGAGCAACGCGTCGGCCATCGCGACCTTCGACATGGCCGGGCTGAACATCGTCAAGGTCTTTCCTCTTCCGAGCCCCTCGCTCGAACTCCTCCAAGCTCCAATCAGCTACGACGGCAAGGCCCTCTGGATGGGATTGTACGACGGGACTGCCAATGCGACGACCATTCTCGGCCTGAACGTGAATCCGGAGTCAGGGAATGTCACTCGGGCCGCTCAGTTCGGCTTGACGATTCCGGGTCGAGTGCGGAGCTACTTCGACGCCCAGGCCCTCTCAAGCGTTTTCGTGTTCGCGGCGGACGGCAAGCTCCTAAAAGTACCTGAGACCGTCACATCGGTGACCCAGACAACGGCTGCGTCAGAAGACTTCGGATTCACAATTCCCGCAGGCGTGGGGCGCGTCGTCTATGCAGGGACCTTCCATGGAACGCTGTACAGCGCGGCCCTCACGCAGGAAGAATTGAACGGCGCCTGGACCGATTCCGCCACGGGCAAGACGACCGTGGTCACGCTCCTCGGTCGTCTCCTAGCTCCGTTGTCGCCGGGCCCTTACCCCTCAGGGAACCGGTATCTCCTCGGGACGGATTTCAACGGCCATGACATCATGACGCAACTCCTGTACGGGAGCCAAGTCGCGTTCATCGTCGGGATCCTCGCGGCCCTGTTCGGCGTCGGGATCGGAACCTTCGTCGGCGTCATCGCGGGCTACTACGGCAAGCTGACCGACACCCTGCTCATGCGCACGACGGACATCTTCCTCGTCCTGCCGTTCCTTCCCATCGTCCTGGTGCTCGTCTCGATCGCGCGTCCAAGCATATGGATCATCATCTTCGTCCTCGCCATCCTCGGCTGGCCTGGTATCGCCCGGGTCATCCGCGCACAAGTGCTGAGCCTCAAGGAACGTCCGTTCGTGGACGCGGCTCGGGTCGCCGGGGCGTCCGACCTCCGCCTCATCTTCCTGCATATCACCCCGAACGTCCTTCCCTTCAGTTTCCTTTACATGAGCCTCGGCGTTGCCGCGGCGATTATCACGGAGGCGGCCCTGTCTTTCCTCGGACTCGGCGATCCCACCGTCACGTCGTGGGGAGGGATGCTCTCCACCCTCATCACGCTCGGCGGCGGCCTGTACTACTGGTGGTGGCTGCTCCCTCCGGGCTTGGCGATTACCACCCTCTCCCTCGGCTTCTACCTCCTCGGCCGGGGGTTCGACGAGATCATCAATCCGCGCCTTCGGAGGCGGTGACCTGCCGCTTCTTTCCGTCCGGAACCTGAAGGTCTACTTCAAGATCCGGCAGGGATGGGTTCGGGCCGTTGATGGCGTCAGCCTAGATGTGGACGAGGGGGAAACCGTCGGTTTGGTCGGCGAGAGTGGATGCGGCAAGACGACCCTCGCCTATGCGATTACCCAGCTCCTCCCGACAAACGCGCACGTCCTCGGGGGACAGGTCTTGTTCGGCGGGGAGGACGCGGTCGCAAAGTACAGGCCCGAGTATTGGCAGCTCGCGGAAAGCCGAATGCAGCCCGAGCTCGCTTCGCTCCAGGCGCGTCGCTCCCAGACGCCGGCCCCGACGGATGGCGGCTCGCCGGAACTGGCAGCCCTCGAGCAACAGATTGACGAGCTGACCCATCCCATGGCCGCTACGTACCACCGTTTCTTGGCGAAGGAACTACAGGACCTCCGTCGAAAGGTCGACGAGCTCATGCAACGGGCCCAGGCCGGGGACGCGAAAGCACAGCGGATCCTCCCGGCGGCCATGGCCCGGCTGAGGGCCGCGAGCCAGGAGGGGGACCTCCTGGCCATCACGCGTCGCAAGGACGGCCGCCTCCGGGAGTACCATCCTGCCCTGAATGCGATCCGTTGGAAGGAAGTGTCCCTGGTCTTCCAAGGGGCGATGAACGCCCTGAACCCGGTCTACACGGTCGGGGATCAGATCATCGAGGCGATTCAGGCCCATGAGGAGGTCGACGACGAGCAGGCCCGCAAACGGGTCCAAGAGTTGTTTCGGCTCGTCGGGATCCCCGTGGATCGGATCGACAATTATCCCCATGAGTACAGCGGGGGCATGAAACAACGCGCGATGATTGCGATGGCCCTCGCGTTGAACCCGAGGCTCGTCATCATGGACGAGCCTACCACCGCCTTGGATGTCATCACGGCGTCGAAGATCATGGACGAGGTCCTCCGCCTGCAGAAGGAGTTGCAGATGACGCTCATCATCATTTCCCACGACGTCTCGACCGTCGCCAAGGTGGCGAGCCGGATCTGCGTGATGTACGCGGGAGAGATCGTCGAGGAAGCCCCTGCGCGCGACGTGTTCTACAAGACCCTGCACCCCTATACGCACGGGCTCCTCGGGGCGTTTCCCAGCGTCACAGGCGAGAAGCGGAGGCTCGAGGCGATCCCGGGAAGCCCCCCAAGCCTGCTGACGCCGCCCTCCGGGTGTCGGTTTCACCCGCGGTGCAAATTCGCGCAGGACATTTGCACAACGACGGCACCTCCGTATATCGTCCCGGAGCCGGGGCATCGCGCCCTGTGCCACTTCTCCCAGGATTTCTACGCCCAGGGGGGATTGACGCGGACCTGAGCGGCGGCACCCCGGGGGGGATGCTGCCGTCCACGCCTAGCTGGGAGGACGGCGTCGTCATCCATGTCACGGGTCTCAAGAAGTACTTCGAACTGAAGCGCGGGTTCCTCAGCTCGCTGCGCGGGGAGCCCTTGTACGTGAGAGCGGTCGATGGCATCGACTTCGATCTTAAGCAGGGCGAGATTCTCGGGCTTGTGGGGGAAAGCGGATGTGGAAAGACGACCACGGGCCGACTGATCGCGCGCCTCGAGACCCCGACGGAGGGTAGCGTCCTGTTCGGGGGCGTGGACCTGGCCTCCCTCCGCACGCGGGAGCTGTTCCGCTTCCGTCGGGAACTCCAGATGATCTTCCAGGATCCGTACGAATCCCTCAATCCGCGGCACAGCATCGCCCGAGCCGTCTCGGAGCCGCTCTTGATTCACGGAATCGCGCCGTCCCGGGAGGAACGCGAGGAACTCGTCATCCGGGCCCTCGAGGACGCGGGCCTCCGACCGGGCCAGGACTTCTTGGATCGGTTCCCGCACGAGCTGTCGGGCGGTCAGCGGCAACGCGCGGCCATCGCCCGGGCGATCGTCCTGAATCCCAAGATCATCGTCGCGGACGAGCCGGTCTCCATGCTCGACGTCTCGATTCGGGCCGGCGTGATGAACCTCATGTTGGACCTGCGAGACAAGTACCGCATGCCGTACATCTTCATCACGCACGACATCGCGGTCGCGCGGTACATGTCCGACCGGATCGCCGTCATGTACCTCGGGCGGATCGTCGAGGAGGCGGCCACGGAGGAGGTGATCTCCCATCCGACCCACCCTTACACACGGGCGCTCCTTTCCGCGGTACCCGTCCCCGACCCCGTACACGAATACACCGCGGTGCCGATCAAAGGAGAACTCCCGAGCCCAATCGACCTCCCGAGCGGGTGTCGGTTCCGGACCCGATGCCTGTTCGCCCAGGAGATCTGCGCGAACGTCGAGCCCCCTCGGGTCGAGGTCGCTCCCGGCCACATCGCAGAATGCCACTTTGCCGACGACATCTTCGCGGGCCGTCTCGTCGAGCCACCGATTGCCCGCCGGGTCCCATCCCCCGAGATGCTTCCCGAAGGTCCGGATACGGAGACGTGATTCATTTTCGAGCGATGGACGTCCACGGACAAGCGCGTCGCGGTCCTCGTCACGGGGACGGTCGCGTTCCTCGTCCTCCTTTCTGTCCTCTCCCTCTTGAATTTCGTTTCGGTGGCCCAGGCCCATGCCCTTACCCAACTCGATGTGAAGAGCTCGTTTGCGATCCTCGGGGTGTCCGGTGACGGCAAGCTCCCTGACAGCGGGACGGCCCGTCTCCAACTCAATGTGTCGGTCTGGAATCCAAGTTCACGGTCTCTGACCTTTGACACAGTCGTCTACAAGGCCTACCTGCAGGACCTCCCGCGGGAGGCCAGTGTAAACACGAGCCGGACCGACGTCCGGGTCTCGAACGGGACCGCGAGCGGATGGTTCTACCTTGCCTTCAGCGGATCCGATACCTCGAGCCAGGTCGCCGTGCCCGCTCAAGGGATGGGGACCGTGGCCATCGTCCTCGACCTTAGCACGGCCTCCTATCCGGACCGGTTCCGGGGGGTCCAAAACATCACGAACTTCGCGGTTTCCCGGGGACAGTCCCCGGCGGCAATCCCCTGGTCGATTTTCGTCCTCACGAGTCTCGACATCGATGGAGTCCCTCCTCCGGGGTCGTTGATGGCGCCCGTGTACCAGTTCAATATCCCGCGGATCGTGCTCGAGTTCGGGGTGGACTATGGAGGTTGAACGGCCCTCTCGGCTCGGGACGATCATCCGCTTTCTGATCGGGATGACCCCCTTGGCCCTGGCGGTGGGCTACGCGAGCCTCTACACGATCTTCCCCTCCGCGACCTTCCCGGCCACGAGCGACCCGTCGGCGGCTTGGATCTTGGTCGTCCTGCTCCTTACCGCGGTCGCCGGCGGGAGCGTGGCGGAAGAGCTGCGTGCGGCCCTGGTCGCGTCACTCGCGGCGATCCCCGTCGGGTTCGTCGTGGGCCTAGCTATGGCGTTCGCCCCGGCCGTCGCCGGGCTGTATCTGCTCGCTCCGACCGCCCTGCCGTTTTTCATGGCCCACTACTCTATCTTCGTCGTCGGATTGGCGTTCCCTCTCAGCTTGGTCGGATCCATCCTAGGCCAAGTCCTGCGAGGCCGTCTCGCGGCCGAACGGATTCCCCATCGAATGGAGCCGTGACCGGGGCGCAAGGGCTTTAACGAGCCTCGGGTTCGAGCTCTCGTGCTCATCGCCGTTACGGGGACACCCGGCACCGGCAAGTCATCGGCCTGCGAGGTCCTCTCCCGCCGGGGGTATGTCGTCGTCGACCTGGAAGACGTGGCCCAACGTGACGGATACATTGTCGGACGAGACGAGGTCCGTGGGAGTGACGAAGTGGACGTGGAGGCCTTACGGGAAGGCCTTCGGGTCCGCGCGAAGATTGCCTTCCTGAAGGGCCACTACAGCCATCAAATGGACGTGAACCTGGCCGTCGTGTTGCGTTGTCGACCCTCCGTATTGCGGTCTCGGCTCGAGGCGCGCGGATGGTCTCCGGAGAAGGTCCGCGAGAATGTCGAATCGGAGGCGATCGATGGGATTCTCCAGGAGGCGGTGGGTCGGCTCCCATTCGTCTTCGAGGTCGATACGACGGACGCCGCTCCTCGTGAGACCGCCGAGGCGATCCTTTCAATCCTCCAAGGCAAGACAGAGGGCCACGAGCCGGGATCCGTCGACTGGTCCTCCGAAGTGCTCTCGTGGCATTAGACCGGTCCTAGCCCGGGTCGACTCGGGAAGTCCTTGTGACCGGACCTCCCGATCCCCTTTTCAGGACCGTGCGACACCCCCTGCCAGGCCGGTTACACGGACCCCAACCCATGCCGGAACTCGAACGGATCGAGGAAGCCGCGAGCCGTCTCTTGAAGGCGACTGCGTTCAAGGAACACAGTATATGAGCGTTGGCGACATGGGGGACCGTATGCGTATGCGTGCGGTCCGCCGCCAGCGGCCAATCCTTTTCCTCGCTTTCGTGGTTCTGGTCGGCCTCGCCACCCTAGCCTTGATCGTTGACGGGATTTCATCCTCGCTCTTCCTCCTGCGCGCCGCCTCGGGTCTCGGCCTGGTTCTCGGACTCCTCGCTTGGTTCCTCATCTATCTCGCGAGCATCGCGTTCCTGATGTACCTCCTCATCGTGGGCCGATCGTCCTGGCGCGCGATGAAGGGCCGCTCGCGTTCCCTGAGACGCCCATCGTTCAAATGGTAGCTCACTTCGAGCGGCATCCCTGGGGGACGGCTTGATTTTCGACTGCGACTCGGGTCCAGAAGGCCTTAATCGCATCCCGTCAATGTCGAGGCGATGGTCCTAGACCGGTACCGGAAGGCCGCTGATTGGTTCCTCGTGCCGGTGGCGTCCCGGATGGTCCACGTGAGCCCGAACGCGGTGTCATGGACGGCCTTCCTGGCGGCCGCCGGAGCGGGGTTCGCCTTCTTCGTCGGTGGGGTCCTGCCTCTGAGCCTCGCGCTGTTCCTGATCTTGGCAAACTCCTACCTCGACGCGCTCGATGGGAAAATCGCGAAGTTGGCCGGCAAGGCGTCCGCTCGCGGGGACTTCCTGGATCACGTGCTCGACCGCTACTCCGACGTCCTCATGGTGGGAGGGATCGCGTTCAACGCGATGTACTGCCATCTCTGGGTCGGAACACTCGCCCTCCTCGGAATTCTCCTGACCTCGTACATGGGGACGCAGGCCCAAGCCGTGGGCCAGACGCGGGTTTACGGCGGCATCCTGGGCCGCGCGGACCGCCTCGTGCTCTTGTTCGTTGGGGGCCTGATCCAACTGATCGTCGCGCCAATGGGAGGCACGACCTTCGGGGTCGGCGTCTTCACATTCGGTCCCCTCGAATGGTTCATGGTACTCTTCGCGGTCCTCGGCAACGTGACCGCCGTCCAGCGGGCCGCGAAAATCTGGGGCGGCTTCCCTCGTTAAGCCGCCGTGGAGGCGCTCTCGCCCGGACGTCGTCGCTCCCGTCCCTTGATCCGATAGTACGAAAGCGGATGCTTGATCCTCAGGCAGATCCGATCCGGTCCTGGACAGATTCCGTAGGACTTCATCGTCGAGCACTCCGGCGGCGTGTACTCCGTGGGGCTCGATGTCCCGGTGATGTGGTCAATCTGGTATTTCGTCACGTCCGCCGCGAAGTCCGGCACGTCCCCGAAGACCCGGAAGATTTCCTCGTTGCTCAGGCCAATGTGGTGGAGGAACGCGACGATCGCGAACCGTCCCATGTGGGGCACGTTCTCGTGGTTCTGGATCTGGGCGAGCAGGTTGTACATGCAGGGTGGGAATCGAGTGATGCTCACCTTGCCGATGTCCTCCGCCTTGAAGGTCGCCTTCTTCGCCTCCAGGAGGCCGCGGATCTCCGCGAGATCCCTTCGGAACGACGTGAGGATGTCGTCGTTCACGGGCAGCGGGAGGCCCTCCTCGATGTGCCGCTGGATCGCGTTACGCAGGACTCGGAGGGCTTTCTCCCGCCGCAGCTGGACGAACCCGCGGTCCACCTGTTGGTTGATCAGTTTCCACGGAGGCTCGCGCATCGTGTTCGTGAAACGCAGGAAGTCAGAGAAGTGCAGGCGGAACCCGCCGTCCTCGCGACGCAAGTCCAGGGACAGCTGGGCCGCGACGTGCAAGACCATGTCGTCGGAATCCTCCCTCAGCCACTCCTCCGCCGCGATCGCCTCCCTAAGGGCGAACCGTCGGATCAGGTAGGTGTCCTCGAGGGCGGACACGAGGATCCGGGAGACGGGGTAGGCGAGCAACTGGGACAACTGGTCGGCGGCGACGACCGCGACCCTCTTGACGTCCGGCCCGCGCTCGAGGGCCTCCAACGCCCGCGCCTTCCCCGCCGCCCGCGCCCGGGCGTAGGCGGGCTCGGCGAGGACCTCCTCGAGAGACACTCCTTCCGATCGAATGTAGGCGGAGGCCTCCCGGAGGAACGGATATTTCGCGAGGACCCCGAGCTCCACGTCCCGCGGATAGCAGGAGCCGCATAAAACCCCGCGGGCCGGGTGGGCAAAAGTGGTGCCTCCGGATTTTCTTTCCCAGGGGTCGAGCCCTCGCCAAGCCCTTTTGTACGACCGGGTCATCGTCCCGCTTCCATGGAGGCGGCAGGGTACTTCGCGGTCCACTCCCAGGGCCTGGGACATGCGACCCGCGCGGTCGCCCTCGCCCGC
>DASQXV010000148.1:0-3962 GCA_035639595.1 Thermoplasmata archaeon | reverse complement strand
GATCTGCGCGTGGATCGTGGCCTGCGGATCCACGGGCCGGATTGCCGGCGCAGCGAAGATCGGCTGCGTCCCCTTGTTCAACAGGTCCCGATAGTAGGGCATCCAGGCGGACAGGAGTTCCCGTGGATTCACGAAGCTCTGGGTCGCGTAGTACTGGTACCACGCGCACTGGATGTCGCACGCGGCCATCCGCTCCCGCCGTTCATGGCCGTCCTCCGATTCCAGGTACGTCATGAGGTCGGAGTCGATCAGGTTGATCGTCTTCTCCTCGAGGACGCGGCAGGGATACCACAGGAAGCCGTCCGCGTCGACGATGATCGAGGAGCTGTCGCAGCCGTGGTCCCACGTGATCCGGTTGAAGTATCCGTCCGGGGAGATGATGACCCCCGGATACTTCTTCTTCATCTCGAGGCCGACGCGGCTCATCTGCCACAGGTCCGGCAGGTGGTCCTTCGTGTTCTTCAGGTGGACCGCGCACATGACGACCGCCTTGACGCCGGCGTCGTGGCACCGCTTGATCTTCTGCTCCAACGCGCCGATGTCGTTCTTCGTGACGACGATCTGGACCGTGACGATGGACCCCCACTTCGTGTACTCCTCGAGCTCGTCGTACATGTCGAGGTTCTTGTGGCCCTCGTCGATCGAGATGTGCAGGAAGTCGATGTACTTCCCGTACTCCGCCATCGGATAGCGTTCCTGCATGTCCCTCTCCGACGTCGTGAAGAGGAGGTACCACGGCTTCTCGTACTGGTACTTCAGGAGCTCCAGGATGTCGTCCCGGACGAGGGGGTCGCCGCCTTCGAAGGAGCACACGATGACGGACGACCGCGCGAGGTTGTCGAGGACCGCCTTGACGTCCTCCGTGGGCATGTCGATCCACTTGTTCTTCACGTGCCAGCAGTTGCAGAAGGAGCAGGTGAAGTTGCAGCGGCGGGTGAGCTTGAAGGAGCAGTAGAAGGGATAGATGGCCTCCTTCGCCATCTTGTTCCGCAGGATGTATCCGGCGACCTCCAGGAACCGCTTCTTCGGGATCTTCCTCATGGACCGCCCGCCCGCCGATGACGCCCCCGGGGATAATGCTTTTCCACGAGGGCCCAGGCCCGTTCTCGGAACAGGATGAACAGGAAGAGGGCGAGGCTCGTCCCCGCGACGAGGGCCGGGGCCGCATACAACGCGTATTCGATGGGCTCCGGGAGGGGGACGAGGACGAGGGAGAAGGTGATCGAGGGCACGCGGAGGAAGAGCAGGAGCGGGGGCAGGAGGGCCACGGCGACCGGGAGGGCCCGCGAGGCCGCGATCCCTCCGGGAGGAACCTGGTCGAGGGCGGCGAGGGCTGCGAAGGACAGCGACGTGAAGAGACCGAGGAGCAGGAGGGTCGTGGGAATCGTTCCGACCACCGCGAGGACGGCGGCCCCGAGAGCCCCCGCGAACCCGAGGCCCGCCAGGATGCCCGTACGCGCGGAGATTGGAGGGATCATGCGCCGAATGAGGATCGCGAGCACCGGAGGGACGACGAGGAAGCCCGCGGCGAGGGGGACGAGGCGGTCCCCTTGGACCTCGAGCCGCGAAGCCAGGGAATAGGAGAACGCGATGGCCAGGGCGGTCAGCGGGAGGGTGAGCAGGATGCCGCGAAGCAACGTCCGCGACCTCGGTCTGGGCGAATCGATCGGAGCGGGAGTCCGCAGACCGACGGAGGAGACGACGAGGAGGACGGAGAAGAGGGTCATCGTGACGAGGTCGAATCCTCCCGCGAACCCGATCGCGGTGCCGAAGCAGAGCCCGGCGAGCGCTTCCACATTCGTGGCGGGACGCCGGCTCAAGTAGGCATCCAGGACGACGAGGGTCCCGACGAGGGCGAGGGGGAACGCCGCGCTCGTGCGGATCGCGAGCGTGACGAACACCAGGTCGAGGAGGGCGGCGATCGCCGGCGTGCGCACTCCCCAGGCCCGATCGAGGAGCCTCCGCAAGGGACGATGGAGGCCCGCGACGGCCACGCCGATCAGGATCGCCGGATAGGTCCAGAAATTCTGGTCCACGGCCTCGCGGAGCGCGAGGAGGAACATCGCGATCGTGACGATCAGAAAGACGAGAGGTCCGACGCGAACCTCGCCGGACGGACGGGGGGTCGGCCGATCGGCCCGCTGCGCCTGCACGGCGAGCCCTGCGGCCGCGAGGAGGACGAGGGCGGACAGGAACAGCGCCTCAGCGGCGCGGATCTCCCGCAGCGCCTCGAGACCGAGGTAGGCGGCGGTCGCGGCGCCGTCCACGTCCCCCGCCCCGAGGTCGACGTCGGCGTCGAAGGAATGCCGTCGCGCCGCGTCCAAGGTCCCGCGGAAGACGAGGGACGCGATTGGGTCCACTTCCACGGAGCGGAGCCTCTCCGTCTCCTGGCGGACGAAGTCCAAGCGTAGGAACGAGAAGAAGGCCTCCGGGGACACGACCTCGACGCCGCCCGGGAGCCGGCCCTTCATCGTGTCGATGAGGCGGAGCGCGTCGCCCAGGCCGAATCGGAACGAGTAGACCGTGAGCCAGACGAAATGGGGCCCGCGGTCCCAGGTCGCCGCGGCCGCGGCGAGCTTCCCAAGGACGTTGTCCTGCGTCGTCCAGAAGTGGGTCGAGCGGATGACCGGGGCGACGGCCTGCTCCCCGACCTCCATCCAGGCGTCCCGGCTCCGCGGCTGGTCCGCATAGTCCAGGACGATGCCGCGCGGACGCACGCCGTCGACGTAGGCCTGGAGGCTCGCGTCGGAATACGGGATCTCCGTCGCGGGGAAGGCGTTCAGGAGCCAGAGGACATCGAGGCCGGCGGCCTGCATGTAGCGGCCCGAAAAGGCGACGAACGATTCCAAGTCATCCCGCAACGCGTAGTCTGGATAGAGATAGCCTGCGCCGCTGGGCCCGGCGATGAGTCGATCCGCGGGGGTCGCGCTGCGGTAGTACGCATCGAGGAGGGGTGGAGCGAGGTCCACGAGGAGGGGGCTCACGCTCCAGGCGATGGGCACGGTGCCGCGGACGGGGACCCCTCGGACGGATTCCGTCCACAGCTCGTGCATCCGACCCGCGAGGAAGTCCAGGTTGTCGCCGTCCGGGATCGCGAGGACGACGTAGGTCGTGTTCGCCAGACGGCCCGCGGCCGGCGGGGGGAACTGCCGATGCGGGAACGTGCGCCCCAGGGCCGTCATCACGGACAGGTTCGGGACGTGCTGCACCCCCACGCTGAACTTCCCTGCGCGGGAGAGGGCCTGCACGAACGCGTTCTCCTCCGTGAGCGTGGGGCTGTCGAACCAGCCGAGGACGGGGATGCCCCGGGGCGCCGCGTCCAGGATGCGAGTCGTCGCCGCGACGTCGAAGGGGGAGGCGAGGATCCCCTGGGGGAGGTAGAAGACGAAGGTGCGCGTCGCGATCAGGTAGTCGCGGATCGCCCATCGATCCGGGGGCAGCATCGCGAGGAGGGAGGGGTTCGAGGCCGGGTACAGTTCCCGGAGGGCGCGGTTGTAGGCGCCGATCCGATCGAGGGGCGCCCAGTCGCTGGTCGCGTAGTCGAACCGAGGGGCCAGCCCGTACGAGGCCTGCATCCATCCCGCGAGGTCAGGCCCCACGAGGAGGGCACCGCGTTGTGCGGCCAGCATCGTCCCGATGTTGATGGACTCCGGCCTCGAGGGATCGTACACGATCGTTCCGTTCCATCGCGGGGCATACCGGGCGAGGGCCGCGTCCGCGGAGAGGTTGTCGTACGCGATTGCATACCGTTCCTCCCAGTCCGCGAGGGTGGCCGACCGATTCGCGGGGTCGCCGCCGAAGTCGACGTACAACTCGACCTGGACCCGGTTCACGAGGCCTTGGAGGGAGGCCCAGAGGAGCCGCGTGGACAGGTTCGACGCGGCGTCGAGGCCGACGACGTGGAGGATTGGGCCCATCCGGAATACGGGGAATGGGCTCTGCTCCGGCGACCGGCGGGGCTG
>DASQXV010000147.1:0-2405 GCA_035639595.1 Thermoplasmata archaeon | reverse complement strand
CCCCGCCCCCATCGTCCCTGCGCCAATCACGGCGATCTTGCGCACGTCGCTAATCTGCATCCGTGGCACCGACCGCGAATGAGCCTTCCGGTCTAAAGAGTGCGTGATAACGAATGCATTAGGCTCATATCCACCTGCCCGCATGGGCCGCCGGTCCGGATGGCCCACCTCCGAAGACCGATTGCCTTGGCCCTGGTGCTGGCCATGGTCCTTTCATCCTTCGTCCTGATCGCCCGGCCCGTCTCCGCGGCCCAAGGCAAACCGACGTGGACGCAGGGCGACTTCTGGGTGTACACGCGAACCGAGGGTTCGGCGACGTCGACGGTTCGCATGGATGTCCTCGAACAGTCCACGCTGACCCTCGCCTTAGGAACGTACACGGTCTGGCATGTGACGACCACGACAACGCCCAGCAGCGGGTCCGTCACGATCCAGCACACCTGGATTCGGGACTCCGACCTGGGGACTGCCAAGGCGAACTTCACGGTGTTCGGAAACGACGTGCAGGTCACGTTCGACCCTCCGCTGGTCCAAGCCCAGTTCCCCCTGACGGTGAATGCCCAGTGGTCTCTGAGCACGACCATCCGTGTGGTCAGCTCGGGATTCAGTTTCCCCCTCGCCTACAGCGGGCTCGTCACGGCCGAACAGTCCACGTCTGTGCCGGCCGGTACGTTCAACGTCGCCATCATTCGCTCGCCCTCGACCGGCACGCAGCGGACGGAAAGTCACTATTCCGAGGGCGCAGGGAACAACGTCCGCCAGGAATCTTACGCGAGCAACGGGACGAAAACCGCGGACCAGCAACTCACCTCGTTCCGATACCAGTCCGGGAGCATGTTCCTGATCCTCATCCTGGTCGGCGTTCTCTTGGTCGCGGGCCTTGGGATCGCCGCGTTCGTCGTGCTCCGCCGTCGTCGTCGCGGCACCCCGGGGGCCCCTCCACCGCCCCCGCCTCCGGGCCCGTGACGGTCGGAGCCGTTACATAGCCGCGCGCTCGTCCCGAGCCCGTGGCCACGCGGCCGTACGTGGGGATCGCCCTCGCGGTCGTGTCCGTCTCCACGGCCTCGATCTTCATTTCTTGGTCCACCTCCCCGTTCGTCACGATCGCCCTGTACCGGCTCGCCCTCGCCTCCCTCATCCTCGCGCCGTTCGCCCTCTTCGACCCAAAGCGCGGCCTGTGGCAGGTGACGCGCAAGGACGCCCTCGGCATGGCGGCCGTCGGGGCGATCCTCGCGACCCACTTCACCCTGTGGATTGGCTCCCTGAAGATCGAACCGGTGCAGGTGAGCGTCGCAAGCTCCGTGATCCTCGTGACCTCGCATCCCCTCCTGGTTGGGATCCTCTCCCACTTCGTGCTGCGCGAGCGGCTGACGGCCCGGATGGCGATCGGCATCGGGCTCGGCTTCAGCGGGGTCGTCGTGATCGCGATCGCGGACTCGACGGCGAAGACCGGCAGCGGGATCGGAGATTTGCTCGCCTTCCTCGGAGGCGTCGCGGCGGGCCTCTACCTCCTCGCCGGCCGGAGGTATCGACAACGGATCCCCCTCTTCGCCTACGCGTTCGTCGTCTACGTGAGCGCGACGGGGGTCCTCTTCTTGTTCACGCTGGGCCTCGGGGAGAGCCTCGTCCCGGTCGGGGACGTGGGGCGAGAGATGGCGCTCTTCCTCGCCTTGGCCGTCATCCCTCAGATCGGCGGGCACACCCTGTACAATTGGACCCTGCGCTGGGTCCCGGCGCCGGTCGTGAGCTTGAGCCTCGTCGGCGAACCGATCGGGTCGAGCCTGCTCGCCTGGGTCCTCCTGAACCAGGCGCCCGGGCTGGCGGTCGGATTCGGCGGAGCCCTCGCCCTCCTCGGCATCTACCTGACCGCGGTGGGCCAAGGGGACCGGATGCGCGAGGTCATCGTCACGCGGGACGTCGAGTGAGAGACATACCTCTAAGTGGAGGTATGCGTCGCGACGAGGGCCTCGATCCTCGCCCTCCGGCGTGCGAACTCCCCCTCCGCCCTCCGGTGGTAGGCGGCCATCCGACGGAGGAGCTCGGACCTCGCCCTCTCCGAATCGACCCGTCCGACGTACTCCTCTTTCCGCTCCGACCGCCCGTTGTCCCGCTCGTAGTGCCAGAAGTAGAAGTACCGCCGTCCGTCGAAGTCCCGCACCCGGGCGCCGCAGCCGATCTCCATTTCATACCTCTAAGTAGAGGTATGCTGACGGTGGGCTTCGCCCTTCCCGGGGGAGGTGGGCGAAAGTGTTCGACGGTTTGGGTGCTTGAGCTCGTCTCTTACGAGAGTTAGTCAACCCTTAACGTGTTTGCCCGCTGAAGCCGCTCGCCCGGTAGGGCGCGGTCTTGAGGGTCTCGAAGTCCGAGTGCCGAAGGTCCGGGGCGAAGAGCCACAGATCGACGGT
>DASQXV010000146.1:0-10167 GCA_035639595.1 Thermoplasmata archaeon | reverse complement strand
GACGATGTTCAGCATCACGCGCGGGGCCGTCCTCCTCGCGGTCTCCTCGTCGCCGGACCCGACGCTCCCGTGGCGCGTGTACACCTACCAATCGGAAGGATGCCCCGACCAGCCGTACGTGGGCGTGTCCTCCGGGCTCGTCATCCTTTCGGCGAACACTTTCACGAGTTGCTTGGGCGCCAGTCCGACCTATGCCGGGGCCGAGCACTGGGTCATCGGGAAGGCCGGCCTCGTCTCGAACACGACGAACCACTTCGTGCACTTTTCGCCGGACCCACGACAGAAGGCCGTGCGACCGGTCCATTCGCTCCAGCCGGGCCCTGGGTACATGGTGAGCGTCGGGGATGGGGAGACGATCTCGACGAACCTCACCCTCTTCGAGGTGCAGGGCGTCCCTCCGGAACCCGTGACCCTGGCGGAAACGGTCCTGACCTTGCATCCGTTCGTCCAGCCCCGCGCCGCCCCGCAGCCGTCGACGACCCTCCCTCTCGACACGGTCGACTCTCGGATCCACGACGCCTTCTGGGACGGCTCCTCCCTGTGGCTGGCCTTCGGCTCGGCCTGCCCTCCGGAGGGCAATCGTTCCGTGCGCGCGTGCCTGCGGATCGCCGAGGTGGACCCGTCCGCGGCCCTCGTCCGGCAGGATTTCGCGATCGCGGACCCGGACCGGGACCTGTTTTTCGCGGCGCTGCGGACGGATTCTTCCGGGAACCTGATCATCCCCTTCGCGTACAGTTCGGAGAGCGAGTATGCGGGCCTCATGGTCACCTCCCATGCCAAGGCCGATCCGCCGAACACGTTCCGGCAACCCGTCCGGATTCGCGCGGGGACCGGGGCGGACCCTTATGGGTGCGACGCGAACCGATGCCGCTACGGCGACTACTTCGGGGCCGCGAGGGACCCCGTGGACCCGAGCCTAGTGTGGATCGTCGGCGAAGCCTCGATGTCCGTCGGGTGGCAGACGGCGATCGCCGGAGTGGGCGTCTTCCCGTCGGTTGGCTTCACCGTGAGCTATTCGATCGTAGGGGGCGGGACGGGCTGGTCTCCGCCGATGTTCACCTCGTACCAAGCCGGACTCCGCACGAGAGAACCGCTCCCGACGAGCCCCGAGGTTCGCCGCCTCGACCGGGACAGCCCCTGGACGGTCCCCGCGGCGCTCGACGGATCCTCCGCGGAAGAGCGGTGGGCCACGAACTCCTCGGCGTTCGGAATTGCCGCGGAGGATCTCGCCCTTCCCTTCCTCTACGTGCACCAGGTCTGGGCGAACGTCTCGGGCACGCCGCTGCGGGGCGGGACCGTGTCCCCCGGTTCCTCGTGGCTCGACAACGGGACCTTCGTGGACCTCCGCGCAACGCCGTCCGCGGGTTGGAAATTCATCGGGTGGACCGGCGAGGGAGCCGCCGCCTATTCGGGCGTGGAGAACCCCGCGCGGATTACGGCCTCGGGCCCAATCCGCGAAGTCGGCGAGTTCTGGCCGGGTCTCACGGTGTCCGTGACGGGCCATGGGTCCGTCCTCTTCACCTACCGGAACATCACGGGGATCGTGGAGGGCGGCACGACCCGCACCCTCTACGTCCCCCCGGGCACATCGGTTCTCCTGAGCGCGGCGCCATCGGCGTTGAGCCGGTTCTCGGCGTGGAGCGGTGCGGCGTTGAGCCCGATCAACGCCGTCTCCCTCGTGGTCGATGGTCCGTTGGAGCTCGGTGCGTCCTTCGCTGATGACTACTTCGTCCTGTTCACCCTCGTCGGGCCTGGGGCTGCCATCACGGGGGTCGCGGCCTTCGTCCTCCTGGCGCGTCGTCGGCGCCGTCGGTCCACGACGTCTCGCCAGTTGACCTCAGCATCTGGGCCGCAGGAGCCGGCGGTGTCCAAGCGACGATCGGACGGCCAGGGTGAGTTCCACCGCTGAGCGAGGAACTTGAGAGACGAAGGATCACGCCCCGGGGGTTCGCGTTCCACAACGCGAGGCTAGCCGGATTCCCCGATTCGGGAGCGGATCCAACGCACCACCGCGTCGCGGACCTCCGGGAACGAGTCCGGCCGGCGGCCTTTCGGCTCGAACGAATGACCTGCGTCGCGGATCACCACGAGCTCGTACGGGGCCCGCAGACGGGGCAGCTCCTCCCGCAGCCGCTCGAGGTCGCAGAAGGGATCGTGGTCCCCTTGGACGAACAAGGCGGGCTTGGCGATCATCAGCCACTCCGGCGGATTGCGCACCTGGGGTCGAAACATCGGATGGAGCGGGTACCCGAGGGCGATCATCCCGCGGATTGCGGGGTGATCCGAGGCCCGCGCACACACCCGGGCACCCATGGACTTGCCCGCGACGAACATCGGGAGGCCGGGAACGCCGGATTGCAGGAAGTCCACGGCCCCGCGGAGGTCCCGTTCTTCGCGGCTAAGGTCGCGGGAGGCCTGGGCCTTCTCGTCGACGTACCGGAAGTTGATTCGGAGGGTCGCGAGGCCCGACCCCGAGGCCGCCGCAGACAGTCGTCGAAGCAGCGGATTCCGCCAATCGTTCGAGCGGCCGTGGGTGAGGACCAAACCGGCGAGGGGAGCCTCCTCGGGACGCTCCAGCATCCCTCGGACGGTCCCCGATTCGCCGGACGGAGGGAATCGGACTTCCTCGGCCGGCCGCGGCTCCATGCCCTCCGGATGGTCACCGTGGCTCATGTAGCCACGGGGGAAAGGATGGCAGCCGAGCAGCGGAATCGAATCCTGCTTCCCTCCCCGGCAAGGCCCGAAGACGCAAGAGGCTACGCATTAGTCCGTCAGAAATGCTGACACCGCAGCCGCGGTTTCCTCCGGTTTCTCCACCATCGGAAAGTGCCCGCACTCCTCGATTGGGATGAAACGCGCATTGGGGATGCGGCGGGACGCAGCCTCCCCGATCCGCCAATCGAACTGGGGATCCTGACGTCCCCAGATGAGGAGGGTCGGCACGAGAATCCGCTCGAGCTCCGTCGATACGGAGGCATCGGGCCGGCGGAGCGCGTTCCCGGTGGCGATGAAGGCGGACCGTTGCGAACGGGGTCTCCATTGGTCCGCGATGGATTCGATCCAGGACACCTCGATGCGTCGCGGATCGTGGAACACCGCCCGTTCCAGGAGCTTCCGTACGGCCTTCGGTCCCGGAGCCCGCAGGTAGGACGGCAGGACGAACGGCAGGTAGAGCCGGACGGTCTTCTTGGGCAGCGTCGGCACGAGGCCCGCGGCATCGAGGACGATGAGCCGCTCCACGTCTTTGGCCCGATCGAGGGCGAGCATGATCGCCAGGGTCCCGCCCAGCGAGCTTCCGACGACGGTGGCCCGCGTCAGCCCCAATGCGTCGAAGAGGGATTGAATGGCCTTCCGATACCCAGTCACCGAGCGGTCCGCCTTCGCGAGGGAACCGCTCCTGTTGTGGCACGGAAGGTCCGGCGCAAACCAAGCGCGAGTCGTGCGCAACCTGGCGACGAGGGGCAACCAGACCTCCGCCCACATGGGATATCCGTGGAGCAGGAGGATCGAGCGATCAAGGCCCGCGGCAGAACCCGGAGACGTGTTGCTGAGGCTACGGAACCGGATGCCCCCGGCCTCGAGGAACCGTTCGTAAACGCCGGGAGGGAGAGGGGCCACGCAGACGGAAGCCGCACGGGCCTCATGAAACCCGCGGCCAGGAGGCAGCCACCTCGTCGGGAAGCGGTCAAGGGGCCAGCGGGTCGGACTCGACAGCCCCATGTCGGGCGCCTTAAGCACGCCCTACTTAATCCTGAACGGCCAAGCTGGCTCCGGTTGGGGAATGATCCGGGAACGGCTAGCCCCACCCACGGTCGATGAGCGTCATTCCGCCGTCGGGGATGCGCTCGGTCGGACGGGTTAAGTACGCGCCGTCGCATCGGCGCGCCGCTCCATGCCCTCGCGGCCGTACAAGGACCTCGTCATCTACGGATGCTTCGTCCTGAACCGGCTCGTCGCGGACATGGGGATCGACCTGTACCAGGACGCGCTGGAATCGAAACTGGGAGACCTGCTCCCCGGACAACGCGGGATGTCGAAGGAGGAAGTGAAGCGGGAGATCAAGTCGAACCACTTCATGACGGACCGGGTGATCGAGGCGTTGCAGAAGGACGGACACGTGACCGTCGAAGAGGTCGAGGGACGCTATCGGATCCGCATCACCCACGAGGGCGTCTTCCACATCCGGAGGTACAACGAGTTCTACCGCAAGATTTACACGGAGCAGATTCGGGACCACTATCGGTTCATGAAAGCCCCGTTCTGGCTGCGCGATTGACCATCACGCGTTCAGCGAGCGAGCGGGGATCGGTCACGCCGGCGCGGAGCTCTCGCCGAAGGGCACGGAGGGCTCCACGACGACGGGGATGAAGTCGTACGTGCCGTCGTCCCTCTCGATCGCGAGTTCGAGGGAGCAGGCGAACGTCGCCCGCCGGATGCGGACGCGGACCGCTTCCCTCGTCACAAACTCGTACACGACGGGTGCGAGGCTCTCGTCTTGCTTCGACTTCCAGAGGACGAGGACGCGGGCGGGAGGGATTCCCGAGGCGCGGGAGGCATCTTCCACGGCGTCCCGAAGGGATCGCACGTCCACAATGGACGGGGCCTTCTCGAACGCTTTGACGAAGACCGAGAAGCCCGGCGTGCCGAAGCCCAGGATGCGCCACAGGAGGGAGGGCGGCCTCCGGACGTAGGCGTCGAAGGAATACGTGAGGCCGCTCCGTCCCGTGAGGAGGGCGGGGATCGCGACGGCCCCGGGCGTGGCCATGATCCCCCGCACGTCCGCGCTCGTCGCGGCGAGGTGGGACAGGATCCGCTCGACGGCGTCGCTGCCCTCCGGCACGTACACGACGGGATCGGCCTGCCGGACCCGCTGGATCACGCGGTGCCGGAGGGCGAAGTAGTCGAAGAAGGACCGAAGGTCGTGCATCAACTCGAGGATGATGAATCCGAGGATGAACAGGGCGACCAGGACGACGCCGACCATGAAGAGCCCGCCGATCGTGAAGACCTGGAGGTTCGCGAAGATGACGACGAGGGTCAGCATCACCAGGCGGACCGTCGAGTTCGAGGCGCGGCGCATCACGAGGAACAGGACGACGATCGGGAGGAACAGGAGGAACGCGAGGCCGGGGTTCCCGTTCCCTATCGCCGCGGAGAGGATGATCAAGAGGAAGTCCAGGATCAGCCACAGGGAGACGAAGACCCGCACGTAGCGGAGCATCCGGCGGATCTTCGGCGTCTGCCGGTCGACGGACTCGGCGAGATCGAAGATCGCGGTGATCGGGTCTTCCACGGCCCGGGCATCCCGCGGAGGGGTTTCGCGGTCCACGAGGAAACGACGAGATTCGGGCTATTTAATGGGGTCGGGAAGATTCGTCGGACGATCCACGGCGGACTGGAATTGCGATCTGCGCTCGCCCGGACCGGTCACAGCACGAGCATCTTGACGGCCTTGATCCCGTCCTCTCGCTGGAAGGCCTTCGCCATCGATGCGGCCTTCGAGCCGTCGCCCTCCACGAGGAACACCTCCACACAGGTCCCCTTCCCCGCCTTGTTGTGGATGTGGGTCTTGACGACGTCGTCGAAGCGATGCTTGATCCGCGTCACCGGTTCCTCCCGCTCCTCCCGGTGCGTGACGACGATCACCGCGTCCGTCGGTCCGGTGAGGGATTCCTTTTCGCGGGCATCGGCGAGCAGGAGCCGGAGGGCGGTCCGCACGAGTTCCGAATTGCCGCTGAATCCCTGGGATTTCTGCAACTCCCGCATCGTGCGTAGCATCGAGTCGGGCATCGAAACGCTGAGGATGGACATGGAGAGGCTAAGTTAATAGCACCTTATAAGGAATGGCAAAAAAGATAATAACCATTCGGGAATCCTTATTAGCAGCCGATCGTTCGCCTTGGCCGTGCCGTGGAAGGCCCACCTCGCGCGCAATCTCGCGATTCTCGCCGTCGTCGTCGCCCTCGTGTCGGCCGGCACCTACGCCGTGGTCACTTATCGGCCCGCGACCCACAGCGGCGTGACGGCCCTCGCCACGTTCTACCCGGTCTACGAACACACCCGGAACATTGCCGCGGGCACCCGGGTCAACGTGGCGCTCCTCGTCCCCATGACCCTCGACGTCCACGAGTTCGACCCGACGCCATCGTCCGTGCAGGCGGTCGCGGAGGCGGACCTCCTCATCTACAGCGGCGCGGGTCTCGAGCCGTGGATCGCGAGAATCGTGTCCGCCGCGGGCAACGCGCACCTCACCCTCGTCGACTCGAGCAAAGACGTCTCGCTTCTCCAGGTCCCGGCGCAATTCCAGAAGGAGAATCGGACTACTGACCCGCACATCTGGCTGGACCCCATCCTCGCGAAGCAGCAGGTGTCGAACATCTTGGCCGGGCTCATCAAAGCGGATCCGGCGGACGCGGCGACGTTCACGGCGAACGCCGCGATCTACAGCGACAAACTCGACGTGTTGAACCGGGCGGCCCTAAATCTGACGACGAGCCCCGACCTGAAGACCCGTCACTTCGTGACGTTTCACGAGGCTTTCGCCTACTTCGCGGCCCGATACAACCTGGACCAGATCCCGATCGCAGGGCCGTTCGAGGAGGAACCCACGCCGTCCGAGATCCAGAGCGTGATCAACGCGACGAAGCAGTACCACCTCTGCTACATTGGCTACGAGTCCCTCTCGAATCCGGAGATCGCCCGGTCCATCGCCAGCCAGCTGAATGCGACTACGACGCTCATCCGGCTGGATCCGATCGAAGGCCTCTCCCTTGAAGACCAAGCCCTCGGCTTGACCTACCTCACCAAGATGGGGGACATCCTCTCCAAACTGGATCTGATGCTCAATCATGTCGGCTGCAACTGAGCCGCTCGTCGAGCTCTTGGGTGTCGTCGTCGAGTATCCCGGCGGGATTCGGGCGGTCGATGGCGTGGACCTGCGCGTCCGGCCTCGGGAATTCCTCGGGCTCCTCGGGCCCAACGGGGCGGGGAAGTCCACCCTCATTTCCTTGATCCTGGGACTCCAGAAGCCCACCCGCGGGACCGTCCGCCTGTTCGGCGAGGCCGTCCGCCCGGAGAATTTGCGCCGCGTGGGATACGTTCCCCAAACGCCCCGGGCCACCTATCCGGATTTCCCCGCGACGGTCTTGGAGACCGTCCTCCTCGGACGGGCGGCCCACGCCGCGCCGTTTCGGAGCTTCCGAGGGCGGGACCGCGCGAAGGCCGAGGAGGTGCTGGGCCTCCTGGACATCGCGCATCTGAGGGACCGGCGCATCGGCCAGCTGTCCGGCGGGCAGACGCAGCGGGTGTTCGTCGCGAAAGGCCTCGTCGCGGACCCCGAGCTCCTCATCCTGGACGAGCCCACGAGCGGGATGGACGCGGGCTCCCGGCGCGACTTCTACGGGTCGCTCGCGCGCCTCAACCGCGAGCTCGGCATCACGATCATCCTGACGTCCCACGACGTCCACAGCGTCACGAGGCTCGCGACTCGGATCGCGTTCATGAGCGGCCGCATCTTCTTCGATGGCGATCCCGGCGAATTCGCCCGCCATCCGATCCACTCCGACCTCGAGGACTTCCCCGAGGAGGCCCTGTCGAAGCCATGAGCGACCTCCTCACGTTGCTCGCCGCCCCCTTCGTCCAGCGCGCGTTCCTCATCGGAATCTTGATCGCCCTTCTGAGCTCCCTCCTCAGCGTCTTCATCGTCCTCAAGAATGTGTCGCTCATCGGCGACGGCCTGGCGCACACCGCCTTCGGAGGGCTCGCGATCGGCTACTACGTCGGCGTGGTGCCCGCCTGGTCCGCTGCGGCCCTCGTCGTCCTGGGCTCGATGGGGATCACGAAGCTCAACCGCTCCGCGAAGATCCCGAGCGACGCCGCGGTCGCGGTGTTCCTGACCCTGGGCCTCGCGTCGGGCATCCTCTTCTACCAGCTCGGCCGAGGATTCGGGGTCAACCTGGAAAGCCTCCTCTTCGGGAGCATCCTCCTCGCGACCGTGGACCAGCTCGCGATCGCCCTCGTCGTCTTGGGGACCACCGTCGCGGGCTTGCTCATCTCGTTTAGCAAACTCGTGTACACGACGTTCAACGAGACGCAAGCGCAGGCCGCAGGCATCCGGACCTGGGTCTACGACTACTGGGTGAGCATCCTCGCGGGGATCGCGGTCGTCGTATCGATTCCGATTGCCGGCATCTTGTTGATCGCGGCCCTGCTCGTCCTCCCGGGTCTCACGAGCATCCAAGTGGCCCACTCGTTCCGCCAGACGATGATCCTCTCCCCCGTCTTCGGCCTCCTGAGCGTGGTCGCTGGGATCTTCTTCAGCCTCGTCCTCGACGTCGCCCCCGGCGCGGCGATCGTCCTCACCGGCCTGGGAATCCTAACCGGCGTCGTCGCCCTCAGGAAGCTCGCGATTCGGCTCGCGCGGGAGGGACGCGGATCGGAGACTCCCAAGGCGCAAACCGCATCGGGGGACGGTCCGGCGGATGGGCCGCAAAGCCCTTATGGGGAGAGGCGTTACTGAGCCTGCGGCCGTGCACCGGACGGGAGGACCCCATGGCCTACGAGTTTGCGGCGTTCATTGTCCTGGCCTTGGCCCTCGGGTTCAAGCATAGCTACGATGCCGACCATCTGGTCGCCGTGTCCAACCTGATCACCCGGAGCCGCAGCGTCCGGAGGACGAGCCTGATGGGCGCGAGCTGGGCCGCCGGGCATATGCTGACCGCGGCGATCATCACGTTCTTGCTCTACACCTTCCGAGAGACGTTCCTCGCCGAGTTCCTCGACCACCTCGATGTGCTCGTCGCGATCATGCTCGTCGCGATCGGCACGGTCGGGCTCCTGTGGGAGTTCAACGTGTTCCACGTGCACGAGCATTGGCACGGCCTCGTGCAGCATCGCCACTTCCATACCTGGCTCCATGGGCACCTGACGAAGCACGGCGAGCACAAGACGATGTTCTCCATCGGCATCGTCCACGGCCTCGCGAGCAACGACGAGCTCCTCGTCCTTTTCGTCGTCGCCCTGGGGGTCGCGACCCTGGGCGGCATCCTGCTCGGCGTCGCGGTGTTCAGCCTTGGCGTCGTCGCGGGGATGATCCTCTTCGCCGTGACCCTGAACTACCCTATGGTTCGGTGGGGCCAAGGGCCAGTGCGCCGCGTGGTCAACACCGCGGTCGCGATCCTCAGCCTCGTCTATGCGGCCCTGCTGTTCGCCGGCTTGGGAGGGTTCAATCCCGTCCCGTCCCCGATCTGACGATCCTGCGTGGCCACCGGATGATTCGCCAACGAAAGTCTTCTGCCCGGCCTCCATAGAAGTGTTGGAGTCAGAAAAAACCTCGTCGATCGATGATTGTAACACAGGGTGTTACACACCCCGATATATCGATTGAGCGGGTGCGGCGCCGGGAAGGATGGCGGAGGGAACGAACCTTCGTCCCGCTCTCCCGAGGGGAATCTCGATGGCCAAGGAGAAGAAGCCCAACCTGTCGCGAAGGAACTTCCTGAGAACGGCTGCACTGGGCGCCGCAACTGTAGGAGCGGTTGCCACCGCGCCCAGCGTCCTCGGGATCGCGGAGAACGTTGGGGCGGTCGCCTCTGACTTCGGAAACGCCCCGCTCGTCGCCTACGTCAAGGATGCCACCCGCGGGACCGTCGTGGTGATGTGGGGGACGCGTGAGGTCGAGACCGCAGACCCCGGCCTCGTCGCCCGGATTGCCCGCTACGCGAAGGGGTGAGGCGACGTGTCGTCCCACCGCGAAGCGCCCGCGATTTCGAAGGATCCGGTCGCGGACAACACGGACCTCTATGCGTTCGTCGATCCAGCAGACACGTCGAAGGTCACGCTCCTGGCGAACTTTATTCCCTTGGAGGAACCGGCGGGCGGACCGAACTTCTTTCAGTTCGGCGATGAGGTCCTCTACGAGATCCTGATCGACAACGACGGAGACGGGGAAGAGGACGTCGTGTACCAGTTCCGTTTCAAGACGGTCGTCCGGAACCCCGGTACCTTCCTCTACAACACGGGTCCCATTACCTCCCTCACCGATCCCAACTGGAATGTCCGCCAAATGTACTCGGTCACGCGAATCGTAGGCGCGCGGGACGAAGGGCAGAGGACGGTCCTTGGCCGAGACCTCATGACACCGCCCGTCCGGATCGGTCCTCGCTCCAC
>DASQXV010000145.1:0-23909 GCA_035639595.1 Thermoplasmata archaeon | reverse complement strand
AAACGGTTAAGGGCCGCCCGCCGACTCCCCGCACATGCGCCTCGACGACCGCCAGTGGGCGGGATTGTTCCTTTTCCTCGGCGGCGTGCAGTTTTCGATCTTTCTAATCGTAGCCGAAGCCGTCGATCCCCCCTATAGCGTCTCATCGAACTATATCAGCGATCTGGGAGTCCGGGCCGGGGCTCCGTTCTTCAATGCCTCGATTGCGGTGTTCGGAATCATGGCCGTTATCGGGGCCTGGTTCGCCTTCCGAGCGCTCAAGGATCGTATCTTTCTGATCGTAGTCGTCTTCGCAGGGGTCGGGATAATCGGCGTTGGCGTCTTTACAGAAGACTTCCCCCCGCTCCACGCAATCTTCTCGTTCATCGCGTTCGTCTTCGCCGCCCTTTCCGCGGTCGTCGCGTACCGGATCCTCCGACCGCCGCTCTCATACGTGTCCGTCCTCCTCGGCCTGGGCTCGATCGTCGCGCTCATCCTGTTCGTCTCGCACGAGTACCTCAAGCTCGGGGTCGGGGGCATGGAACGGATGATCGTGTACCCGGTCCTGACGTGGACCCTAGGCTTCGGCGGCTACCTGCTCGGGATAGGCGCGCAGCGGCCCCATCCTCCCGACGCACCGTGACCGAGTGGGACCGAGTCGGAAATCGGGCAAGCTAGTGAAGGTCGGGCGCATCCGAGAGGAAGTCGTGCTCCCGCAGCTCGCGGCGCTTCCACCCTTCCAGCTCTCCGACGAAGTAGGGCAGCAGGCGCATCGAGACGTACGAGTTCATGAGCGGGATGCCGAGTTGCTCGGAGAAGACGAGCAGGTTGACCGCGTCGTTGTAGCGCAACCCCAGCTTCCGGTTCTCCGTGTAGAAATCGAAGAAGAAGAGGCCCCAGACCATCTCCTTCAGAATCTGGAGTACGCGCCGTCCGCGACGCATGAATGTCCCCGATCGCGCAACAAGGGCGAGGGCGCGTAAACCTTTTCCGGCGGAACCCGAGGCCTTTTCCCGTTCCGGGCCATCCCGCCCGCGTGGCGGACCTTGACCCGGGGCTCATCGCCGTGTTGGTGGTCGCGGCCTTCTTCTTCTCGTGGTACTACGCCGCCTTCGTCTACTCCCGACGCCTCGCCGCCAGGATTGCCCAGGAAATGAAGGATGCCGTCCTGTCCCTCGGCGGGACCTCCCAGGTCCGCTGGTTCGGGATAGGTGCGTTCCGCATGACGACGGAGGGCGCGGACCCACCGTTCCGGGAGTTCTCGGTGACCGTGACCTTGCGACCGCGGCAGATGCCGATCAACTGGGCGATCGGGACCGCCCAGGGCCGGCGCGATGCAGCCTTGGTTGAGGCCTCGTTGAGGGAGGAGCCGAAGGTCGCCTTCGAGCTCGTAGACCCCGCGACCCGCATCGGGCAGCGACGCAAGCGGGCACGGACGGACTGGTCCTCGGCCTCGATCGCGGCCCGTGAGTGGTTGCTGTCAGCGGACGATGAGGGCCGGGTCTCGCGACTCCTGGCCGACCTGGGACCCGAGGGCCTCGCGGCGGTCATGGCCCTCCATGTGACCGCGGGAAGCACCCCCGGCATTGCTGCGTCCCTGTCCGTCAACCCGGGAGAAGCGGCCCAAGGTCTTGCGGCAATCCGCAGTCTCGCGGACCGGCTCGTCGGCTAGTGGCAGCGGGCCCGCTCCAGCGGCGGGATCAGGATCTCCAGGGTCTCAGCCGGCCCTTTGTGCATGAACCTCAGGTCCACGACCCGCTGGGTCTCCGGGCATCGAAATGCGACGTGCAGGACCGTGTAGCGCTTCGTGCCGAAGAGGCCGAACCTCGCGCCCCCGATCGCGTAGTCCGCGTCGTGCCCTCCGACGCGACACGCGCCCGGGCGGGCCTCGAGGAGCTTCGGCGGCGCAATCGCATCGCGGCCGGTCTTGACGTGCAGCTCGATCGCCCGCTTCGCCTTCCCGTCCACGAGCATCGCGGACGCCTGGCCCGCCTGGGCCCACCGCACGCCGTCGAAGAAGACCGTGTAGTCGATGTCCATCGGCATCCGGCCCAGGCGCAGGTCCCAGTTCGAAGGCAGCGGGAGGACGAGGAAGTTCGAGGGCCCCAGGACGAAGTGCGTCGCGGCGACGACGTGGTCTCGCGTCGCGGGCCTCATGCGACGCCCGCCGACTCCGTGGCGAAGGGCGGGCTGTACGTCATCATGTCTTCCGAGACCCGACGGATCATATCGACTCCGCCCACCTCGGACGGATACAGCGGGATGTAGGAACGCACGAGGGGGCCCAGGTCGCGGTAGAGGGTTTTCATGTAGCCCATCTGCTCCTTGTACTTGTTCGCCAGGTACTCACCGGCGCCGTCCTGAAGGGCGACCTCGGGACGCAGGACCTCGTTCACGATGACTCCGCCGACGGGGATGTTGAACTTCCGGACCATGCCGATGAACCTTCGCACGACGGCGATCGGCAGACCGAGCGGGAGGGTGACGAAGAAGAACGCCGTGCGCTCGGGGTCGACCAGAACGCCCTTCGCCTTCTCGAACCGCTCGTTCATCGAGATCAGGTCCGCCATGAGGGGATCCTTCTTCACCTCCTCCATGACCTTCTCCTTCCGGAAGGAGAGTTGAACTCGCATGCTCAGGGCCTCCTTCCGGGAGTCGATCATCCGGGTCAGCCACAAGCCGTAAATCTTGCTCAGGCCGATGAGGCGGACCGCGTTCGCGACGGCCGCGGTGTCGAAGATCACGCGGTCGTACGCTTCGCCCTCCTTGAGGATGTAGTCGACCATCCGGTCGAACATCGCGCTCTCCTCGAAGGCTGGGTTCGTCGTCGCGATCTCGATGAACGGCTTCGCGTCCAACGGGATGTCCGCCCACCGCAGGAACTCCTTCACGCGGCCGCGAATCGAGTCCCGATACCGCTCGACGACCTCCGAGGTCTCGACCTCGACCGCGTGGACGCCCTTCGCGCCCTTCACCTCGACGACCTTCCCGCCGGAAAGGTCCTGTCCGAAGAGGCTCGAGAGGGAGTGGACCGGGTTCAGCGAGGCCAGGAGGACCCGCTCCCCTCTTGATCCGTAGTAGTGGGCAAGCCCCGCGGCGGCGATCGTCTTGCCGACGCCCCCCTTGCCTCCCGTGAAGATGTACCGCATCTTGGGCCGCTGGGCCAGCAGCTCCGTCATCGTCGTCATGGTATGCCTCACAGCGCAGGACCGAACATCAGGTCCTGAGAGACCTTCTCGATCATCTCGAGCCCCCGCGGCTCCCGCGGGTACATGGGGAGCATCGCGACGACCTTGCCCGCGAATTTCGAACGGATCTCGTCCAGGTACTTCTGCTGCATCTGCGCTCGGTTCCGGAGGAACTCGACCGCCTCGCCACCCTTTGCGTCCGCGAGTTCTTTCGGATAGACCTGGTTCACGATGAGACCGGCCATCTGGAGCCCGAGGGAGTCGAACATCTCGAGGGCTCGTTCCGTGTCCATGATCGCCATGCGCTCCGGGATGAGGACCATGAAGAACGAAGTCCGCCGCTGGTCGACCATGAGGTCCGTGAAGCGGGTGATCTTCCCCTGGATCTCCTGGAGCTCCCGAAGGACCTCGTCCTCGGAGATCTTCCCGCCCTTCAGGGTCGCGGCGACGGCCTCGTACTCCTGGGCCTTCTCGCGAGCCTCCGTGATCTTCCCGACCCACTTGCTCAGGATCTCGGCCATCGCGATCATGCGCACCCCGTGGCCGAACGGCGGCATGTCGAACACATAGAGGTCATGGCCGCTCGTCGCGACCAGATCCGCCATGGCGTCGTAGGTGGCCGACTCGTACATTGCGGGCTCCGCTGACGTCGAGTCGATGTACTCCTCGATCTCCGCCGGAAGGTCCGTCAGACCGTACATCGTGCGGATCTTCTGCTTGACCTCATTCTGATAGTCGGCCACGCGGCGGTCCGCATCGATCTCGACGACATCGAGTTGCGGGATGACGGGGATGAGGCCCTTCCCGAAGATGTCTCGATCGAAGATGTCGCTCAGGCTCGCTTGGGGGTCCGTCGAGAAGCAGAGGACCTTCCGTTTCCGCTTCGAGGCCATGTAATGGCTGAGGCCCGCCGAGCAAGTCGTCTTGCCCAGGCCTCCCTTCCCAGCGAAGATGACGATTCCCGCGTCGCCTTTCTTCTCGAAATAGGTGGAGAGGCCCATGAGCGACCTCAAAACACCTGGTCGGTGAAGTCCCGCTCCCGGAACACCCGCTGCTTCCAGCTCTTGATGTTCGGGACCGCATACGGGAGGATCTTCAGGCTATAATAGGGCGGAATCACGGGCACGCCGAGCATGTCCCCGAGGGTGATGAACATGAACAGGTGCTCCAGGTACATCCGGGTGCGCAGGGCGGCGGTCACATGGCCATGGGCGGCCATCCCGTAGAGGACCCCTTTCGCGGCGTCCGTCATCTTCCGTCCTCGGCCCTTCGCCGAAGGAGGGTCCTTCGAATCGGCCAATGCTCCCAGTGCTCCTGCCTACAAGAAGCGCAGCTACCCCAAATAGCCTTGACGCTTCGCGAAGACTATTTTTCCTGTGACCCGCCGTCCGCCGCGGCCGGAGCCCCCCCGCGCGCCTCCGTGACGCTACTCCGGTAGCTGCGGAACAGTCGGACGGCCATCGAAAGTCCTACGATGAACAAAGCTGCGCCGACCGCGACGAAGACCGCATCAATCCCGAGGGCGGCGAGCGTGATCCCGCTGACCGGGGGTTTGGTCTGCGTCTTCAAGGCGGCCGCGTCGTTGTTGACGACGTACTGGATCGCGGCGTTGACGAAGGTCCATGTCTCCCAAACCAGGGCGGCCAGGGTCGTGACGACCATGAACACTCCTGGAATCAGATAGTTACGCGTCCGGGACCGGTTCTTCGCAAGGTAGATGGCAATGAGCATGATCGCAAGACCGGCCAGGAGCTGATTCGCACCGCCGAAGTAGAGCCAGAGGGCCCACCAGCTTCCCGTAATCGCGAAGAGCCAAGAGACCCCGAGGCCGAAGGCGGTCGCGACGTGTTTGTTGCCGAGGATGTGGAACCGTCCCTCGCCCCAAGTCTCTCCCGCGACGAGCCGGAAGAACCGGGTCACGAGAGCTTGCACCGTTAGGGCGTAGATGATAAGGACCAGCCCGAAGAACGTGGCCAGGAATGTGTATGAGGAGGTCCCTCCGACCAACGGGCCGACGAGGAACTGCGCACCCTTCACCCATGAGGAGGTGCTGCTGCTCGCGGGGTTGAGGCCCCCGACGACGGAGTAGGCCGCGAGGGACGCGAGGGCAAGGAGCCCTTCGGAAAGCATCGCGCCGCCACCGACCGGCAGGGCGTCGGTCTCGATGTCGAGCTGCTTAGACGAGGATGAGCTGCTGACGAGGCTGTGCCACCCGGAGATGGCCCCGCACGCGATCGCTACGAAGAGGATGGGCCAGATCGGGCCGATCGTACCGTTCCAGAAGCCGACGAACGCCGGCTCGGCCAGGGGTACGCCAGCGCCGCTGTTCACGAACGGAGATGCGATCGCACCAGCCAACAGGAGCAAGATCGCTGTGTAGGCGGGGTAGAAGGCCAAGTAATTCGTCGGCTGAATGAACGTCGGCGTGGGCAGGATTGCGGCCACGTATAGGATGACCACGCAGATCGACGCCCAGTATACTAGATTCCAATCGCCCCAGGGCATCGTCACTGGGAGCACGGTCCCGAGGTAGATGCTGAGGACGACGAGAGCCAAGCCAATCACCGTGACGACCATGACATTCATCTTGAGCCGGTACAAGAGTTGGCCGCACAGTAGCCCCGCGAGGAGGACCCCGATCGTGGGGACAAACGTCGTCCCATTGAACAAGTTCGCGTTCCAAAACTGGGCAATGAGGGCAATGAACGTCGCCGAGATGATGATCAGGTAAAACAACACGAAAGCGAGGAGATTGTTCCGTCCCCGGGCGCCGGTGAATTCGTAGGTGATCGGGCCGAACGATCGGCCCTCCTTCCGCACGGACAGCATCATTGCGCCGTAGTCCTGCAGCCATCCGATGAAGAAGTTGCCCCCGATGATCCAGAGGAGGGCGGGAATCCAACCGTACGCGATTCCGATGAAGGGACCTAGAATGGGGCCGAGGGCCGCGACACTCTTGAACTGATAACCCCACAGGACGTACCGACTGACAGGGAAGTATTCCACCCCGTCCATGTACATATGAGCCGGGGTCGTTTTCTTCGCGTCGGACCGCCAAACGTTTCGGTCGACCCATTTCCCATAGACCCGGTAGGCGACCAGATACAGCCCCATCGTTATGATGACCCACAAGAACGGCGTTCCGAGCAAGTCTGCCATGCCGCTGCTCCCCACGGCCCATCGACCCGGCGGGCCGTCTGACATTAATCGGGTCCTAGCCTCATAAAGGTCATGCACTCACGGTTCGTCAATTGTCGAAAGGCGTGCCCGCGAAGGCTTTACGCGCAATGCGCCTTCCCACTCTCCATGGTCACGCGACCTCCAAGGATCCAGCTGGTGGGCCTCTTGCCGGCCATCCTGAAGCCCTGCGGACCGGCTTGCGCGCAGCCGTTCACGAACGACACCGTCGCGCGGTTGAAATCCGAAGAACGGGACGAGACCCCCGAGTTCATCCGCAAGAACGCGGAACAGGCCCATGCGATCGCGGAAGACCTGATGCGGGATTTCGGAGGTGCGATCCGAATCGAGGTCGTCGGGCTCGACACGCCAAAAGGCGTCTGGCTCGGCCTGCGCCACCGGTTCGGGAAGGGCTTCGCGGTCATCGTCGACGGCCGAGAGGTCTTCCGCGAGGGCGCTCCATACGAACCCGTCCGTCAGGCGGTGGCGCGAGCCGTCAGTCTGCGCGGCGCCCAACCCGGATAAACCGCCCCGGCCGACCCCGCGAAGCATTCTTGAATTCCGGCGGCCTTCGCGGTCCCGATGGTCTACTCGTCCACGGTGGCCGATCGCGTCCGAAGCATGATGACGGGCCGCTCCGGCCTCAGCGAGAAGGAGATGTTCGGCGGCATCGCGTTCCTCCTCAGCGGGAACATGGCCGTGGGCGTCCGTGGCGAGGACCTGATCGTTCGGGTGGAACCGACCCAGACCGCCGCGCTGCTTCGGGAACCTGGGGCGAAGCCGTTCGATTTGAGCGGCGGACGGACGCCCGCCGGTTGGCTGCTCGTCGATCCGACCGGTTATCGGACGGAGGCCACGCTCCGCGCCTGGGTGGGACGCGGAATCGCATATGCGTCGTCCCTCCCGAAGAAACCACAGAAACAAGCGAAAGGGCGCCGGAAGTGAGGCTCCCATCCCGTCGGGACAGAAAGAGAAACGGAGGCGGCCGTCGCTCCGACGGCGCCCCTATGCCAACCGGCGGAATCGGGGTCGTCAGGCTCGCAAGCGGGCGGTCTGCCTGGGACGCCCTGAGAAGTTCCCCAGGATCGGCGCGCCGGTCTGATCGAGGAACCGGATCGCGACCCGCGCGCCTTCTGGAGCGCCGAGGGCCCGGAAATCGCTGGGATTGAGCCAGACTTCGCGCTGGTCCAGACTCGGTTCGATCCGGACGTTCGTCCGTCGCTCGCCGAACCCCACGCGGCCCGGCTGACCCGGGAGGATGTCCGGCAGGCGTTCGATCCGCTTTGGGACGTGGGCTTGGCCCGCCCCGACGTCATTGCGGGCTTTGACGGGAAAACGTACGGTGCGTGCGTAGGCTTCCGCAACGGCCTCGTTGACCTTGCGCAGCTCCGAGGTCACGAGCCGCCGCAGCTCGATCGTCGACAGGCCGTCCCCGTCCACCGCCTGGACTTTCTTCGCGATCTCCTTGGCCACCGGATCGCTGGCCCCGGCCCGGACCATCGATTCCACGAGTTTTCGTTGGTCGAACGCTTGCAGTTCGCCCGATCGTTTCGTCACGTTCGGCATCGTGTCACCGACCCGAGCTTACGCCCATCTACCATAAACCTTCGGCTTCGCAGGCGGGAAACAAGTGTCCAACTTGGACGAACGCCGCACGCTTCCACACACGAGGGCCCGACGACGGACCGACGCGACCGCGGCCCGCAGATCGGCCGGAATCGTGGGCAACCCGACCGGTCGTGACCCATCCTCGGTCTCCGAAACTATCGGGCGGGATAATCGGTTGCGAAGGGCTTAACGTCGCCTCGGAAGCGTGGGGTTGTGACCGGCCTTCCGCATCCCTTCCGCCGGACCGTGGAGCACGTCTACCTGACGGACGCCGGCGGGACGCCCCTCGTCCACCTGTCCCGGCGCTTCTCTTCCGACAAAGATCCGGACCTCGTCGCGTCGATGTTCACCGCGATCCAGAACTTCATGGACGACTCCTTCCATAGCATGGGGATCGGGGACGTCCGGAGCATCGAGATGGGGGACCGGCACCACGTCGCCTTCGGCCGCGGCCACGCCGTACTCCTATACATCGTCTACCGCGGGCGCGAGTCCAATCGCCTCGAGCGGCGCGTCATCCACATGGTCGGGGAGATCGAATCGCGGTTCGGGGCCCTGGTGAAGGGCTGGGGCGGGGACACGGACCGGGTCAGGCCCCTACAGGCCTACCTCATGGACGAATGGGATCTCCATCCCCGGACCGCCCGGGTCGAGCGCGCGGTCGCCTGATCCCTCAGCGGTCCTGAGGGCCAGCTCGCCCTCTCGCGACGACGGCGGCGGACGGCGGCGCGAGCCCTGGCAAAGCGTACGTTTTCAGGGTGCAGTACGACTTGAATCCGACCCTCCGGTGGAATCCCAGGCGGTCCTCGGGCACATGGGTGATCCCGACGCGATAGCCCGCGGTGCGGGCGAACCGCAGGGGGACGAGCGACATCGCCGCCCCGACCCCTTGCTTCCGGAAGTCCGGGAGCACCGTCACGTACACGCCCGCGACGCCCGCCCCGAAGAAGAGAGTCGCCGTCGCTACGGGTTCCCCCTTCCAACGTCCGAGGTACAGCCGGAAGAGGGCGCCCGGACCGACCGCGGCCGTGCTCAGGAACTGGACGAGGCCCATCGTGGCGGCCTTCGGCAGCCCGAATTCCGCGGCGATCGGGACCAACCAATCATGGATGGCCTCCTCGTTCCGGACGTGCTCGATCGACAGCCCCCAAGGCATCGAGGGCATGGGCTCGAGGGCGTCCAAGTCGATCGCCATGCCGCTGAGTTCCTTGACCCGGACGAGCCCGCAGTCCTCCAGGTCCGCGCCGAGATGGGCCGGCTCGGAGGAGGGGCCGACCCACCAGAGCACCGGGATCCGTTCCGACACGAAATCCTGGACGGCCGCTCGGATCGCCGATCCGGAGTCGCGTTCCGGAAGGCGGGCCCGAAAGATCCCGTTGAGCACTTCGTGGGGAAGCCCAGTCCTGACCCGCAGCATGTCCGGGCGGGAGTCGACCCAGGCGTTGGGCATGCGCCCAAGGGCGCGGTACAGGTCGAACAGGTTCGACTCGATCGCGACGACCACGTCGCGGGCGAGCTCTTGCTGGATGCGCACGATGGCCCTGCCTCGTCCCGGGCGAGCCCTGTTGGGCTACTTAGGCTCCCGGTCTACAGGTGGCATCAACCCGAGTCCTTCCGGCGGGGTCAGGGGGGCTCCCCGCTCTGGAAGTAAGACCGCGCCTGGGCCACCAGCTCGAAGAACCGGGATCCGTCGGGGGCCGTCGTCGCGGCCTGCCAGTCATCGAGGACCTTCCGGACCAGGCGATGGATGTAGGGGGTGTGCGGGTTCAAGGCCTGGATGTCTCGGAGGAGGGCGGGGGAGTCGGCGAGGAGGCCCGCGGCGATGCCGGACAGGCGGGAGAAGGTCGTCCCCGCGGACCGCTTCAGGCCCGCGAGGTCGAACGGGCTTTGCGCGACCCCCCGGGCGAAGGTGAGGAGGCAAAGGTGGGTCAGGCCGAGCAGGAAGGCCATGAACTCGTCGTGGTGGTCCAGGGACACGTCGACGAAGGAAGCGCCCGTCGCCCGGAAGAGCTCCTTCGCCTCCACGACCGCGAGGCCGTTCCCGCAGTCGCAGAAGATGATGTTGCCGCTGGACAGGGGCCACAGGTTCGGGCCGAACACGGGGTGGACGGAGGCGACCCGCAGGCCCTCGCGGCCCATCTCCCGCAGGTCCTTCTCGATCGGCGCCTTGAGGCTCGCGATGTCATAGAAGAGGGCTTTCGGTCGGAGGGCCGCGATCCGGCGCAGGACGTCGCCACACACGGACATCGGCACGGACACGGCCACGACGTCGGCCGCGAGAACCCCCTTCGCCAGGTCCGCCTCGTAGGGGAAGTCCTCCAGGGGGCCCGCGGGGTCATGCACGACGACCGTGTAGCCGCGGGACCGGAAGTAGCGGCACAGCCAACGGCCCATGTTCCCCGCGCCTCCGACGACGAGGACCTTCTGGCCCGCGGGACGAGGGAGCTGCACCCCCTCCTGGCGGCGCGCCGTCTCGTCGATCAGGAGGCGGGCCACGCCGTCCGCGAAGGCGGGGCTGATCCCGCGGGTCGCGCCCTCCGTCAGGACGCGCGTGACGACGAGGTCGTCGCCCGGATCGGCCCGGGCGGGACGGCCCATGAGTTGGTTCTCCAGGCCCACCTGCTCCGCGAGGTGGAGGCGCTTCGCCACGAGGTCCAGGATCTCCTTGTCGATGTCCGCGATTTCGTCGCGCAACCGGGCAATCTCGGCTTCGCTCACAGGAAAGCACCACCGAACCGAACCTCCAACGCCGATTGTGCGGGGGCGCCCTCGGGCGCGGGCACGGTCTCCGCACTGCCGACGGGCATCCGACGCCCCGCGGTCACCGATCGAACCGTCGACATCGCTCCGCTCCCGAACCGGACGGTCGCGAACCGGACCGTATGGGAATGTCCCAGGCTAAGAGACTGCCGGATGCGGCTTGGGGCCGTCATCGGAGCGGGCAACCGCCGAGCGGTATGCGTGTCCGCGGCTGGGAGCATTCCGGCTCACACGCCCGCGAGGATCTGCACGATCACGCGGTCGTCGCCCTCCGTCCGAGGGAGGGACGACCACGCGACGGCCGCCTTGGGCGACCGCCGGCGGACCTCGTGGAGGATTTCCTCTTCCTCCTTGCCCGGCTCTTGGCCGGACATCACGACGATCGCCTGCCTCACCTCCTCCGGGAGGGGGGTGAACCAGGGCGACGCATAGGCTTCGTCCACGGCGACGAAGCAACGATGTTTCTCCCGCCCCGCGCCCATCCCGTACCGCCACTCCCGGACCCCTTGCAGGATCCGTCGCAGCGGCGCGACATCGGAGCGGGCCAGGACGGCGGCCAGGCCCGCGGCGGGCCTCGCCATGATCACGCTCAAGGCCGCGAGGGCCTTCGCCATGGGCCGGTCCTTCGCGACCTGCAGGAGCCGGTCGTTGCCGAACGTGACGACCGCGTCCGCGCGCTTTTGCAGCAACCGGAGCTGGGCCTCCGCCGCCCCCCTCCGGATCGGTCCCTCGAGGCCGAACGGGATCGTGGCCAGGGCGAGGCTCGTGTCTCCGAGGATCCGCGCGACCCGCCCGACGAGGCTCATCCCCCAGCCGCCGAGCTCACCTCCGAGGCCTCCCACGATCACGACGAGGTCGCGGTCTAGGAGGGCGGCGGAGATCCCTTTCTCCTCGTCCGTCTCCAGGTTCGGGACGACCTTCTCGTCCATCTCGGCATATCCCCGCAACCGCCCGGGGGAGACAATCAGGCGCGCCGGGATGTCCGCGATCGATGGGACGATGGCGTCGTTCAACGCGATGCGGATCGCGTTCGGCGGCGCCACGACGTTGCGGAGGATGTTGCAACCCGCCCCACCGCAGCCCAAAATGGCGACCCGGGCGCGCTCCTCGCCCATGCCGAGTTGCCAGGCGTCCGACACGGCCGCCTATCGGGAGTCCCGCGAGATAAAGGATTGTCTCATGGACGTATATCTATTCGTCGCAAGGGATAGAAATGTGGAAACGGCGATAAGGGCAGACTCCATCCCCGCGACCGTGGACGTCCGCGAGATTCCGCGGGAGGCCGAGGTCGTCGTGGTCGGGGGCGGGTGCATGGGGGCGAGCATCGCCTTTCACCTCGCCCGACGAGATCTCGACGTCGTGCTCCTGGAGAAGGGGCACATCGCCTCGGGTGCGACGGGACACAGCGGGGCCCTCGTGCGACAGCATTACGAGTCGCGGATCGGCGTCCGCCTCGCGCGGGAGAGCCTCGCTTTCTTCCGGCGATTCAAGAAGGAGACGGGCTTCGATTGCGACTTCCGGAACGCGGGTTTTCTCTCCGGGACCCGAGAGCGGGACGTGCCCGCGTTCGAGGCGTTGCTCGAACTGCTCCGCGAAGAAGGGGTGCGATGCGAGCGGCTCACGCCCTCCGAGGCGAAGGACTTGGAACCGCAGCTCGAGGTGTCCGATTACGCGGCCGTCGTCCACGATCCAGACGCTGGGTATGCGGACCCGATCGCGACCGCGAGCGGATTCGCCGCCGCCGCGGGGGTGGAGGGGGCGAAGGTCTTCGACGGCCACGCGGTGAGGTCGATCGTGACCCGACCGGGTCACGTCCGCGGAGTCCAGATCCGGGGAGAAGGACTCCTGTCCTGCGAACAGGTCGTCGTCGCGGCGGGCAATTGGACGCCGGGCCTCCTGGCGCCCCACGGGCCTCGTCTGCCGATCCGCTTCGTCCGCGGAGAGGTGGCGATCCTGCGGCGCCCTGTTGACTTCGGCGAGCCCCCGAAGGTCCATTTCGATTTCTACGGGAACACGTATTCACGGCCCGAGGGGGAGAAGGACACGCTCTGCGGATACATGGACACGGATCCTCGGAAGACCAGCCGCAACTCTGGGCTCGTCGAGAGTCTCCCGGCCGCGACGGTCCGAGACCTGCGGACGCGGCTTGCGAAGCGGTTCCCAAGGATGGCCACGGCCCAACCGCGAGGGGGCTGGTCCGGGGCCTACGACGTCACGCCCGACGCTTATCCCATCCTGGACCGATTCGGGCCCGACGGGTTGTTCGTCGCGGCGGGCTTTAGCGGCCACGGGTTCAAGCTCTGCCCGGAGGTCGGTCGCCTCCTCGCGGAGTTTGTCGCGACGGGACGACGGCCAGAGGCCTTGGAGCCTCTCCGGGCGAACCGATTCAACGACGGACTGCTCGTCCAACCGGATGCACCTTTCCCGGGGCGTCGCCGAAGGCGGCTACCTTAGGTGACAGTGTCCGCCCTCCCGCGGATTGGTGCGACGGAGCGCGCCAACGCGGGAACACTAGCGAACCGAAGGGTTATTCCATGGGCGGACGTTGGGCATCGCGGATGCTTGTACAGGCTTCGGGACTTGTCAAGCAATATCCGCGGGTCCGCGCCCTAGATCAGGTTTCGCTCGAGATCAAGGAAGGCGAGGTGTTCGGCCTCTTCGGTCCAAACGGCGCGGGCAAGACGACGTGCCTGCGGGTCCTCTCCGGCCTCACACAACCCGATGCTGGGACCGCAACCGTGTGCGGCATGGACATCCGCGCAGCCCCCAATGAGCTGCGCCGTGCACTCGGGATCCTCATCGACATCCCATTTCCGTACGAGGCCATGACCGTACACAGGTACCTCTCTTTCTTCGCCGAGATGGCGGGCGTTCCCCCCTCTGACATCCCGGCGAGGGTCGGATGGGCCCTTTCTCTCCTCGGTATCGGGGCCCACCATGGCAGCCGCATCGGAAAGCTATCCATGGGCGAGCGACAGCGGGCGGAACTCGCGCGCGTCATGCTCAGCCCGGCGCGGATGCTCTTCCTGGATGAGCCGTTCTCCAACGTCGACGTGAGCATGCGGATCGGCCTGCGGACGATCCTCCGGGATTGGGTCTCGCGGGGCGGCTCAATCCTGTTCACGAGCCACAACCTCCTCGAGAGCGAGGCGATTGTGGACCGCTATGCGTTTCTGCACCTCGGAAGGGTCATCGCGCTGGGGACCGCCCGGGAACTCAAGTCGAACCTCCTCGCTCCCGCCTACGAGATCGAAGTGAGCGATGTGGACCGGAGCCTGACGGCGCTCCGGGCAATCCCTCACCAGAGCCTCGAGCGAGGCGGCCGCGGATTGATACGAATCGGACTCCTGTCGCGAGACGACGCACCGCGCATCGCGCGGACCCTCGTCGAGGCAAACGTGGATCTGCTCGAATTGCGAAGCCTCGGGACGATGGAAGACGTCTACGCCCGCCTTACGCAGCCCTCGCCCTCTCCGATCCCAGGGGTTTCTCGATGACATCCTGGAAGGAGCGGGTTCGACTCATCCTCGCAATCGTCGACAAAGATTGGAGACTTCCCCTTTGGGCTTGGCTCCTGACGTTCTTGATCGCCGGCATTGCCTTCCTCCTCACCCTCCCCGGCGCGTTGAACACGGCGTATTACTCCCGCGCTTACGGATTCCGTTGGACTTGGTACGACTACAACCTCCGCACCTTCTACGCTCTGTCGACCGTGCTCACGTCTTTGACTCTCGGCCTCACGTTCGCCCACTTCCACCAGGGGGAGATTCGCCGGGGCACGATCCGGTCGATTATCCTCTACCCGGTCGACCTGAATGACATCACGATCGCGAAGCTCCTGTCGTCTCTGCTCGTCTCCGCCGCCGTCTCGTCAATCATCTTCTTCGGACTGTTCGGTGGCTTCCTTCTCTTTTCGGGATATCCGGCGGCAGACTTCGCCGCGATCCTCTTCACGAGCCTCGCGGCCAGTTTCGTCGTCCTCTCCGTCGGCGTCTTCTTGGCCCAAGCCATTGCCCACCTGGCGGGCCGGATGGTCTTCTCCCCCGCGGCGTTGGGGGCCATCTTTCTGCTGCTCGCGATCGTCTTCACGGAAACAGGCCTGACCTTCATCGGCACGCAGATCGCCCAGATCATGACGCCGCCGGGGAAGTTCGTCTCGCCGGAAACCTACCGGGCGATCGCGGAGGTCGCCCGCGGCCTGAGCGTCGTTTCACCGCACCACGTCGGTGCTCGGATCCTGAGCATCTTTTTCGGGATCACACGCATGTGGGCGGACTTTCATTTGGTCGTGCCCGCGGCCGCGGTGGCCCTCGCGGGAGGGTACTGGTTCGGCAAGAAGCTCTACCTCGACGTCTTCATCCGGTAGCCGGGGCGCAGGTCCCTCGGGTGCTGATTCCACACTGTCGGGGTGGACCTGTAGCTGTAGTTTCACCGTTCTCTCCCCCGGGGACACGGATAAACCCCTCTGACCTCATGGATTCGTGGACGAGCTCTTCGGGATTCACGTGCCGTCCCCGAGGGACGACTTCCGGATCCGTGAGGTGAGCGTGGACCATGCCCTGAGGCCGGATCCGTTGCCCGACGTCGACTACTCCTTCAACCCCTACGTGGGCTGTTTTCACGCCTGCATATTTTGCTACGTTCCCCGCCTCCTGCAGCTCGACCGCTCCGCGTGGGGAACGTCGGTAAGCGTGAAACGGAATGCCGCGAGTGTCCTCGCCCGGGAGGTCCGGAAGCTGCCACGGGGCCTCGTCATGATCTCCACCGCGACGGATCCGTATCAGTTCGTCGAAGGCCGGTACCGGATCACGCGTCATTCGCTCGAGGTCCTGCTCCGCAGCGGGTGGCCCGTCTCAATCCTCTCCCGCTCGCCCTTGATGACTCGGGACATCGACTTGTTCACGCAGTTTGGGACGATCGATGTCGGAATGTCCGTGCCCACCCTGGATGATCGCGCGCGTGCCCTCCTCGAACCATGGGCCCCACCGATCGATGCGCGTCTCCGCTGCCTCCAGACGCTCGCCGAGGCCGGGCTCAAGACCTTCGTCTCCTTTGCTCCGACCTACCCGCCGACCGGAGATGAGACGCCCGAAGAGATCGCGGTGGAACTCGCCCACAGGGGCGTCGCCGAGGTGTCCACGCGCACTCTAGATGCAAGGTGGGGGGCCCGGGAGGCGATCCTCGCGCGCCTGGAGGGAAGCGAGATCGGACCGAGGCTCGCGCGGATCTCGGACTCGGAGTACATGGAGTCGTTCCTCGCGGATCTCGCGGACGCGTGCCGGTCCCACGGCCTTCGGTTCCACGGGGAAGGCCGCTACCGGAAAAGGGCGGAACAACGCGGCGGCTAGGAGGATTTTCACTTTCGCCTATCCCGTCGTCCCATACTATATAGGGAGTCGCTATTGGGCGGCGAGGATGGGCGGCATTGTCTGCGTGGGCGATGTCCACGAAGGTTTGAACTTCGATTTCCGGATCGATCCGGAGACGGGCATCTCCGAGCGCGCCCTGGACCTTCACGGGAACTTCGCGAAGGCGGCGCGGTGGGCGATCGACCACGAGGCCGCCGTGTTCTGCATCCTCGGGGACTTGTTCGACCGCGCCCACGTCGCCCCCGTGTTCCGGGAGATGGTCCGCCGGGACGTGATCGAGCCCCTCGGGGCGGCCGGCATCGAGGTCTGGATCCTCGCGGGAAACCACGACCAGCCGCGGCGGATCGCGCGGTCCACGTCCCTCGACGACTACCGCGGCTATCCGCACGTGAAGGTCTTCCGCGATCCGAAGGTCGAGACCCGCGAGATCGCGGGCCGGAAAATCGGCTTCATCCTCCTTCCCTACATGCACCCGGAGCAGGTCGTCGAACGGCTCCGCGAGACGTTGAAGGAGGAGGTCCCGCGGGAGGCCGCCTACGAAGCCGCGCGAATCCTCTGGAGAGACTGGATCCATCACCGAGCGGCGGACCTGAAGGACGCCGACCTCCGGATCCTGTTCGGCCACTTCGAGTTCCAGGGCGTGCGGTACGCCAGCACGGCTCCACCGGAGGTCGTGCCGAACGACTTCACCTTCACCCCGGACATGGTGCCGGAATCGGTCGACCTCGTCGTGTTCGGGCACATCCACTTGCACCAGGTCGTGGCCGGTAAGGTCGTGTACACCGGCGCGCCCGAGCGCATCGACTGGGGGGAGCGGCTGGATCCGAAAGGGTTCCTGGCGATCGACCCGGAGGGCGGCTGGTCCTTCGTGGAGCTCCCCGCACGGACCATGGAGAAGATCGAGGTGACCGCGGGCATGGCGGACGACGTCACGGAGAAGGTCCTCGCCGCGATCCCCGCGCATATCGCGGGCCATCTCGTGCGGATCGAGGTCACGTTGCCGGACGAGCTCCGCAACCGCCTCGATGAGAAACGGCTCGCGGACCGGTTGCGGGATGCCTTCCACTACGAGGTCAAGTTCCTCTCGACGAGCCGGCCGCGTGTCGTCACAGAGGACTTCACGCTCGACCCGGGTCGGCTCCTCTCGGACTACGTGGACAAGGTCCTCGCGGACCACCCGAAGCGGGAGGCGATCAAGGTGGAGGCCCGGCGCGTGCTCCGGGAGACCCTCGCATGAGGGACGCCGCGGACATCGAGGCCGCCCCGATCCCGAGCCACGAGACGCCCTCGGGCCACGAAGGATTCGTCCTCGAAGAGATCGAGATGCGGGGCTTCATGCGGTACCTCGAGAAGACGGTCCCTCCCTTGCGGTTTCCGGAGAAGTACACGGTGATCACGGGCCCGACGGGCGCGGGGAAGTCGTCCATCCTGGACGCGATCACGTTCGCCTTGTACGGCCGGACGACCCGCACGGACATCAAGGACGTCAAGCTGTCCGATGTGTGCCGGCCGAACGGCTACGTGCGCGTGGCCTTCCGCCAGGGGGACGAGCGGTGGGAGGTCACCCGCGGGATCACGACGAAGAAGGAGTCGTACCTCGAGGTCATGCGGGACGGAGAGGCGGTCCAAGGCACGATCCCCGACAAGGAGCGGACGATCCGTGACCTCGTCGGCCTGGACTACGACGGATTCCGCAACTCGACCTTCGTCCGGCAGGAGGAGATGAAGGAACTGGGCGCGGCAAGCGGCGCGCAGCGCCTCGCGGTGTTCCAGGAACTGTTCCGCCTGGAGATCTTCGAACGCGCCCTGGAGAGGTCGAAGGAGCGATTCGCGACCGTGAAGGCGGACATCCAGGCGAAGGAGGCCGAGATCGCGGCCCGTGAGGAAGCCCTCGCGCGCCTGCCCTCCCTGCAGGAACAACTCGCGGCCGTAGACCGGGAGCGCGGCGAGCGCGGTTCCCGCGTGGCCCAACTCCAAGCCGCCGTCGAAGCGAACTCGAAGCAGCTCAAGGACCTCGAAGGGAAGCACGAACGCTGGGTCCGCGCGTCCGCGGCCCTCGAGGACCGGACGACCCGGCTGGCCTCCCTCCAGGCCCGCGAGGCGGAGATTCGGGACCAAGGACAGATTGCGGCGAAGCTGGAGCCCGAGCGGGACGCCCTGGAGAAGGACACCGGCGACCTCGACCGCCTGCGGGAGGAGCTGGACCGCCTCAAGGAGACGAAGGCCCTCCACGATCAGCGGGAGGCGGCGGCCCGCGCGGCGGAACGGGAGTTCGACCTGGCGAAGCGAGAGCACGAGAAGCGACGCGACGAGATCAAGAACCGGATCGACGAACTGCATCGAAAGATCGCGTCCCTCCGGACGGACGTGGACCGAGAGACCGCGTTCGGCTCTCTCCGGGACGAAGGCCGTCTGGAGGAGCGGGTGACGCGCATCGCCCGGGAGATCGAGTGGCTCGCGGACCGCCCGAAGCTCGTGCGGGAGTTGAGCGCGGAACAGGCGCGCGCGGAGAAGGCCCTCGCTCGGGTCCACGAGAAGGTCGCGGCGATTGACCAGGATTCCTTCGTCCTCACGGAGTATAAGCGCCAATTGGAGCAGCTCAAGGACGACCTCCGGCAGGAGGCGGACGACAGCCATCATCTGATCCAGCCCCTGGACGACGCGAAGATCGAGGCGCTGCGGCAGCTCGACGCCCTGCCCTTCGCGGCGACGGACGCGAAACGCTTGGAATCAATCGGTCAAGCGGTGTTGGACAAGACCGCGAAGCGGAAGCGACTCGATGAGCTGACGACCCTGCTGCGGCAGGTCGGCGACATGCGCGCGCGGCTCGAGGACCTTGCGGTCCAGCGGAAGGCGATCGAGACAGAACGCGCGTCCTTCGAGGCGGAGCTGACGAGCCTCCGACCCTCGGAAGCCGCGTTCTTGGAGGCGAAGGCGAAATCGGATGGGCTGCAGAAGGAGCTCGATGGGGAGCGGAAGGCGTGGCACCTGCTCGAGGGGCAGGCCTCGGCCTTGAACGAACAGATCGTCGCCCTCGAGGCGGACGCCCAGAGGCTGAAGGAATCGGAACGGCAGCGGGAGGCCCTCCGCGGGGAACTCGAGATCTACGACGTCCTCGTGAATCGGGTGTTCCATAAGCGAGGCGTGGTCATGTACGCGGTGGACCAGCTCCTTCCGGAACTGGAGATCGAAGCCTCGAAGAACCTCGGGGAGCTGACCGCCGGCCGGTTCGGCCGGATCCGTTTGGAGACGTACGAGGAGGGGCGGGGCCATGGCATCCGCATCCTCGTGCAGGGCGTGGACGGACAGTGGCACGACGTCGCGGAATTCTCCGGCGGCGAGAAGACGCAGATCAACGCGGCCCTCCGGTTCGCGATCGCGCGGGAGCTGGCCTCCATGCCGCAGATCGGCCGCACGTTCGGGCGGATGAAGACGTTGTTCATCGACGAGGGTGACCTCGGCTCCCTCGACACGGAGATCGCGCGGGAGCTGTTCGTCCAAAAGCTCCTGAGGATGGGGGAGGTGTTCGAGAAGGTGATCCTGATCACGCACCTCGGGGAGGTCGCGGACCGCTTCCCGGGCCGGATCCGTGTGACGATGAATCCGAACCAGGAGTCGCGGGCGGAAGTCGTCGCATAGCCGGACGGTTTCGCCGCCCCGCCCCGGACATCTCCGGGGATGCCCATAGATTCTGGCGGCAAGGTTCAACCGCGTGACCCGAGTCTTGGCACTCGGGGTAGGCTCCTCCTTCGGAAATTGCGCACTACCACACCCCCTACCCCTCCTTTGTTTTCTAAGCCCTTTCCGCCGAAGCGGGTAGTGCCGCAGGTCCCCTCGACACCCTTATATGCCGACGCATCCCCTCGTCACGCCAAAGGGATGCCCTCTGGCCCGGCCGGATGACGCGGGAGGTCCCCCGAACCCGGACCGCCCCCGCGTAAGCTACGTCGACGACATGCGCCGGGAGCTCGACCTCCTGATCCGGCACCATCGGGACGTGCCGCTCCCGCCCACGGAGGTCCCGGAATTCCGGACGTTCGGGTGCGCGGCCGCCGCCAAGGACATGATCGCGGTCGACGGATCCTACTCCTTCCTCCTGAACCTCTCGAGCTGGTGGCTCGCCCTCATCTCCGTCGGCCTCCTTCGGTACGCGTTCGACGGGCATGCGTTCCGCCGCAAGGACTGGCGGCTCGTCCAACGCATGGTCGGCGTGTCGACCTACGAAGGGTTCGTCGCGACCCAGGACGAGCTGCACCGGTCCCTGTTCGAGTTCACGAAGGAACGGCGGGAGGAGCAGCCGCGGGACATGGTCAACGAATACCGTCGGCTGATCGAGGGGCAGACCGCGACGAACGTCGCGGAGGACCTCGAGGGTTGCATCGTCGCCGTGGACGGCACGTTGTCCGAGTTCCCGAAGCAGTTCTCCGTCATGGAGCGGCTCGTGCAGGTGTGCGAGGAACGCGGGCACGTGCTCGTCGGCATCTCGAAGGACAGCCAACTCCACGCCTTCGGGCACATGCTGTCCGACGAGGAACTCCTGGCCCGATGCCAAGGTCGGCTGCCGCGCGACGCCCTCGCGTACGCGCGGGCCCCGAAGGCCGCGGAGGCGCTCCGGGAAGGCCTCCTGTACGGCGACATCTATTATGCCCGGCTGCATCCGCAGGCGAGGAAGTGGTTCCGCGTGGACCTCGGGACGTTCCGCGACCGGCCGGAGGAGGCGTTCGGTCAACTCGCGGCGTACGGGAAGAGCCTCGTGTCCGTCGGCTATCCCTGGCCGCTGATCGAGGCGCACCGGATGGCCGTGACCGTGCGGCAGCTCAAGCCGGTGTACCAGGAGAGCGTGATGAAGATGGCCCTCCGGATGGGCCTGGACGTGCGGACGGTCCTCGACGGCCTCACGCAGGTCGAGGGTCGGAAGCGGAGCGCGTTCCACGAATACCTCGACAAGGTCGCGAGGGACCTGCGATGAAGATCGGGGAGATCGTCGCGGCGTCCGTCATCGACGGCCTCGTCGCAAAGCTCCAACTCGGGAACCCCGAGGAGCTGAAGATCGCCTTCCCCATCATCGTGGAGGGCGCCCGGTACGACTTCTACTGCCTCGTCGAGGACGTCGTGAATGAGGAGAGCGACATCGCGGACCAGCTCGCGGGCTCGACGATCGCGGACGTCGTCGTGCCGCGGCCGGAGACCCACGAAGGGTACGGCGGCCCGATCTTCTACAGCAAGGCGAAGCTCCGGATGATCCAGCTCGTGGACCGGGAGACGAAGGACCTGAGCGAGCCGCAGACGATCCCGCCGTACTTCTCCCCGTGCCGGCATGCGACCCGCGAGGACGTCGAGCGGATCTACCAGGTCACGGACACGTCGGCCACGCTGGGCACGATCACGGGCGTCGAGCCGTTCCACGTGCAGCTCGACATGAAGAGGCTGGTCGAGAAACCCTTCGCGATCTTCGGCCGCACGGGGACCGGCAAGTCGATCCTGAACAAGCTCGTGTGCGCGGGCATCCTCTCGTGCGACGTCGGCTCCGTCCTGATCTTCGACATGCACTCCGAGTACGGCGTGTTCAGCGCGACGGACAAGACGGAAGGGCTGAAGTTCTTCTTCCCCGGGAAGGTCGAGATCTTCTCCCTGGACCCGAAGAACAAGGAGGCGAAGCCCTTCGTCCTCGATGCACGGGACATCACGCCAGAGGACCTCGTCGTCGCGCTCCAGGACCTGACCGCCCCCATGGTCGACACGCTGTACGAGATCGCGAAGGGGCGCTCGGGACGCGACCTAATCTCCGCGGTCAAGGACGCGACGATGGAGATGCTCGGCACGGAGCGGGCCCACGAGATGACCCTGCAGGGCCTGAAGCGGCGGATCGGGCGGCTCGACCGGCTCCCGTTCCTGAAGGCGATCACGGAGGGGAAGGACGCCTTCGCGCACATCCTCTCTGCGATCCGCGGGGGCAAGAGCGTCGTCCTCGATTTCGGCGACTACGGGACGGACCAGATGGTGTACCTGTTCGTCGCGAACATCCTGTCCCGCCGCCTGTTCGAGCTGTACACGGAGAGGAACGAGGAGTACCCGCGGCTCGTCCTGTTCCTCGAGGAGGCCCACAAGTTCCTGAGCCCGGAGATCGCGCCGTACGCGCACACCTTCAGTAGGCTCGCGCGCGAGACGCGGAAGTTCAACCTCATCCTGGCGCTCGTCGACCAGAGGCCGTCCCGCATCTCCGACGAGGTGCGCAGCCAGCTCGCGAACCGCCTCGTCATGTCCCTGAAGGAACCCTCCGACGTCGAGGCGGCCCTCGCCGGCGTCCCGGACAAGAAGATGTGGGAGAACATCATCGCGAAGCTCCCCCTGCGGACGGTCGCGGTGATCGGCGACGCGATCCGCATCCCGACCGTGATCGACGTCCTCGACTACGACGCAATGAACGTGCGGGAGCACGTCCTCGGATCCGGCATCGTTGACGAGGGCACCTTGCGGGAGATCGGGCGACGCGCGGACGACGTGTTCGGCCGCGGCTAGCTTCGTTTGGTATGCGCCTAGAGAACGCCCGCGCTGTTTATTTATAGGGCCAGCCGAATGTTTCGAGCGTGGCGGCGATCCCCGCCGTCCCCTTCGTCTCTGGGGAAGCGGCGATCATCATCGGCATCATCATGATCGTCACGGGCCTGGCCCTCGGATTCCGGGGCCACGCCCTCTGGTCGACCGTCATGTCGATGATCGGCGCGCTTCTGGGGAGCGCGGTCGGATTCCTCTTCGGCGCCGCGCTCGGCGGCTCGATCGCGGGGCTCGTCCTAGCCTTGGTCGGCGCCGTCATCGGGAGCATCCTCTTCACGAAGCTCGTGAAGGTCGCCCTCGCCTTCCTCGTCGGCCTGCTCGCCGCGGCCCTCGTCTACGGGCTCCTCCACGGCTCCGCCAGCTTCACGGAAGGCCAGTTAGACGCCGCCCTCGTCGGGGCCCTCCTCGTGCTCATCGTCGTCTTCGGGATCTCGTATTACTTCATCGACGACCTCATCGGGATCATCACCGCGGCGGTTGGGGGACTCCTCCTCGCCTTCGGACTCTACTTCCTCGGACAGCCCATCGTGACCGCGGGGCTTGCGGGACTCGGCGTGTTCTTCCTCGGAGCCCTCGTCCAGACCGCGGCGATCAAACGGAAGCAGCGGGCCAAGGCGGGGGTTGCGGCCGCGCCACCCCCTCCGCCACCGTGATGTTGGCCTGAGTCTCCGGATAGCCGGGGCCGCACCGGTCAACCTTAAACAAGGTTGATGACGGAATTCATCTTGGCGCGCGAACGTGGCCTGAATCGATGAGGTTGAGCTTGACTCGGACGGTCCCCTTCCCCCGCGACTTGGTGTTCGCCTGGTGGACGGACTTCCGGGAGGACAACCACGCGCACGCGGGGTCCCCGGCTCGGAGCACGCGCTCCATCCTGCGTCGGAGCGGAAACGAGATTTGGTTGCGGGATGAGGCGACACGGCCCGTCCGGCTGGCCATCGAGGAGCATGTCACTCTCGATCCCCCACTCGGCTACGCCGTGGAGGCGCGGTACCCCGGTGCCGACGTTCGGTACGCCTATCGCTTCGAACCGGCCGGGGGCGGAACGCGGGTCTCCTTCGATGCCTGGATCCGGCCTCGCGGCGTGGGCTGGATTCTGGTCCCTCTCACGGCGTGGTGGTGGCGACGTTACGGGGAGCGGGACCTCGACTACCACCTGGCGCGCATGGCGGAAGAGCTACCGGCATAAGGCGCGTCCCAGTCGACGGAAATCGCACTTTCGCCCACCTCCCCTCCGCCTCGGACTTTATACCGCCATCCTCATCGAATCGTG